>DATAAR010000048.1:0-3059 GCA_036259975.1 Solirubrobacteraceae bacterium | reverse complement strand
GTGTGCGCGCTGCTGTTCGCCCGCTCGGGCCTCTATGACGGGCGCGACCAGCGGCCGGGGCTCACGCGGATCGTCGCCTCGCTGTTTCAGACGACGGTCGTCGCGCTGATCTTCGCGCTTGTCAACGGGCTCGAGTTCTCGAGCTACTACATCTTCTACGGGTCGCTGTTCTTCGCGGTGGCCTACATCGCGTCCCTGCGGTACGCGTACGAGGCGCTGACGGGCGCCGTCCTGCGCGCGGCGGGGTACCGCCGGCGCGCGGTGCTCGTCGGCACCGGAGAGCACATCGAGGCGGTCGCGCACGCCCTGGCCAGCAGCAGCGACTCGCCGGTGAACGTCATCGGCTTCATCGCGCTGACCGAGCGGCCGGACAACGGGCTGCGGTCGCTGGGACGCCTCGAGGACCTCGGCGGCGTTGTGGAGGCGCACCGCGTCGACGAGGTCATCATCGCCGACCCCGCGTTCCCCGAGCAGGAGGCGGTCGAGCTCGTCGACCAGTGCCACCAGCGCGGCGTGACCGTGCGGATCGCGCCGTCGACGATGGAGATCCTCGTCCACCGCGCCGAGTTCGTCCCGGGCCAATCGGTGCCGCTGTTCGAGCTCCGCCCGCCGGTGTTCGAGGGCTTCGACTACGCGCTGAAGCGGTCCTTCGACGTGGTGGGGTCGCTGCTCATCCTGTCGGTGCTGAGCCCGCTGCTGCTGGCGTGCGCGGCGATCGTGAAGGCGACGTCGCCCGGGCCGGTGCTGTACCGCTCGATCCGGCCGGGGATCGGCGGCGTGCCGTTCGCCTGCTTCAAGTTCCGCACGATGTACCGCGACGCCGACGAGCGCCAGGCCGACCTCGAGTCGCTCAACGAGGCGTCGGGCGCGCTGTTCAAGATCCGCGACGACCCGCGGATGACGCCGATCGGGCGGGTGATGCGGCGGTACTCGATCGACGAGCTGCCGCAGCTGCTCAACGTCGTGATCGGGCAGATGTCGCTGGTCGGCCCTCGACCGCTGCCGCAGCGCGACTACGAGCGCCTCGAGGACTGGCACAAGAAGCGCTACCTGGTGCTGCCCGGGATCACGGGGCTCTGGCAGGTGTCCGGGCGCGCCGACCTGGACTTCGACGATCTGGTGCGCCTCGACTTCCTGTACCTGGAGCGCTGGTCGGTGTTCCTCGACCTGTCGATCCTGGTCAAGACGGTCCCCGCCGTGCTGTCCAAGCGCGGCGCGTTCTAGCGTCGCGGCGACCGGAAGTGACCCCGGTGGCGCGTTAACGACGGAAGCGCCACACGAACCCGCCTGTTCGTGTGGCGCTTCGGCCTTCCTCTCCCTGAAGACGTGTCCGGCGATGCCCCCCAGCTTCCCCGGACGCGTGGAAGTGTGCCTTCGCGCGACGCTGCGCAACATCGCTCGGGCGGTGGATTCGTCGGCAGCATGGACCTCACCCGATCGGATGAGCGCGCGGCGCACCGTCAGCGGTGTGGCGCCGGCCGCCTCCCCCGATCGGGTGGTTCGCTATGGCGCGATGAGCTCCGCCAGGCGCTTGGCGTAGGCGTCGCGGGCCGTGTCGTCCGCGTTCCCCGGCGGCGCGACGACGCGCGCTCCGAGCCCGTCGAGGCGCTGGGCGACAGCGTCGCCGTCGGCGAGCACGACGCTGGCGGAGTGCCAGTGGCGGGGGACGCGGTCGACGAGGTGGTGGACGTGGAGGACGGCGTGCGTGCCGCGCAGGGCGGGCAGCAGGCGACCGCAGACCGTCGAGTTGAGGTACACGACGTCGAAGCGCTGGGCCAGGCGCAGCGCGCGCGGCCAGGAGGCGACGGCGCGCGCGCCTTCGCCCTGGCCCGGGCCGCCGACGTCGAGGCGCAGCCACGGGAAGCCGGCGTCGCGCAGTGGACCCTCGCCCGGGCTGGAGAACGTGGTGGCCCAGCCCACGTCGCGCAGCCGCCGGGCCGCGTCGAGCAGGCGCAGCTCGGGCTCGCCGGGTACGTCGACGGCGTTGACGGCCAGCAGGTTCACGAGCGGGGGAGAGTAGTGGCGGGCCGCCGCCTGTGGCACCGTGCGGTTCGATGGAGCCCTGGCGCGAGGCGGTGTGGCGGGCGGTGCCGGAGGACGCGACGCCGGAGCGGTTCGCGTCGCGGCTGTCGTTCCTGCTGGGGCACGTCGAGGCTGGATCCCGCGTCCTGGATCTCGGAGCCGGCGACGGGTCGTTCGCTGCCGAGCTGGTGCGGCGGCGCTCCTCGGTCGTGGCGGTGGACGTGGCGGAGGAGGCGCTGCGGCGGGCACGTTCACGCGTGCCCGAGCTCGACGCGCGCGTGGTGGGCGAGGGCGCGCCGCTGCCGCTGGAGGAGAACTCCGTCGACGTCGTGTGGGCCGGCGAGGTGCTCGAGCACGCGGCCGACGTGGTCGGCCTCCTGGCCGAGGTGCGACGGGTGCTGCGCTGGGGCGGGACGCTGCTGGCGACGACGCCGTATCACGGGCGGGCGGCGCTCCTGGTCCTCGCCTTGGCGCCTGGTCGTGCCCTCGAGGACCACTTCGACCCGCGCGCGGACCACCTGCGGTTCTTCACCGCGCGGTCGCTGGAGGCGGTGGTGCGGGACGCCGGGTTCGCGGACGTGCAGGTGCGCGGCGTGGGCGGCGTGCCGTTGGTGCGGACGGAGTTGCGGGTGGTGGCCCGGTAGGGCGGTGGTTTTGCGCTGCTGCCGCTTGTCCTAGGCGGAAGGCAAGCGGCGGTCAGCCGAGATGCGTGCTCGCACGCTGATGCGGGCGTGGCGGTTGCGGCCACTGTGGTGCAGTGCCCGGATCGCCGTAGTCGGCGATTCGTACGCGATGAGGGCTGGAAAGGCGTGAGGCGGCTGTGCGGCGCTCCGGCGCCGAGCGGCTGGCTGGGGCGAATGCGCTCCAGGTGAACCAGTGGCCGAATCCGCGCTGCAGCGTCCGCGGGCCGCTCATCGTCAGCCGGCCGGCTCGAATCGCGTCGCCCAGCTCGACCCGTCCCAAGTAGACGCGGTAGAGCGTGGCGGTGTCGACGATGACCCCGAGGTCGACGTCGAAGCCGGGATGCTGCAGGCAGA
>DATAAR010000047.1:0-10838 GCA_036259975.1 Solirubrobacteraceae bacterium | reverse complement strand
CCGGCCGCGACGCCCACGGACCCGGCGGCGACGCCGACCGACCCGGCCGCGACGCCTACGGATCCGGCCGCAGCCCCCACGGATCCGACGACCCTGCCGGCCGGGCAGACACCCACGACGCCCTCGACCGCGACCGACTCCACCACGCCGGCCAACTCGACCCCCGTGGCCGGTGACTCGGTCGCCGCGCCGGCCGGTCAGGCAGCCCTCGCGGCGCCGCCCGCCGGCGCGGCGGGCGTGGGAGTGCCCGAGACGCCCGCCGCTGCGACCGCGGCGGCCGCGACCAGCGCCGCCACAGCGGTGACACCGGGCGTCGTCGCCCCGGCGGATCCCATCGTCGCCGCCGCGGCCGCGGCCGGGCTGACGCCGTTCCCGGCGGAGCCCGACACCCGCGCCTCCGACCTTCTTCAGCTCGGCTCCAGCCCGACCGCCTCCCTGGGCCTCGGGCAGAAGCCGCTCACGGCGAGCACCGCGGCGGCCATCGCCGCCGCGACGCCGGTCCCCGCCAAGCCCGCCCACGGCGGCGGCCAGGAGCCGCAGCCCCCGGCCGGCCCGCCGGGTAACGCCGGTGCGGGCGGCGCCGCGTCCGGCGCCGGCGGCGTGGCCTCCGGCGGCTGGTGCGCCGTGCTCTTCGACGCCGATCTTCTCGCTTCCCTGGAGCTTCGCCCGCACCGGTGCCGGCTGGTGCTGGCGGCGCAGGCCGGGGCCACCTCCCTTCTGCATCGGCCTGGCTGAGCCTCCGCGAGGAGCTCAGACCCGCGCCACGCGTTAAGCGCCGGCGCTCCAGGACCGGTTCAGAAGGGAGACCACATGACCACCCACCTGTTTGCCCTCGGCAACAGGGCAACCACAATCACAGCGATCGCAGCAGCCGTGTTCGCGGCCATGCTGATCGCCAGCCCGACCGGTGCGCACGCCGCGCGCACCACCGCGGCCCCGGTGCTCGCGCAGGGCATCGGGATGCGTGGCGAGCCGAGCACGCGCGTGCGCCAGATGCAGCGGGCGCTCGACCGGCGCGGCTACGACCTCGGGAAGCCCGGCGTTGACGGCCGCTTCGGGCCGCTCACCGCCGCCGCCGTTCGGCGCTTCCAGGCCCGGCACGACCTGGTAGTCGACGGCATCGTCGGACCGGTGACGCGCAGGGCGCTCCGGCTGGGTCGCCAGGCGCCGCGATCGGAGCGCCCGGAGGCCGCCCGGACGCGGCAGCGCCGCGCGACCGCCCCGAAGCCCACCACGACGGCCCGACCGGCGCAGTCTCCGGCCAGGCCGTCGGCGGAGCGCGCGAAGCCCGCGACGCAGGAGCCCGCGCCGGCGACGACGTCGCCGACGACGGCCGCGCGCGACGCGAAGCCGGCGGCCGGCACCCGCCAGCCCGCGCCCGCGCCCACCACGACGACCGACAGCACGACGGACTGGCGCACCGCGATCGGCATCGGCGCAGCGGCCGCCCTGCTGGTCGTGGCGATCTCCGCGCTCGGCATGGGGCTCGTCCGGCGCCGCACGTACGGGCGGCCGGCGCCGCTCGGCGGGCAGGTCGGAGCGTTCCGCGCCAAGGGCCGCGGCGACGACGACGACACCGCCGGCGCCGGCACGCCGGCGACCGCCACATCCCTGCCGCACTCGCCCGCGCCGCGCGCCCGGCGCCGGCGGCTGTCCGTCATCGAAGGCAGCGGCGACGGGACCGACACGCCGGAGCTCGCGTTCGTCCGGGCGACCGGCCACAGGCCACCTCTGCCACCGCACGCGCGCGTGATCGGCTACGCGCGGGTGCCGCACGTCGCCGATCCGGACGGCGACCGGTCGCCCGCCAGCACGATCGAGGAGGCGTGCGAGCGGCGCGGCTGGGATCTCGTCGCGGTCCTGCACGACCGCGGCAACGGGCACAGGCCGAGGCGGCCGCCGCTGCTCTCGGCGCTCGAGCGCGTCGCCAGGGGCGACGCCGAGGGGGTGGTGGTCGCTGACGTCGACGACGTCCACCGCTCCATCGGCGAGGGCAGCGCGCTCGCCGGATGGCTCACCCGCAGCGACCTCGGGCTCGTTGCGCACGAGCTCGAGCCGGGCGGCATGGACCAGGGCGACCGCGCTCCGGTCGCGCTGATCAAGCTCAACGGTCGGCACTCGCTCGAGAAGCGAGGACTCGGCTGAGCCTGCGTGTGTGCTCAGCCGGGGCCCGCGGCGGCGCCCGCATTGGGGAGCGGGTGCCCGCCGCGGGTGGCCGGCCAGGCCGGCGTGAGCCCGGCGCCGCCACCGCACGACGGCGGCGCGGCGACGCGGCCTCACCAGGGGGGACATGCTGGAGGGCCGCACGGCCCTCCAGCGCCGGCCCCCACCGCCGACGCTACCCGCTCCGCTCGGCCAGCGCCGCCGCGTCATCGAGCGCGCGCTCGACCTCGTCCGGCGCGGCGCTCGGCAGCATGAACAGCACCCGGTCCACGCCGGCCTCGTCGAGCTCGCGCGCGACGCCGGGATCAACGGGCGCCCCGAAGTACGTGACCGGCACGTGGTCGCGGCCCGCCTCTGAACCGCGCCGCCGCAGCTCCGTGATCCGGTCGGCGAGCGCGTCGCGCTTGTTCGGGAACCAGCCGTCGCCGTAGCGAAGCACGCGGTCGAGGACCTTCTCGCCGGTGCCGCCGATGAGCAGCGGCGGGTGCGGACGCTGGACCGGCTTCGGCCACGACGTGATGCGCTCGAAGTTCACGTGGCGGCCGTGGTAGCTGGCCTCGTCCTGGGTCCAGATCGCCTTCATCGCCTCCGCGCGCTCGCGCAGGACGCCGAACCGCTGCCCGAACGGCGTGCCGTGGTTCTCGACCTCGGGCACGTTCCAGCCCGCGCCGAGGCCGACCTCGACCCGCCCGCCGGAGATGTGGTCGAGGCTGGCGATCGCCTTCGCCGTTGTGATCGGGTCGCGCTGGGCGAGCAGCAGGACGCCGAACCCCAGCCGCAGCGTGCGCGTGCTCTCGGCGGCCGCGGTCAGCGTCACGAACGGGTCGAGCGAGCGGTAGTACTTGCGGCCGACGTCGCGGACGGTGTCGCGCGGCATGTGCGGATGCTCGGGCACGAACAGCGCCTGGAACCCGCGCTCCTCGACGAGCCGTCCGAGCTCACCGGGCGGCGTCGTCTCGTCCGTGACGAAGATGGTGACCCCGAAGTCCACGCGCTCAGCCTCCGACGACGAACACGTCGAGGCGACGCGGCCCGTGCACCCCTTGGACGCGGTTCAGCTCGATGTCGGCGGTCGCGGACGGCCCCGACACGAATGTGATCGGCCGCCCCTCGGCGACGGCGGGCGCCACCGCGGCGACCGCGTCCGGCACCGCCGGCACGACCTGCTCGGCGCGGACGACGCAGAGGTGCAGATCGGGGACGAGCGTCAGCGCCCGGCGCCCGGAGACCCCGGCGCCGTCGAGCACGATCGTCCCCGTCTCGGCGATCGCC
The DNA here is from genome assembly GCA_036259975.1 of Solirubrobacteraceae bacterium. GTDB lineage: Bacteria > Actinomycetota > Thermoleophilia > Solirubrobacterales > Solirubrobacteraceae > JAOPZW01. Next base: position 7,403 of record DATAAR010000047.1, on the reverse strand, counting down.
ACCGCGCAGCCGCTCAGCACGCCGTCCAGCCGGTCCAGGTCGCGCGGGCCCAGCGGCGGATCGTCGCTCGCGAGCTCGACCCCGGCCGGGTACCACTGCAGGCCGTCCGGGACGGCGAGTCGCTTCGCGCCGCGCTCTTGACAGGTCTCGGTCAGCACGTGCTCGAGCTCCGCGGCGCCGACCCGGTGCACGACCGCGTCGTAGTCGGCGACGCGCTCGCAGAAGCGCTCCACCGGGTCGAAGTCGACCGGGGCGCCGGCCAGGCGGTAGTCGCGCGGCACCGGCCCGGGCGGCGGGGCACCGTCGAGCGCGGACCGGATCCGGCCCATGATCTCGTCGCGCGCGGTCAGGACAGGGTCTCCCCTCCGGGCGGCTCCGGGCCCGTCGCGGCCGTGGACGGGGGCCGAGACCGCCACCACTCGCGGAACGTCTGCGTCGGGACCTCCGGCAGGTCGCGCATCTTCGTCCAGCTGCTGACTCCCGGCGCGACGGTCCCGAGCTTGTTGAGCGGCCCGCGCCCGAGCCGGGCCAGCTTCTGGGCGGCCTCGTAGCGCCGCTGCGAGGCGAACACCCGCGCGACGCCCTCCATCGCCGCCTTCTCCGAGCGCTCGGAGCCGACCTCGCGAACGACGCGACCCCGCAGATGCACGAGCACGGTCGGGATGTCGATCCGCACCGGGCAGGCCTCGAAGCAGGCGCCGCACAGCGACGACGCCCACGGCAGCGTCGGCGCCTGATCCAGGCCGCGCAGCTGCGGCGTCAGGATCGCGCCGATCGGGCCCGGGTAGATCGAGCCGTACGCCTGGCCGCCCACGCGGGAGTAGACCGGGCAGACGTTGAGGCACGCCGAGCAGCGGATGCAGTGCAGCGCCTGGCGGCCGACCTCGTCGGCGAGCACGCGCGTGCGGCCGTTGTCGAGCAGCACGAGGTGGAACTCCTGGGGCCCGTCGGGTGGGTGCGATGACTTCACCCCGGTCCAGAACGAGGTGTACGGGTTCAGGCGCTCGGCCGTCGAGGAGCGCGGCAGCAGCTGGGCGAACACCTCCATGTCGCGCCACTCCGGGATCACCTTCTCGATCCCCATGACGGTGACGAGAGCGCGCGGCAGCGTCGTGCACATGCGGCCGTTGCCCTCGGACTCGAACACCGCGACGGTGCCGGTGTCCGCCATCGCGAAGTTCGCGCCGCTGACCGCCACCGGCACGCTGAGGAACTTCTCCCGCAGGTGCAGCCGCGCCGCCTCGGTCAGCGCCTCGGGCGCGTCGCTGAGCGTCCGCCCCGCGGCGATCGTGCGCTCGAACAGGCGGCGGATCTCGGCCCGGTTGCGGTGGATGGCCGGCACCAGGATGTGCGAGGACCAGTCGCCGGCGAGCTGGTTGATGAGCTCGGCGAGGTCGGTCTCGATGGCGTGGATGCCATCGGCATCGAGGCGGTCGTTGAGGTCGATCTCGTCGGTGGCCAGGGACTTGACCTTGATGACCTCGTTCGTGCCGTGGCGGCGCGCGACCTCGGCCACGACCGCGGCCGCCTCCGCGCCGTCGCGCGCCCAGTGCACAATGCCGCCCGCGCGCGTGACCGACGCCTCGAGGCGCTCGAGCTGCTCGGGCAGCGACGCCATCGTCGCGGCCTTGATCGCCGCGCCCGCGGCCCGCAGCTGCTCCCAGTCGGGAACCTCCGCGACCGCCTGGGCGCGCTTGGCGCGGATCGTCGTCGTGGCCTTGCCCAGGTTGTGGCGCAGCTGGCTATCCTGCAGCGCGGCGGCCGCCGCGGCCGGGAAGCCGTCCTTCCCCCCGGCGTGCTGCCTCGGCGGGCGCGCGGCGTGGTCGGGCGGGGACCCGCGGTCGGGTCTCACTCTTGGGCCGCCAGAATCTCCGCCAGGTGCGCGGTCCTCGTGCCCGAGCGCCCGCGCCGCAGCGCGCCGCCGATGTGCATGAGGCACGACGCGTCGGCCGCCGTGCAGACCTCCGCGCGCGTGTCGAGCACGTGGCGCAGCTTGTCGCTCAGCATCGCGATCGACGTGTCGGCGTTCTTGACCGCGAAGGTGCCGCCGAATCCGCAGCACTCCCTGGCCTCAGGCAGCTCCACGAGATCGATCCCGCGCACGGCGCGCAGCAGCCGCAGCGGCCGGTCCCCGACGTGCAGCGCGCGCAGCGAGTGGCAGGTCGGGTGGTAGGTGACTCGGTGCGGGAACGACGCGCCGACGTCGTCGACGCCGAGCACGTCGACCAGGTACTCGGTGAGCTCGTACACCCGCGGGATGATCTCGGCGGCCTCCCGCGCGAGCTCGTCGTCGCCGGCGAACGAGGCCAGGCGCGGGTACGCCTCTCGCACCATGCCCGCGCACGACGCCGACGGGCAGACGATCGCCTCGGCCGCCGCGAACACGCGCACGAACCGCCGCGCCAGCGGCACCGCCTCCAGCTGGTAGCCCGAGTTCGAGTGCATCTGGCCGCAGCAGGTCTGGGCCTCGGGGAAGTCGACGTCGACGCCGAGGCGCTCCAGCAGCGCCACCGTCGAGCGCCCCACGCCCGGGAACAGGGTGTCGTTGAAGCACGTGATGAACAGCGCGGCCCGGGGCATGCTCGCCCGGCACCCTATCCGCGCGTGGACCGGCCGTGAAGGACGTCCGGCGATCGGCGTCGAACCCCCGACAAGCCCTCGCTCGCGACCGCAGAACCTTGCGATCGGCGCGGCGGCGGTCGGCCTCGCCGAGCAGGAGGGCGACCTGTTCCGGAGGGTGATCGGGTGGAGCCTCGGGCTCCTGCTCGTCATGTGCGTGATCGTCTACTTGCAATCGACGAGCGCGTTCTCTTGGATGGTGGTCTGAGCGCTACCACCGCCACGCTGACCCCCTTCCTCCTCGACGAGCTGCGCCGCATCTGCGGCGAGGAGTGGGTGTACACGCAGGAGCACGAGCTGCGGACGTACGAGTCCGACGGGCTCCTGCAGTACCACGCGCTCCCGGCCGCCGCCGTGCTGCCCGGAAGCGCCGAACAGGTCCAGGCCGTCGTGCGCGCATGCGCGCAGGAGAGCGTGCCCTGGGTCGCGCGCGGCTCGGGCTCGGGCCTGTCCGGCGGCGCGCTGCCGATCTCCGAGGGCGTCCTCATCGTCGTCTCGCGGATGAAGCGCATCCTCGAGATCGACAAGGACAACGCGCGCGTGCTGGTCGAGCCGGGCGTGACGAACGCGTCCGTGTCGGCCGCCGTCGCGCCGGACTTCTTCTACCCGCCCGACCCGTCGAGCCAGATCGTGTGCTCGATCGGCGGCAACGTCGCCGAGAACTCGGGCGGCGCCCACTGCTTCAAGTACGGCTTCACGACGAACTACGTCTGCGGCCTCGAGGTCGTGCTGCCCGACGGCGAGATGGTGATGCTCGGCGGGGAGGCGCTCGACCCGCCCGGCTACGACCTGCTCGGCGCGTTCGTCGGCTCGGAGGGCACGCTCGGCGTGGCCACCAAGGCGTGGCTGCGCGTGGTGCCGGTGCCCGAGACGGTCAAGACGCTCGTCGCCTTCTTCGACTCCACCCACGCCGCCGGCGAGGCCGTCGGCGCGATCGTCACGAGCGGGGTCGTGCCCGGCGCGATCGAGATGATGGACAAGCTCGCGATCGAGGCGTCCGAGAAGATGGCCAACGCCGGCTACCCGATCGGCCGCGGCGCGGCGCTGCTGGTCGAGCTCGACGGCGCCGAGGACGAGTGCGAGGCGCGCTTCTCCGAGGTCGTGCGCATCTGCGAGGAGTGCGGCTCCGACGACGTGCGCGTCGCGCGCGACGAGGCCGAGCGCCAGCTGTTCTGGAAGACGCGCAAGGCCGCGTTCCCCGCGATGGGCCGCATCTCGCCGAACTACTTCGTCCAGGACGGCGTGATCCCGCGCACAAAGCTGCCCGAGGTGCTGGACCGCATCGACGAGCTCGCCGCCGAGTACGACATGAAGGTCGCCAACGTCTTCCACGCCGGCGACGGCAATCTGCATCCGCTCGTCTGCTACGACGGCGCGGTCGAGGGCGAGGCCGAGCGCGCCGAGGAGCTGTCGGGCAAGATCCTCGAGGCCTGCCTGGAGGCGGGCGGCTCGATCACCGGCGAGCACGGCGTGGGCGTCGACAAGCGCAAGTACATGCCGAAGATGTTCGAGGAGCCCGACCTCGACGCGTTCCAGAAGCTGCGCTGCGCGTTCGACCCCGCCGGGCTGGCCAACCCCGGGAAGGTCATGCCCACGCCGCGCCTGTGCGGCGAGGTGCCGGGCCCGTACCGGCGCCACCCGCTGGAGGTCGCCGGCCTGGCCGAGCGCTTCTGATGGCCACCGCGCCGGTCGCCGCCGAACGCCCGGACACGCCCGAGGAGGCGGCCGAGCTGCTGCGCACGCTCGGCGAGGCCCGCCGGCCGGTGCGCATCCGCGGCGGCGGCACGAAGAGCGGCTGGGCCTGGGACGGCGAGCCCGTCGCGCTCGAGGTCGTCACCGGCGGCCTGTCGCGAGTCGTCGAGCACAACGAGGGCGACTTCACCGCGATCCTCGAGGCCGGGCTGCCGCTGGCCCGGGCGCGGCAGGTCTTCGCGGGCGCCGAGCAGATGCTGGCGCTCGACCCGCCGCTCGGTGCCGCGGACGCCGCCACGCTCGGCGGCGTGCTCGCGACGGCGGACTCCGGGCCGCTGCGCCACCGCTACGGCACGATGCGCGACCTCTGTGTCGGCATCACGGTCGCGCTGTCGGACGGCTCGCTCGCCAAGGCGGGCGGCAAGGTCATCAAGAACGTCGCCGGCTACGACCTCGGGAAGCTGTTCACGGGCTCCTTCGGCACGCTCGGGCTGGTGGTGTCGGTCGCGGTGCGCCTGCATCCGCTCCCGGACGCGACCGCGACCGCGTTGGGCTCGGGCACGGATCCCGCCGTCCTGGCCGGCGCGGTCGCGACGCTCGCCCGGCTGCCGCTCGAGGCCGACTGCCTCGACGTCGCCTGGGACGCCGGCGGCGGGCGCGTCCTCGTGCGCTTCGGCGGGGCCGCGGCCGAGCGCCAGGCCGGCGCGGTCCTCGACCGGCTGCGCGCCGCCGGGCTCGACGACGTCCAGAGCACCGCCGACGACGAGGCGCTGTGGAGGGCGCAGCGCGACGGCCAGCGCTCGCTCGACGGGGCCGTCGTCAAGGTCGCCGCGCGCCCGACGGACCTCGCGACCGTGCTCGGCGCCGCCCGCGAAGCGGACGCCACTGTGGTCGGCCGCGCCGCGCTCGGGCTGTCGTGGCTGGCGCTCGAGGGCGACGACCTGCCCGGGCGGATCGAGGCGCTGCGCGCGGCGCTCGCGCCGTGCCCGTGCACGGTGCTCGACGCTCCGGAGGAGGTGCGCCCCAGCATCGACCCCTGGCCCGACGCCGACCCCGGGGCGGTCGCCGTCATGCGGCGCGTCAAGGAACGCTTCGACCCCGCGCGGATCTTCCGTCCGGGCTCCTTCGTGGGAGGGATCTGAGCACTCATGTCCTCGCTCGACATCACTCGCGTCGAGGCCGCGCCGGACCCCGCCCGCCGGGCGTGGGACGAGCACCACCCGCCGTCACTCGACCTGATCCGCGACTGCGTGCACTGCGGCTTCTGCCTGCCGACGTGCCCGAGCTACGCGGTGTTCGAGGACGAGGCTGACTCCCCGCGCGGGCGGATCTTGCTCATGCGCGTCGGGCACGAGGACGGCTCGGAGATCTCGCCCGAGATGGTGACCCACTTCGACCGCTGCCTGGGCTGCATGGCGTGCGTCACCGCGTGCCCGTCGGGCGTGCAGTACGACCGCCTGATCGAGCACACGCGCCCCCAGCTCGAGCGCCACTACGAGCGGCCGTGGCAGCGGCGCGCGCTGCGCCGGGCGGTGTTCGAGCTGTTCACCCACCCGGGGCGGCTGCGCGCGCTCGCGCCGCTCATGGCGCTCGAGCGCCGCCTCGGGCTGATGCACCGGGCGGCCCGCCTGCCGGTCGCGCGCGACAGCCCGCGCCTGCGGACGATGCTCGCGCTCGCGCCCGACGTGCCGGCCCGCGCGGCGGTGCGCCGCATGCCCACGGTGACGCGGCCGCGCGGCCGCGCGGCGCGCGGGCGGGTCGCGCTCATGCAGGGCTGCGTGCAGCGCGTCTGGTTCGCCGACGTCAACGCGGCCACCATCCGCGTGCTCGCGGCCGAGGGCTGGGAGGTGCACACGAAGGCGCATCCGCGCTGCTGCGGCGCGCTGACGATGCACTCGGGCATCGAGGACGAGGCGCTCGCCCTTGCGCGCCAGACGATCGCCGCCTACGAGGACTTCGACCACGTCGTCGTCAACGTCGCGGGCTGCGGCTCGGCGATGAAGGACTACGCCCACATGCTGGCCGACGACCCGGCCTGGGCGGAGCGCGCGAAGGCGTTCTGCGCCAAGGTGCGCGATGTCCACGAGCTGCTCGCCGAGCACGAGCCGCGCGCGCAGCGCCACCCGCTCCCCCTCAAGGTCGCCTACCACGACGCCTGCCATCTGGCCCACGCCCAGGGCGTGCGCGAGCCGCCGCGCGCGGTGTTGCGCTCGATCCCCGGTCTGGAGCTCGTCGAGCCCGCCGAGTGGGAGCTGTGCTGCGGGTCGGCCGGCATCTACAACGTCATGCAGCCAGAGGCCGCCGAGGAGCTCGGCCGGCGCAAGGCCCGCAACCTCGCCGCCACCGGCGCGCAGATCATCGCCGCCGCCAACCCCGGCTGCTCGATGCAGATCGCCGCGCACCTCGACGACGCGCCGATGCGGGTCGTGCACCCGATCGAGCTGCTCGACCGCTCGCTGGCCGGCGCGCCGGCCACCGAGGTGCTCCCGTGAGCGCGGCGGTCGAGGGGGTCGAGGTCGCGTCCGCGCCGGACGAGTCGCTCGCCGGCATCCTGTCCGACGAGGCGGTCGCGTTCGTCGCCGAGCTGCACCGGCGCTTCGAGCCGCGCCGGGGCGACCTCCTGGCCGCGCGGGCCGAGCGCGACGCGGAGCTGCGCGCCGGCGGGACGCTCGCCTTCCTGGACGAGACCCGCGACGTCCGCGAGGACCCGTCGTGGCGCGTGCCCGAGCCGCCGGCCGACCTGCGCGACCGCCGCGTCGAGATCACCGGCCCGACCGACCGCAAGCTGATGATCAACGCGCTCAACTCAGGGGCGAAGACGTTCATGGCCGACCTCGAGGACGCGAACACGCCCACGTGGACGAACGTGATCGAGGGCCAGCGCAACATCATCGACGCCGTCGAGCGGACGATCGCGTACGACAGCGAGGAGGACCAGCGTCACTACGAGCTGGAGGAGGAGACCGCGACGCTCATCGTCCGCCCGCGCGGCTGGCACCTCCACGACCGCCACGTGCGCGTCGACGGCGAGCCCGTCGCCGCCGCGCTGCTCGACTTCGGGCTGTTCTTCTTCCACTGCGCGCAGCGGCTCG
>DATAAR010000046.1:0-22942 GCA_036259975.1 Solirubrobacteraceae bacterium | reverse complement strand
AGCGGCCCGATGTCCGGCTCCGCGTCCCCCAGCGCCGTCGATGAACCGGCGCGCGGCGGGGCTCACCGTGGCGTCGCCGGCCCGTCCGGCGGCGCCGCACAACACCGCAGCGCCCCGAGCGGGACGCCGCCCCCTCAGGCGAGCTTGACGATCGCGATGACGATCCCCGCGAGCACGAAGATGACGATCAGCGCCTGCGTCCAGAGCCAGAACGGCGACACGGCGCGCGCCCTAGCTCTGCTTCTGCAGCTGGCGGTTGATCGCTGCGATCGTGCGGTTGATGCGCGTGGAGATCCGCGTCGTCGCGCTCACCAGCTTGCTCTGCGCGTCGAGGATCCGCTGCGGCGCCCCCGTCGCGAACGCGCGCTCGGCCCGGCGGATCTCGCGGCCGTAGTCGGAAACCTCGGTGATCAACCGGCTGTGCAGCGGCTGGACGTCGGCAGGCGCGTCGATCGCGCGCAGGTCGGCGACGACGTCGTCGACGGCCGCCTCGAAGCCCCGGAGCGTTCGGCGGCCCTGCCCCGGCGTCGTCGTCGAGGTGATGCGGCGCGACAGCGCCTTGAAGCTCTGCGCGAAGTCGCTCTGCGCGCGGTTCACCGCGTCGGCGTACGCGTTGCGCTGCTTGGAGGAGTCGTCACCACAGCCCGCGGCGCCGAGGGCGGCGGCGACCGCGACGAGGACCGGGAGCAACCTGCGCATCTGGCGGCAGGCTTACCCGGACTGCCGCTATCCGAAGAACACCTCGGCGACGTCGTAGAGCGCCGGATCGAGCAGCTTCGGCTCGGCGACCGCGTCCTCGAGGCCGGCGAGCACGATGTCGGTGCCGCGGAGCGCGACCATCGTGCCGAACCGCCCCTCGTCGACCGCCTCCACCGCGCGCACCCCGAAGCGCGTCGCGAGCACCCGATCGTAGGCCGTCGGCGTGCCGCCGCGCTGGACGTGGCCGAGGATCGTCATGCGCGTCTCGAAGCCGGTGCGCTTCTCGATCTCCTTCTCGAGCATCACGCCGATGCCGCCCAGGCGCGCGTGGCCGAACGCGTCGGTCTCCGCGCTCGTCGTCGTGATCCCGTCGCCGTCGCGCGGCATGGCGCCCTCGGACACCACCACGATCGAGAACGTGCTGCCGCGCGCGTGGCGGCGCTTGATCCGCTCGCACACCTCGTCGATGTCGAACGGGCGCTCGGGCACGAGGATCACGTCGCCGCCGCCGGCGATGCCGCTGTAGGCGGCGATCCAGCCCGCGTGGCGGCCCATCACCTCGACCACGATCACGCGGTTGTGGGACTCGGCCGTCGTGTGCAGGCGGTCGATCGCGTCGGTCGCGATCTGCACCGCGGTGTGGAAGCCGAACGTCACGTCGGTGCCGGCGAGGTCGTTGTCGATGGTCTTCGGAACGCCCACGACCGGCACCCCGTCGGCGGACAGCCGCCCGGCCACGCCGAGCGTGTCCTCGCCGCCGATCGGAATCAGCGCGTCGATGTCCTCGCCCTCGAGCGTCGCGCGCACCGCCGCGGTGCCGTCGGCGCCGCCCTTGTACGGGTTCGTCCGTGACGTCCCGAGGATCGTGCCGCCGCGGTGCAGGATGCCCGCGGTGTTCCTCGGCGTGAGCTCCACCACGTTGCGCTCGAGCACGCCGGCCCAGCCGTAGCGGAAGCCGACGATCTCGTGGCCCAGGCGGTTCACCCCGGCGCGCACGACGCCGCGGATGACCGCGTTCAGGCCGGGGCAGTCGCCGCCCCCCGTGAGGAGTCCGATGCGCATGCGCGGCATCTTTGCCATGCGACCGCGCGGTCACAAGGGCTCGGCGGCGATTCGACGCTCGGCCGCGCCGCAGACGATTCAGGGCGCGAGCATCGCCGACTCGCACGGCCGGAAGGCGACACGGCCGCGTGCTCGTCGCTCGTCTGGCCGGGCCCAGGTCGAGCAGCACTCGGATGCCGCGCCCGCCCGCGCCGGGCGATCAGCTCGTCGAGGTCGGCGAGCGTCACGAGCGCGGGGTGCACGCGGCCCGCCACCAGACCCGCTCGGCCATGCCGCCTCGGCCCTCGAGCCTTCGGCCGGCCTGCGCTACAGCCGCACGACGACGCCCTCGGCCGGTCCGAGCTCGAGCGTCGCGAGGCGCACGTCGCCCGCGGCGCGGTCGGGGTCGGTCGACATCAGCAGCGCGCCCGCGCCGGCGACCGGCGCCGGCAGCTCGGCCGGCACCGGCACGGCCGCGAAGTTGATGGCCACGAGCACCCGCTCGCCGTCGCCGTCGCGCACCAACGCGAACACGTCGGGATGCGCGTCGAGCGACCGCTGCGCGCCTGTCTGCAGCACGGGCATGTCGCGGCGCAGCGCGGCCAGGCGGCGCGTCAGGTGCAGCGTCGAGCGCAGGTCGGCGGCCTGCGTCTGGGCGTTGAGCTCCTCGGCCGCGGCGACGATCGGCAGCCACGGCTCGCCGGTCGTGAAGCCCGCGCCCGGCCCCGCCTGCGACGGCGGACGCCACGGGATCGGCGCCCGCTGGGGGTCGCGGCCGTCCACGTCGACGACCCGGTCGGGCGGGATCTCGGCGTCCGGCAGGCCCAGCTCCTCGCCCTGGTAGACGAACGGCGTGCCCCGCAGCGCGTAGAGCAGCAGCAGCGCGGCCCGCGCCCGCGCCGGCCCCTGGCCGCCCTCGTCGAAGCGGCTGGCGACGCGCGGCTTGTCGTGGTTCGAGAGGAACCACGCGGGCCAGGCGTGGTCCTCGGCGAGCGCCTCGAAGTCATCGACCGACACGCGGAACGCCTCCGCGTCCCAGGGCAGCTCGGCGAACACGAAGTTGTGCGCCAGGTGGAGCTGGTCGCCGGTGTTCAGGTACGACACGATGCGGTGCAGGTCGAGCAGCGCGACCTCGCCGACGATCATCCGGTCCTCGTACTCGTCGACCACGCGCCGGATGCCGCGGACGCGGTCGGCCATCGTCTCCCAGTCCTGGTCGTGGCGCCGCGGCGCGCCCGGGCCGTTCGAGCGCAGCAGCGGGTCGTGCGCGAGCCGCTGGAGCGCGTCGATCCGGAAGCCGTCGACGCCGCGCTCGAGCCAGAAGCGCAGCACGTCGTGCATCGCCGTCTCGACCTCGGGGTTGTCCCAGTTGAGGTCGGGCTGCTCGGCCAGAAACGAGTGCAGGTACCACTGCTCGGTCGCCTCGTCGAACGTCCATGCAGGTCCGACCGCGGGGAACTCGGACATCCAGTCGTTCGGCGGCCCCCCGCCCGCGGCGCCGTCGCGCCAGACGTACCAGTCGCGCTTCGGGCTGTCCCGCGACGCGCGCGACTCGATGAACCACTCGTGGCGATCGGAGCTGTGGTTGGGGACCCAGTCGACGACGACCCGGATCCCGCGCGCGTGCGCCGCCTCGACGAGCCGGTCGAAGTCCTCGAGCGTGCCGAAGATCGGGTCGACGTCGCGGTAGTCCGCGACGTCATAGCCGAAGTCGGCCATCGGCGAGCGGTAGAACGGCGACAGCCAGACCGCCTCGAACCCGAGCTCGGACACGTGGTCCAGGTGGGCGGCGATCCCCGCCAGGTCGCCGATGCCGTCGCCGTCGGCGTCGGCGAACGAGCGGGGGTAGATGTGGTAGATCGCCCCGCGCTGCCACCACGCGGGCGCGCCCGCCATGCCCAGCGCTCCCGGTCGGCTCGCGCTGGGCAGCTCGTCAGGCGACGCCGACGTTGTCGGAGGCGCGCGTCAGCGAGTTCCCGGAGCTCGGCTCGAACAGGTGGATCTTCTCTGTGTCGAGCCACAGCGTCGCGCGCTCGCCGGCGCGCACGTTGCTGGCCGCGTCCACGCGCGCGACCGCGTGGCCGGATGCGCCGCTCTGCGGGACGTCGCTCGTGCCCGCGTCCTCCTGCAGCTCGCGCAGCTCCTCGGCGGCCTCGCCGGCCAGCTCATCGCGGCTCTCGAAGTCGAAGTGCGCATAGATCTCCGACCCCATCGACTCGGTCAGCTCGATCGGGGCCTCGAACGTCCACCCCTCGTGCCCCTCTGGCGCAAACTGCGCGTCCTCGAAGTCCTCCGGGCGCACGCCGATGATCACGTCGCGCCGGCCGGTGCCGTGCTGCTCGAGCGAGCGCCGCAGCTTGTCCGCCAGCGGGATGTCGCCCATCGGCGCGCGGATCGTGTCGCCCTCGATCGCGCCCGTGAAGAAGTTCATCGCCGGCGAGCCGATGAACCCGGCCACGAAGATGTTGCGCGGGTCGTCGTACAGCGCGCGCGGCGAGTCGACCTGCTGCAGGATCCCCGCGCGCATCACCGCCACGCGGTCGCCGAGCGTCATCGCCTCGGTCTGGTCGTGCGTCACGTAGACGGTCGTCGTCTCCAGCCGCTGCTGCAGGCGCGACACCGCCGCGCGCATCTCCACGCGCAGCTTGGCGTCGAGATTCGACAGCGGCTCGTCCATGAGGAACGCCTTCGGCTCGCGCACGATCGCGCGGCCCATCGCCACGCGCTGGCGCTGGCCGCCGGACAGGTTCGCCGGCTTGCGGTCCAGGTGCTGCTCGAGGTCGAGGATCTTCGCCGCCTCGTTGACCCGGCGGTTGATCTCGTTCGGGTCCTCCTTGCGCAGCTTCAGCGCGAAGCCCATGTTCTCGCGCACGGTCATGTGCGGATACAGCGCGTAGTTCTGGAACACCATCGCGATGTCGCGATCCTTCGGCGCCAGGTCGTTGACCACCTCGCCGCCGATCTTCAGGTCGCCCTCGGAGATGTCCTCCAGCCCGGCGATCATCCGCAGCGCGGTCGACTTCCCGCAGCCCGACGGACCGACGAGGATCATCAGCTCGCCGTCGCGGATCTCGAGGTTCATGTGCTTCACGGCCTCGAAGCCGTCGGGGTACCGCTTGACGACGTCGTCGAACTCGATCTCGGCCATTGTGGGGTAGCTCCTTTCAGCCCTTGACGGCGCCCGCGGTCAGGCCCGCGACGATGCGCTTCTGGAAGAACAGCACGAGGAAGATCAGCGGGATCGAGATTACGACCGACGCCGCCGAGATGGTGCCCAGAGGCAGCTCGAACTGGGTCGAGCCGGTGAAGAACGCGATCGCCGCGGGGACCGTCCGCGCGCTGGACGACGACGTCAGCGTGATCGCGAACAGGAACTCGTTCCACACCCCGATGAAGGTCAGGATGCCGGCGGTCGCCAGGCCCGGTGCGGCCAGCGGGACGACGACCTTGCGGAACGCCTGGAAGTAGGTCGCCCCGTCGACGAGCGCCGCCTCCTCGAGGTCCTTGGGGATCTCCTTGAAGAACGAGACGAGGATGTAGATCGCCAGCGGCAGCGCGAACGTGAGGTTCGGGATGATCAGCCCGATCCAGGTGTTGTAGATGCCGATGTCCGACCACAGCCGGAACAGCGGCGCCGCGATCGCGATCGCCGGGAACGTCGTGATCGACAGCACCAGCGCCAGGATCGGGAACTTGCCCCTGAACCGCAGGCGGGCCAGCGCGTACGCGCAGAACGACCCGACCACGAGCGCGAGCACCGTCGTGGTGACGCTCACGACGGCGCTGTTCAGCAACGCGCGCGTGAAGTCGCCGTTCTGGAAGATCGACTCGTAGTTGGCGAGCGTCGGGCTCGGCGGGTAGGCCTTGCCGCTGGTCAGGTCCGCGCCCGTCTTCAGCGAGATGTTGATCATCCAGTAGAACGGGAACAGGCAGAAGACCACGATCGCCGCTACGACCACGTAGAGCCACCAGGGCGTCTTCGGGGCCCCGGCCGCGCCGGTCTTCTTCCTCCGCCGCGCCGGGGCGGCCTGCGGTGCTTCGGCGGTCGTCGCACCCATCGGCTAGTCCTCCGCCAGGCCGCGGATGTTGCCGCCCACGGTCCGGATGTAGATCAACGAGACGGCCATCACGATCAGGAACGTCAGCACGGCCATCGCCGAGCCGAGCCCGTAGATGCGGTTCGACGCGAACGTCTCCTGCGCGATGGTGGAAAGGGTCGACGTGCCGCTCTTGGCGTTCGTGAGCACGAACGGGAGGTCGAAGACCCGCAGCGCGTCGAGCGTCCGGAAGATCAGCGCCACGAGGATGGCCGGCGTCAGGAGCGGGAGCGTGATGCGCGTGAAGCGCTGCCACGCCGTGGCGCCGTCGACCTTCGCCGCCTCGTAGATCTCGGACGGGATCACCTGCAGGCCGGCGAGGATCAGCAGCGCCATGAACGGCGCGGTCTTCCACACGTCGGCGAGGATGATCACGATCAGGGCGTAGGGCTCGTCGCCCAGCCACACGGTGTCCGTGCCGAGGATCGTGTTCACGAACCCGAGCGGGCTCTGGAACATCGTCCGCCACATCACCGCCGTCACGACGGTGAGCACCGCCCACGGGACGAGCACGACCGTGCGCAGGATGCCCTGGCCCCTGAACGCGGCGTGCATGGTCATCGCCATGCCGAGCCCGATCACCAGCTCGAGCGTGACCGAGGCCCCGGCGAAGATCATCGTGTGCCAGAACGCCGCCCACCACTCCGAGTCGCCGAGCGCGGTCGTGTAGTTCCGAAGCCCGGCCCAGCGCGACAGGCCGGCGACGCGCACGCTGTACTCGTGCAGCGACAGCCAGATGCCGTAGCCGATCGGATACGCCGCGACCAGCGCGATAAGCAGCATCGACGGCGAGACCATGAGAAACGCCAGGCGGCGCTCCGAGAGGCCCTTGGAGCGCCGCGGCGGCTGCGTCTGCTTCGGTGCGGCTTCGGTGACTGAGGTGGTCGCGTCAGCCATGGCAGTGCCTCAGAAGGTCGCGAGCGCCTTGTCGATCTCGTCGTTGGCCTTCTTCAGCGCGTCGGCCGGCGATGTGCGCCCGGCGAGCGCGTCGTTGACGTTGTTGTAGATCGCCTGCGAGATCTGCGGATAGACCGGCGAGACCGGCCGCGCCTTGGCCTGCGCGACCGCCTGCTTGAGCTCGTCGGAGAACGGCAGCGCCTTCTTGACCTTCGGGTCGTCGTACGCCGCGTTGAGGACCGGCGCGAGCGAGAACTGCGCCGCGTTGCGGACGTTGTTCTCCATCCCCGTGATGTAGTCGACCACGGCCAGCGAAGCGCCCGGGTTCTCCGTGTACACCGAAATCACCGAGTTGTGGCCGCCCAGGATCCCCGCCTTGCCGCCGCCCTCGAACGCCGGCTGCGGAGCGACCTTGAAGTCGCCCTTGACCTTGGTGCCCTTGTCGTTGTTGCTCGCGGCGTACGCGTACGGCCAGTTGCGCATGAAGGCGTACCGGCCCGTCTCCCAGGCCGCGAGCGACTCCGGCTCCATGTACGTCGTCACGGCGCGCGGCGCCGCGCCGTTCTTGATGCCGTCGACCATGAGCTGGAGCGCCGCGACGGACTTCGGGTTGTTGATGGTGGCCTTCGTGCCGTCCTCGTTGAGGACCGTGCCGCCGGCCGCGAACATCAGCTCGAGGAAGTCGCAGGTGAGGCCCTCGTAGGCCGCGCCCTGGTAGACGATCCCGCCCTTGTTCTTGGCCTCGTCGTAGACCCCCTGCCACGTGTCCGGGACCGAGTCGACCCTCTTGGTGTTGTAGTAGAGGAAGCCCGCGTCGGTCGTCTCGGGGACGCCCCAGAACTTGTTCTCGAAGGTGACCGTCTGGAGCGGCGCTTGGATGAACTCCGACTTGCGCTTCTCGACGTACGGCGTCATGTCGTAGATCCACTTCTGCGACGCGAATTCGGCGGTCCAGATGACGTCGGAGGAGAAGATGTCGCAGTCGCCTGACTTGGCCTGCTGGCGCTGGATGAACTGCTGGCGCTGGGCGTCGGCCGAGGCCGGGAACTCGAACAGCTTGACCGTGATCCCGGTGTTCTTCTTGTTGTAGGCCTCCACCCAGGCGTGGGCGTTGCCCGCGGTGTCCTTGCCCTGGCAGTAGGTGACGGTGCCCTTGGCGCCGTTCATCGAGTTGACGTCGATGACCTTCGCGCCGCTGGTGGTGCCCCCGCCTTCGCCGCCTCCCGAGCCGCCTCCGCCGCCGCCGTCGTCGCCGCCGCACGCGGCGAGGGCGAGAGCACACAGAAGCGCGGCCGAGACCGCGCCGAACCCAAAGCGACCGCTCATGCGACCCCTCCTCCGGGACCTACATCACTGTTCGCTGTAACCGGTTTCAGGAAGACAGCACTGAGACCCGGTACTGCGGCCGGAACCTCTCAGCTTGCCCTCAGGCTGTCAAGGGGTGGTGGTTGAGCACCGGTTACGCTCCGCGCCCATGGCGGCGGGCCGTCATCACGCGCCCACGATCCGGGATGTCGCTCGCCACGCTGGCGTGAGCGTCGCGACGGTGTCGCGGGTGCTCAACGACGTCCCGGTGGTGCGCGCGGAAATGCGCGAGCGCGTCCGCGCGGCGATCGGCGAGCTCGGATACCGGCCCAGCTCGACGGCGCGCAGCCTGTCGCTCGGGCGCCCGCAGGCGGTCGGCGTGGTGGCGCCGTTCTTCACGTCGCCGTCCGTCGTCGAGCGCCTGCGCGGAGTCGTCGAGCATGTCGGCGAGCGCGGCTACGACCTCGTGCTGTACGACATCGAGACTCCGGCGCAACGCGCCGACGCGTTCCGCGACTTCGCGCGCCGCGCCCGCGTCGACGGCCTGCTCGTCGTCTCCCTGCCGCTGCTGGCGGATGAGGTGGCGGCGCTGCGCCGGGAGAACCTGCCGGTCGTGCTGGTCGACGCCGAGCACCCCGAGGTCGCGCACGTCGCGACGGACGACGTGCGCGGCGGCGAGCTGGCGGCCGAGCACCTCCTGGCCCGGGGCCATCGCCGGATCGGCTTCGTGGGCGATGTCGCGGCGAACCCGTTCGGGTTCACCTCCAGCGAACGCCGCCGGCGGGGCCTGCGGGTCGCCCTCGAGCGGGCGGGGATCGCCCCGGACGCAAGCCTCGAGCGCTTCGGCCGCCACGACCGCCAGGACGCCCGCGTGCTGGCGGCGCAGCTGCTCCGGGGCGAGGACCGCCCGACCGCGGTGTTCGCCGCCTCCGACACGCAGGCGATCGGGGTGCTCGAGGCCGCGCGCGAACTTGGGCTGCGGGTGCCCGAGGACGTCGCGGTGATCGGCTTCGACGACATCGAGGTCGCGAGCCTGCTCGACCTGACGACAGTGCGCCAGCCGCTGCGCCAGAGCGGCGCGCGCGGCGCCGAGCTCCTGATCGCGGCGATCGAGGGCGACGCGCCGCGCGCGGCGCCCATCGAGCCGCTCACCGTGATCCGGAGACGCACGACGTAGTGCCCCGTAGCGCGTGCTGAACGTCCACGCGATGCGCCCGGAGGTGCGCGCCGACTACGAGCGCGCGCGCGAGCGCGTCACCGGCGACACGGTGTTCGCGACCCGCCTGGAGCGCTTCTTCACCGAGCTGCGCGACCCGCTGGTCGCGGTCTACGGCACCGACCCGCGCTTCCCCGCCGCGTGGACGGCGCTGCTCGACGCCGTCGCGGCGACGGCCGCCGCGCGCGAGCCCGCGCTGCGGGCGCTGGACCACGAGCGCGAGATCACGCCGGACTGGCTGCAGCGCGAGCAGGCCGTCGGCTACGTCGCCTACGTCGACCGCTTCGCCGGCACGCTGCGCGGCGTGCGCGAGCGCCTCCCGTACCTTCGCGAGCTGGGCGTCGGCTACCTGCACCTGATGCCGCTGCTGCGCGCACGCCCGCAGCCCAACGACGGCGGGTACGCGGTCGCCGACTACGGCGCCGTCGAGCCGGCGCTCGGGACGATGGACGACCTCCGGGCGCTGGCGGCCGACCTGCGTGCCGACGGGATGGCGCTGTGCATCGACGTCGTCCTCAACCACACGGCGCGCGAGCACGCCTGGGCGCAGGCCGCGCTGGCCGGCGACGAGCGGATGCTCGGCTTCTACCGCACGTTCACGGACCGGGCCGGACCCGACGCCTACGAGGCCACGCTGCCGGACGTCTTCCCGGACACCGCGCCGGGCAGCTTCAGCTGGGTGCCGGAGATGGGGCGCTGGGTGTGGACCACGTTCAACGCCTACCAGTGGGATCTCGACTACACGAACCCCGAGGTGTTCGTGGCGATGGCGCGGGTCATGCTCGACCTCGCCAACGCCGGGGCCGACGTCCTGCGCCTCGACGCGGTCCCGTTCCTGTGGAAGCGCACCGGCACTGACTGCCAGAACCAGCCCGAGGTCCACGAGCTGCTCCAGGCGTTCCGCGCGCTCATGCGGATCGCGGCCCCGGCCGTCGCGTTCAAGGCCGAGGCGATCGTCTCCCCGCGCGACCTGGTCGGCTACCTCGGCGCCGGCCGGCACGAGGGCAAGGAGTGCGACCTCGCCTACCACAACGTCCTCATGGTCCTGCTGTGGAGCTCCCTGGCCTCGGGCCGCGTGGCGCTCATGACCCACACCCTGCGCGCGATGCCGCCGGTGCCGCCGGGCGCGGGCTGGCTCACCTACGTGCGCTGCCACGACGACATCGGCTGGGCGATCACGGAGGACGACGCCGCCGCCGTCGGGCTCGACGGCTACCTGCACCGCCGCTTCCTTGCCGACTGGTACGCGGGCGACTTCCCGGACTCGTTCGCGCGGGGAGCGCGCTTCCAGCCCGACCCGCGCACGGGTGAGGCGCGCACCAGCGGGATGGCCGCCGCGCTCGCCGGGCTGCAGGCGGCGCGCGAGGCCGGCGACGAGATCGCCATCGAGCTCGGCGTGCGCCGCGTCCTGCTGCTCCACGCGATCGCGTTCGCGCACGGCGGGCTGCCGCTCATCTACATGGGCGACGAGATCGGGCTGGGGAACGACCCGGCGTGGGACGCGGATGCGGCGCAGCGCGACGACAACCGCTGGATGCACCGGCCGCACATGGACTGGGAGGCGGCGGGCCGCCGCGGCGATCCGGCGTCGGTCGAGGGGCGGCTGTGGGACGGCCTGCGGCGCCTCGTCGCCGCCCGCCGGTCGACGCGCGCCGTCCATGGGCAGGGGCACAGCGAGGCGATCTGGACCGGCAATGACCACGTCTTCGGCCTGCTCCGCGAGCACGGCGGCGACCGGCTGCTCGTGCTCGCGAACTTCACGGCCGAGCCGCAGGCGGTCCGCCTGGCCGTGGCGCGCGAGCGCGGCTTCGAGCCCGCCGAGCGCGGCCCCGCGCCCGATGGCCGGCCCCTGCGCGCGGAGGGCGACTTCGTCGTGCTCGCGCCCTACCAGTACGCCTGGCTGGGCGGCTGAGCGTCAGTCCTCGCAGACGTCACCCACCCGAGCGCCGGCTTGGATGAGCGCCTCCGCGTCGAAGAGCACGGAGTGGCGGTGGTCGCCGGCGGGGCAGACGACCCGGTTGAAGTCGAGCAGCCGGTGGTCGACCACGCCCGGGGCGGACACGAGCGCGCCGAACGGGGGCACCGTGCCCGGCGGGAAGTCCGGCAGGTCGGCGCGCATCTCGTCCTCGGTGGCGAGGCGCAGGTCGCTTGCGTCGTCGAACAGCGCGCGCGCCTTGTCGAGGTCGAGCCGGTGCGAGCCCGGCACGACGGCGAGCCGGTACCGGCCGTCGCGGTCGCGCAGCACGAGCGTCTTGGCGACCTGCTCGGCGGGGTAGTTCAGCGCCCGCGCCTCGGCGCGCGCGGTCCACGTCTCGCGGTGCTCCACGAGCTTGTACTCGACCCCGCTGCGCTCCAGGAACGCCGTGATGGGCGCGGCGGCGGGACGTGGGGGTGCGGCCTCGTCGGTCTGCATGGCCACTCCTTCGGCTGGGGTCCCGATCCTACGTCGAGGCGCGGGCCGCGGGGCGATTTTCGCGCGCGCGGCCGCTGTGCTAGCGGACGCGCACGACCGAGACGGCGTCGCGCGTCTGGATCACGTGGTAGCGCCGGACGCGGTTGCCGCGCCGCGCCACGCAGCGCCGCTCGCCGCCGCGGAGCGGGCGGCACCTGACCCTCCACCCGTCGGCCGGCGGCGGCAGCACGGAGCGGACCTGGTCGTGGACCGTCGCGGCGACGGGCGGCACCGTGGCGCGGTCGCACGCGGGCCAGTCGATGTCGCCCTCGCCGTTCATGATGTCGCCCGGCGTCGGGCTGTGCTCGTGCCCGGCCAGGTGGCCGAGCTCGTGCACGAGCACCGTGCAGAACGTGCGGGCGGTCATGCCGCTCGTGAGCCAGACCTCGCACGTCTGGGGGGCCGCCATCCCGTTCAGAACGTCGCCGCTGTGACCGGTGAGCGCCGGCGCCTGTGCGCGCAGGGCGGCGTCGCCCGCGAGGTGGACGACCTCGCGCCCGGCGCACGGCGACCCCGGCCACGCGGCCCGGGCGATCGGCAGGAACGCCGCGACGCGCCCCGGGTCGTCGGCGGGCGGTGCGGTCCAGGCGTGCGCCGCGGGCACGGCGAAGCACGCTGCGATGAGCGTCAGAAGGAGGGCTATGCGGCGCACGGAGCGCGGTTGGTGGCGGGTCGGCCCACAGTTACCCCGCGGCCCGCCCGTGTAGTCCCGATGCGCCCGGGCGCGCCGGCGCGGATGGCGATCTGCGTGGTAGGCATCCGCGCGTGATGCCCATGGCCGGGAGGGTCTGACGTGACCATGACCGAGGTCGTCCTCGGGGTCGACGTCGGCACCACGAGCGCGAAGGCCGTCGCCTTCGACGCCCGGGGCCGCACGGTCGGCGACGCCGAGGCCGGCTACCCGCTGCACGAGCCGGAGCACGGGTACGCCGAGCAGGACGCCGCGCAGGTGCTCGCGACGACGCTCGACGTCGTCCGCGCGGCGGCCGGCGAAGCCCGCGCGGCCGGGGCGCGCATCGCGGGCCTGGCGGTGGGCACCGCGATGCACGCGCTCGTGGCGCTGGATCGGAACGGGCGGCCGCTCACGCCGCTCGTGACGTGGGCGGACACTCGCGCCGCCGGTGAGGCGGAGCGCCTGCGCGCGGCGCATCCCGAGCTGCACCTGCGGACGGGCACGCCGCTTCATCCCATGGCGCCGCTCCCCAAGCTCATGTGGTTCCGCGCCCACGAGCCCGACGTGTTCGCGGCGGCGGCGCGCTGGGGCGGCGTCAAGGAGCTGGTGCTGCGGGCGCTCACCGGCGAGGACGCCGTCGACCACTCGTGCGCCTCCGGCACGGGCCTGATGAGCCTCGAACGCCTGGACTGGGACCCGCAGGCGCTGGAGCTCGCCGGCGTGGACCCGGACCGGCTGGCGCGGCTCGTACCGACCACGGCGGTCCTGGGGCTGAGCGCCGAGCCGGCGGCGCAGCTGGGGCTCGACGCGGGCACGCCGGTCGTCGCCGGCGCCGGCGACGGACCGCTCGCGAACCTCGGCGTCGGTGCGGTCCGCCCGGGCGTCGCGGCCTGTTCGATCGGCACCAGCGGCGCGCTGCGGCTGATGGTCGAGCGGCCCGCCGTCGACGAGCGGCGGCGAGTGTTCTGCTACGCGCTGGCACCCGAGCGCTGGGTCGTCGGCGGCGCGATCAACAACGGCGGCGTGGTCCTGCAGTGGGCGGGCGAGACGCTCGCGCCCGACCTCGGCGAGCACTCCGAGGCGCGGCTCACCGAGCTCGCGGCGGAGGCGCCCGCGGGCAGCGAGGGGCTCATCATGCTGCCCTACCTGCTCAGCGAGCGCGCGCCGCACTGGAGCCCGCTCCCGCGCGGCGCGTACGTCGGCCTCACGCGCCACCACCGCCGCGAGCACCTCGTGCGCGCCGCGCTCGAGGGCGTCTGCCAGCAGCTCGCGCTGGTACTGGCCTCGATGCGCGAGGCCGGCAACGAGGTGCGTGAGATCCGCGCCACCGGCGGGTTCGCCCAGAGCGAGCTGTGGCGGCGGATGCTCGCCGCCGCGCTCGCGATGCCGGTCGGCTTCCCGGCGAGCCACGAGGGCTCGGCGTTCGGCGCCGCATTGCTCGGCATGCAGACGCTCGGAATGGTCGGCAGCATCGACGTCGCGGCAGACCTCGTGCGGATCGCCGACGTCGTCGAGCCGGACCCCGCCGAGGCGGAGGCGTACGCCGAGCTGCTGCCGACGTTCGCCGCGCTGTACGAGCAGCTCGAGCCGGCGTTCGGCGCGCTCCAGCGCTTCGGGGCCCACGAGCAGCCCGCGCGCGAGCGGCGGCGCGGGAACCGCCGCGCGTCGACCTGAGGGCGCGCGTCAGCCGGCGAGCTTCGCCTCGTCCTGGCGACGGGCGTCCGCGCCGGTCGCCGCCCCGGCGTCGACGGCGACGCCCTCGCTGTCGGCGCCCGCGGCCTGGCCGCCCTTGATCGCGCGGTACACGTGCGCGCGCAGGTGGGCGAACTCGGGCAGCTCCTTGGTCTCGACCTGGTCGCGCGGCCGCGGGAGGTTGACGGCGAGCACCTCCTGCACGCGCGCCGGGCGGGCCGTGAGGATGACGACACGATCGCCCATGTAGACCGACTCGTCGATGTCGTGCGTGACGAACAGGACGGTCACGCCGTACTCGTGGCGGACGCTCAGCACGAGGTCCTCGAGGTCGGCGCGGGTCTGCGCGTCGACGGACGCGAACGGCTCGTCCATGAGCAGGACCTCCGGCTGGTAGGCCAGCCCGCGCGCGATCGCGACGCGCTGCTGCATGCCGCCCGAGAGCTGCCACGGGTACTTGTCGATCGCCGCCGCCAGGCCGACGGACTCGACGGCGTGCTCGACGACGTGCTTGCGCTCGGCCTTGCTCATCTTCTTGCGCCGCAGCGGGAACGCGACGTTCTCGCCGACCTTCATCCACGGGTACAGCGAGCGGCTGTAGTCCTGGAAGACCAGCGCCATCTGCTCGGGTGGGCCGACGACCTTCTGGCCGGCGAGCTCGATCTCGCCGGCGGTCGGCGCCATCAGCCCGGAGACCGTCTTGAGCAGCGTCGTCTTGCCCGCGCCGGACGGCCCGACGATGCAGACGAACTCGCCCTTGTCGACCTCGAAGCTCAGGTCCGCGATGGCCTCCGTGGCTCCTTCGCCCGAGCCGTAGACCTTGCGGAGGTTGGTCACTTTGAGCATTGCGGGGGACCTTTCGGGGGTTCGGCGCGGCGGCTCACTCGCTCCCTGCGCGGGCGCCGCGATGCCAGGCGAGGACACGGCGCTCGAGCAGCAGGAAGACGGCGTTGAACAGGTACCCGAGGATGCCGAGCAGGATGATGCCCGACCACATCTCCGGGATCGCGAACGAGCGCTGCGACTGCAGCACGAAGTAGCCAATTCCGTTCGAGCTCGCGACCATCTCGCTGATGACCATCAGGATCAGCGCCAGCGACAGGCTCGTGCGCATGCCGGCGAAGATCTGCGGCGCGGCGGCGGGGAGCACGACCTTCATGAGCCGGTCCCGCGCCGGGATGCGGTAGACGCGGCCGGTGTCCACCAGCGTCGGGTCGACGCCGCTGACGCCGTCGATCGCGTTCAGCAGGATCGGCCACAGGCACACGAACGCGATGACGAAGACCTTCGAGCTGTTGCCGACGCCGAGGACGAGCAGCGCGAACGGGAGCAGCGCCGGCGCCGGGATCGCGCGCAGGAACTCGACGATCGGAGCGGCGATGCGCCGCAGCACCGGCGACAGCCCGAGGGCGACGCCGACGCCCACGCCGACGCCGACCGCGATGAAGTAGCCGACGAAGAGCCGCAGCATGCTCGGCGCGACGTCGCTGCCGAAGCGCTCGAACACCCACGTGTCCTTGAACGTGGTCAGGACGTCCTCGAGCGGCGGGTAGTAGTAGACGTCGCTACCGGCCGACCACACCCAGATCAGCGCGAAGACGGCCACCGGGACCGCGATCTCGACGGCGACGTACAGCCAGCGCCGGCTCATCGCGCCGCCTCGCGGTGGGACGGGTGCCAGTGCAGCGCCCGCGCCTCGATCCTCGACAGGACCACGTTCAGGAACCAGCCCAGCAGGCCGGTGGCGATCGTGAGGGCGTACATCAGGTCGGGCACCCCGCCCGCGCGCGCGGTGTTGATGGCGCGGCCGAGGCCGGGCGCGCCGATGACGAGCTCGGCGGTCACGGCGAGGACGAGCGCTGTCGCCGATGAGATGCGCAGGCCGGTCGCGATGTACGGGATCGCGCCGGGCAGGCTCACCTTGAGGAGCCGGTCCTTGAGCGGGATGCGGAACGACTGCGCGGTCTCCTTCTGCACCGGGTCGAGGTCGCGCACGCCGTAGATCGACTGGATGAGCAGCGGCCAGGTCGACGCGAACGCGGCGAGGAAGACCTTGCTCTGCATGCCGGTGCCGTAGATGAGGATCGCGAGCGGGATCAGCGCCACCGACGGGATCGGCCGCAGGAACTCGATGATCGGGCGCAGCCCGCGGTACACGAGCATGTTCGAGCCGATCAGCATCCCGAGCGGGATCGCGATCACCGCGGCGATGCCGAGCCCGAGCGCCCAGCCCTGCAGCGTCTGCAGCACCGCCGTCCAGAAGCTCGACTCGCCGAGCTGCTCGAACAGCGTGCCGAACGTCGTCGTCATCGGCGGGAAGTAGCGGCTCGGGATGATCCCGACGCGGACGACGAGCTCGAGGAGCACGAGCACGCCGATGACGCCGATCCACCCCTGCGCCCACCGGCCGATCCGGGGCGCCCAGCGGGCGGCGGGGCGCGACGAAGAGGCGACTGCGGTGCTCATTCGACCATGGTGACTATGCCGCTCAGGGCACGCGGCCGGTCGATCGCGCGGGGCCGCGTCCTCCCATGTATGCCCGATTGTCGCCGGCGATCACGCGATGCGGCGGCCTGGAGGGAACCGTCCGCGCCCGCACGCGCGGGGCACGCGCGGCACCGCACCCGCCTAGCGCCGCAGCCGCCGCATCCACGCGATGAAGTCGCGGTACCACAGCGCGCTGCGCTTGGGCACCCGCCGCTGCGTGCGGTAGTCGACGTGGACGATCCGGAAGCGCTTGGCGTAGCCGTGCTCCCACTCGAAGTTGTCTGGCGGCGGGCCGGACGGACGGCGAGATCGCGCGCCACATCTGCCTGCTCGGCGGCGTGGACGCTGCGCGCTTCGATGCGGGCGCCGACGCGTTCCGCGCGCCTGCGCGGAGGCCTACGCGCGCCGCTGCCCGGCCGACCTGCGCGACCGGCTGGCCCCGGGAGTGCCGGCGGCGCTAAACGCGCTCGGCGCGCGGGCCGGCACGCTGCTGTCGCTCGTCACCGGCAACCTCGAGGCGATCGCGCGCCTCAAGCTCGAGCGCCGGGCTCGCCCGCTGGTCCGGGCGGGCCAGGGGGCGTTCGGCTCGGACGCGGAGGACTACGCCGCGCGGCCGGCGATCGCCCGCCGCCGGGCCGGCGCCCTCGACGGCGGCGCGCCGTACCCCCGGGAGCGGACGGTGATCATCGGCGACACGCCCCGCGACATCGCGTGCGCGCGCCGACGGCGTCCGCTGCGTGGCGGTCGCCACGGGGCCGTACCGCGCGGAGGAGCTCGCCGGCGCCGATGCCGTGGCGCGCGGCGCGCACGAGCTCCCGGCGCTGCTCGGCGCGACTGAGCCGCTCAGCCGCCCGCCGCGAAGCCGCGCGCGAGCTCGGCGAGCATCCGCTGCAGGTTGCCACCCTCGCCGGCGGCGATGTCGAGCTGGCGGGCGAAGCCCGGGTCCGCGGCGAGCGCCGCCACGAGCTCGAGCTCGTCGCGGCATCCCAGCGCGGCCGCGTGGGGGCGCGCCGCGTCCAGCACCCGGGCGAGCGCATCGCGGACCGGCACCGTCCGCCCGGCCTCGGGATCGAGCAGCTCGGCCTCGATCCCGTCGCGGGCGGCCAGGAACCGGTTCTCGGCCAGGACCACGTCGGTGCCGGCGACGTCCGGCGGCGCGAAGCCGTCCTCGAGCTCGAGCCGGGCGGCCGCCTGGACGAGCGCGACGAGCCCCGCGGTCTCCTCGACCCGGCTCTGCGCATCCATCACGCGCACCTCGACCGTCCCGAGCGCCGGCTGCGGGCGGATGTCCCACCATAGGAACGTGGGCTCGGGGAAGGCGCCGCAGCGCAGAAGGGCGTCAACGGTGTCCACCCAGTCGCCGTAGGACGCGAAGCGCCGCGGGATGCCGGTGCGGGGGAACATGCCGAACACCGGTGTGCGGGTCGAGGCGAGGCCGGTCGCCCGGCCCTGCCAGAACGGCGAGTTCGCCGACAGCGCGAGCAGGAGCGGCAGATGGGCGCGAAGCCGGTTGAGCAGGCGCATCGCGCGCTCGGGGTCGGGCACGCCGACGTGGACGTGCAGCGCGAACGTCGGTTCGCGGCGGGCCAGGTCGGCCATCGTCCGCAGGATCACCTGGTAGCGGCTCGCGGGCGACACCTGGGTCTCGGTCCAGAGCGCGAACGGATGCGTCCCGGAGCCGGCGACCGCGAGCCCCATGCCGGCCAGCTCCGCGCCGAGCCGGGCGCGCAGCTCGCGCAGCTCGGCGACCGCCGCTCCGACGGTCGGATGCGGCCGGGTCGCCAGCTCGATCACGGCCTGGTGCGTCTCGGCGCTCACGTGCGCGACGAGCTCGGCGGGCAGGCGCGGGAGCACGTCGTCGCTGCGCTGCGCGAGCGAGAAGTCGCGCGCGTCGAGGAGCATCAACTCCTCCTCGAGGCCGACGGTGTACGGCGCCGACCGCTGCCAGACGGCCCAGTCGCGGCCGCGGTCGATGCGGGGAGCGCTCATCCGCCCGACGTCGATACCCACGTGTCCTTGGCTCCCCCGTTCTGGGACGAGTTGACGACGAGGGCGCCCGCGTCCCAGGCGACGCGGGTCAGCCCGCCCGGGAGGGCGCGGGTCCGCTCGGTGCCGGTGAACACGAACGGCCGCAGGTCGACGTGTCGAGTCTCGAGCCGTCCCGGATCGACGACGGTCGGGTGCTTGGAGAGCGGCACGATCGGCTGGGCGACGTACGCGCCGGGGTCGCGGGCGAGGTCCGCGCGCAGCCGCTCGAGGGTCGCCTCGTCGGCGTGCGCGCCGACGACGACGCCCTTGCCGCCGTGGCCCATCCGCGGCTTGACGACGTAGGCACGGAGGTCGTCGAGGATCAGCTCGAGGACGTCGCCGTACCGCGGATCGAGCGTCGGCACCGCCTCCAGCAGCGGCGCCTCGCCGAGGTAGAAGCGGATCATCTCCTCGACGTAGCCGTAGACGAGCTTGTCGTCCGCGACGCCGGTGCCAAAGGCGTTGACGACGCCGACGCGGCCCGCGAGCCACGGCTCGAGCAGCGCCTCCGCAACCGGGGTCAGGTCGCCGCGCGCGTCGCGCAGGCGGTCTTCCTCACAGCGACGGTAGACGACGTCGACGGGCCGGCGGCGGCCGTCCTCGAGGCGCACCTCGAGGTGGTTGCCGCGTCGTTCCAGGTCCGCGAGCGTCACGACGGGCACCTCGAGGCGGCGCGCCACCTCCGCGTGCTCGTACCACGCGGCGCCCGACGGCCCGTCGCTGAGAACGACGATCGACGGGTCGCGGCCCTCGGGTGCCGCCGCGCACAGGGCGTCGCGCAGCAGCGCGTACAGCCGCTCGGACAGCGGCTCCGGCTCGGGCCCCGTGCCGTTCAGCGCGCGCACCACGGCGCGCCGGGCCGCGACCGCGTAGGTGAAGCCCGACGGCGTGCGCGCGTTGTCCTCGAGCACGCGCAGCCGCCCGTCGGGGGCGCGGACCACGTCGAGCCCGGCCACGCCCACGGGCGGCGGGCCGGCGGGCAGCGCCCCGCGCAGGTCGGCCTCGTAGCCCTCGGCCGTGTCGATCACCTCGGCGCCCATGAGGCCGGCCTCGACGATCCGCCGCTGGCCGTAGGCGTCGACGACGAACGCGTTCAGCGCGCGCACGCGCTGCTCGAGCCCGGCTGCGAGCGCGGCCCATTCGTCCGCGGGCAGAATCCGCGGCACGGGGTCGATGACGAACGCCTGCGTGCCGTCGTCCGTGGTGAACGTGACGCCCTCGGCCTCCACGCGCTCGTTGACGGCCGCGCGCAGCGCGGCGAGGTCCATCCCGGCGAGCGCGGCGAGCAGGTCCGCGTAGTGCGGCCGCGGCGTCCCCGGAGCGGCGAACGCCTCGTCGTAGGCACGGCCGACGGATCCTTCGGCCGGGGCGGTCACGACCGTGCGGCCGGCCCCGGTATCGCCGCTGTCAGGCGGTCGCGGCCACCAGCGCGGCGCGCCGCGTGTCCGCGGCGGCGCTGCCCGCGCACGCGTCGACCAGGGCCGTGAAAAGCGCCGCCTGCTCGTCCTGGTCCACGAGGCACTCAGCGTGCCACTGTACGCCGATCATGAAGCTGCGATCAACCGCTTCGAATCCCTCCACGGTCCCGTCCTCGGCCCACGCGGTCAGCCAGAGCCGCTGGCCGAGCACGTCCGCGGCCTGGTGGTGGAAGGAGTTGACGCGCAACTCGCGGCGCCCGACGATCGCGGCCAGGCGGCTCTCGGGGGCGATCGTGACGCCGTGCGTCCGCTGCCCCGCGGGCTCGGGCTGGCGGTGGGTCACGGCGTCGCCGGTCACGTCGGGCAGGTGCTGGTGCAGCGTGCCGCCGCGCGCGACGTTGAGCACCTGCGCGCCGCGGCAGATCGCGAGCACCGGCATGTCGCGCTCGTCGGCGGCGCGCGCGAGCGCGAGCTCGAACGCGTCGAGCCGCGGCTCGGTCGGTCCGAGCTCGGGATGCGGCTCGGCGCCGTACGCGTCGGGGTGCAGGTCGGGCCCGCCCGAGAGGCAGATGCCGTCGACGCGGTCGAGCAGCGCGGGGATCGCGGGGCCGGGGAGCGGCGGCACGACCATCGCCAGCCCGCCGGCGCGCCCGATCGCCCCGAGGTAGCGCATGCCGAGCACCATCTCGGTGCGCGGCGGGTCGGCCTCGGGGGTAGCGCCGTCGAGCATCGGCGCGCGCATCTCGGACGTCGTGACGGCGATGAGCGGCAGCGACGCGGCGGCGGCACGGAATGGAGCGGAGGCGGACATCAGGCGATCGGGGCGAGTTCGGAGGTGCGCACACCGCAAGGATCGGCGCGAGGACGCGCGTACACGCTGGACAGCTGTCTAAAAAGTCCCGGCGCCGGGTCGACTTCGCGTACAGGGCGCCTTAGGCCTGATCGGTCCGCGATGAAGACCATGCGTCCACGGCACGTCGGTGCGCAGGCGTGGATCCCGCAGCGTGCCGGAGACCTCGAGGCGGAGCGGCGGCGGCACGCGGCCGTTTCGCGTGGCTCTGGATCGGTTCTGAGTGCAAGGGTCTCGTTCGCCCGCCGCGTCGACCATGCGGCGCTGTCGGACTCGCCCTGGGCAGGCCAAGCAGCGCGGACAACAGGAGGGAGCGCAGGTGGAGTAGAGGCGAGCGCCGGTGAGGAATAAGGTTGCGCGCGGGTCATCACCGACGAAGGAGCCCGCCATGGCCGAGCTTGAGGTCAAGAGCTTCGACTCGCCCGACGAGGTGCGACCGTTCGAGGGCAAGGGCAAGGCCGACGTCGTCGACGTCGGCGGCCGGGTGATCGGTCGGGGGACGTTCGAACCTGGCTGGCGCTGGTCGCAGAACGTCAAGCCGATTGCCGGCACGGAGTCCTGCCAGGTGTCGCACCTGGGCTACTGCCTGTCGGGACGGATGCGCGTGTTCATGGACGACGGGAGCGAGGGCGAGTGCGGCCCCGGCGAGGTGGTCGCCATCCCGCCGGGCCACGACGCCGAGGTCGTGGGCGACGAGCCGTGCGTGTTCATCGACTTCGGTGAGTTCGGCGATTACGCCAAGCGCGGGTAGCGGGACGGTGGTGCGCCCGTTAGGCACGTCACGGACCGGCGTGCGAGACGCCGAGCGCGTGTCGCGCATCTCGTGCACGTAGCGCGCGCCAAACGTACCG
This sequence comes from Solirubrobacteraceae bacterium, assembly GCA_036259975.1. Taxonomy (GTDB): domain Bacteria; phylum Actinomycetota; class Thermoleophilia; order Solirubrobacterales; family Solirubrobacteraceae; genus JAOPZW01. The sequence continues at coordinate 1,236 of DATAAR010000046.1, read as the reverse complement.
CCACGTCGGACGACGCACGCCTTCGCGACGAAAGACGTGCCCCGGGATGGTGGTGCTCGACCTGGGTGCTTACCTTCGGGAGCCCCAACGGCCGCTCCGCGAGCGCCATGCGCAGCGCACAGGGCGCAAACGGCCTCGCCGGACTCGGCGTACGCGTGATGAGCCCGCTCCAAGCCGCTCGCGTAGTCGTTGTCGCGCCGAGCATGTGGCCCGACGTCGCGAACAGCTCGACGTCCTCCGCGCTCAGCGGCGTGAACCGGTCCGCAGCCGCCAGCGACGCTCTCGACGATGACTCGATGACGCCTCGCGCGGCTCGAGGTCCGAAAGCGCGACCGCGGCGGTCCGAAGCTCGCCGACAGGCCTGATCGGCTTCACCTACAGAGCGATTGCGCTCTGCTTCGCGACCCTCTACGTCGGTGCGGGTCGGCGCGGGCTCGAGATCGAGCTCGCGGCGGGCTCGTCGCGCTCACCGGCGCCGACGTGCGCCCGCTCGCGTGACAGCGTGCGTTCCTCAGATCGGGTAGTGGCGCGACATCTGCTGGATGCTCATCCAGCGCAACTCGGTGAACTCCTCAAGCGCGGCCTTGCCGCCGAAGCGCCCCCAGCCGGATGACTTGACGCCGCCGAACGGCATCTGCGGCTCGTCGTGCACCGTCGAGGCATTGATGTGGCAGATGCCGCTCTCGATGCGCCGGGCGATCTCGAGCGCGTGGTCAACGTCCTCGCCGAACACCGCGGCCGCTAGTCCGTATTCGGTGTCGTTGGCGACGCGCACCGCGTCGTCGTCGCCGTCCACGGGGACGATCGCGACGACCGGCCCGAACGACTCCTCCGAGTACAGGCGCATGTCGGGGGTGACGTTGGCCAGCACGGTCGGCGAGACGAGGTTGCCATTGGCTGCGCCGCCGGCCAGCAGCTTGGCCCCCTTGGCGCGGGCGTCCTCGATGAGCTCCTTGATGCGCCGGCACGCGGCATCGTTGATGACGGGACCGATCATCGTGTTCTGGTCGCGCGGGTCGCCGACCACGAGCTTGGACGCGCGCTCGGCCAGCTTTGCGCCCAGCTCGCCGGCGACGGACCGGTCGGCGACGATGCGCTCGGTCGACATGCAGATCTGCCCGGAGTTCATGAAGGCGCCGAAGCTCGCCGCGTCCGCGGCGGCCTCGAGGTCGGCGTCGGCGAGCACCACCTGCGGGGCCTTGCCGCCCAGCTCCAGCAAGCAGCGCTTGAGGTGCT
>DATAAR010000045.1:0-17989 GCA_036259975.1 Solirubrobacteraceae bacterium | reverse complement strand
CCGGCCGCGACGTGCGGGAGCCGCGCGGTCGGCACGACTGATCGCCCGCCGGCGACGGCGCCGTCCCCTTCGATGCCGACCCGCCCGCGCCGCGCCGCCCAGCCGGCGACCGCGCGGAGCGACAAAGCAGGAGCGCCAGCGCGCCGCTACGGCCGCGCCGCGCTCGCCCGCGCCGCCGCGCCGCGCTCGCCCACCGGCCCGGCGCGCTGCACCCGCACGAACCACACGACGCCGACCAGGAACAGCGCCGTCGCCACGTAGAAGTTCAGGCGCAGCCCGAAGATGCGGTGCGCCGGGTCGATCCGGATCAGCTCCTCGAAGATCCTCCCGAGCGAGTAGCCCGCGACATACAGCGCGAACAGGCCCGGCGGGCGGATGCGGCGGTGGTGGCCGAGCCACACGAGGAACGCGGCCAGGCCCAGGTTCCAGATGATCTCGTAGAGGAACGTCGGGTGGAACGTCGCGTCGTTCTCGTAGCCGGCCGGCCGCTTGTCCGGGTCGATCTCGAGGCCCCACGGCAGCGACGTCGGGCCGCCGAACAGCTCCTGGTTGAACCAGTTGCCGACCCGTCCGATCGCCTGCGCGACGAGCAGCCCCGGGGCGACGCAGTCCATGAACACCGGGATGTTCGCGCCGCGGCGCTTGAGCACCCACAGGCCGGCGAGCGTGCCCCCTGCGATGCCGCCCCAGATCCCGAGCCCGCCCTTCCAGATCGCGAACGGTCCCCACCACTCGTCGGGCACCTCGTTCCAGCTCGTGATCACGAAGTACAGCCGCCCGCCGATCAGGCCCGCCGGGAAGCCGTACAGCGCGCATTCCTGCACGAGCTCCGGGTCGCCGCCGAACCGCTTCCACCGCCGCGACGTGACGACCACCGCGGCGAGGACCGCCGCCACGTAGCAGAGCCCGTAGGCGTGCACGACCAGCGGGCCGATGTTGAAGCCGTCCGACGGCGGGCTGGGGATCGAGAGCAGCGGCGTCACGGCCGTGATGTTGCCAATCGGAGCCGGCCGGGCGCCGCAGGCTCAGCGCCCCGACGAGCCGAAGCCGAGCTCGCCGCGCGCGTCGGGCCCGGGGTCGAGCGCGTCCACGACGCGCACGTCGGGGGCGACGAACGGCACCAGCAGCAGCTGCGCGATCCGGTCGCCGGCGCGCACGGCGTACGGTGTCTCGCCGGTGTTCAGCAGCGTGACCTGCAGCTCGCCGCGGTAGCCGGGATCGATCAGGCCCGGGGCGTTGACGATCGTGATCCCGTGCCGCGCGGCCAGCCCCGAGCGCGGCGTGACGAGGCCGGCCACCCCGGCCGGCAGCGCGATCGCCACGCCGGTGCCGACCACCCGCCGGCGCCCCGGCCACAGGGTCACTTCCTCGACGCAGGCGAGGTCGAACCCCGCGTCGTGCTCGTGCGCGCGGCGCGGCGGCACGGCGGCGGGGTGCAGCAGGCGGACCTGCAGGTCCGTGGTCAGCGGGTCGAGCGCGACGGCCATGGGCGGGCACCGTACCGAGCGCTCCGGTCGCGGTCGCGACCCGCCGGGCCGCGACCGCGCGTTCGGGGACGGGTAGCGGCCTACTCCACCGGGATCTCGTCGTAGACCATCTTGAGGTTCATGCCCTGCGAGCGCCGGTACAGGCGCGAGGCGACGTAGATTCCGATCGCGAGCAGGTACATGACGCCGAGGTAGCGCAGCGACGCGGTGTTGTTCACGCCGTACACGTCGTCCTTGAACCAGTGGTACAGGCTGAACAGCAGGATGATCGCGAACATGATCGCCGAGAAGGTGATCAGCGGCAGGCCGAGGACCTTGTATCGCGCGATCGGCGAGGCGTTGTAGATCTCGGGCTTGCGGTAGGGCAGGATGCCCGCCGCGATCGTCGATCCGAGGAACGTGATCGCGATCACCAGCGTCGCGTCGAGCGTCCAGCTCGCGAACTCCGCGTTGTACGCGTAGAACGCCGAGATCGGAATCGACGGGATCAGCATGAGCGCGAGCGCCGCGTACGGCACGCCGTTGCGCCCGACCTTCGCCACCCACTCGGGCAGCACGCGGTCGAACGCGGTGGCGAAGATCACGCGCGTGGAGGACAGGAACACCGAGCCGACCCAGCCGAAGAACCACAGGGCCAGCAGCGTGATCAGCAGGAACTGCAGGACCGGGCTGCCCAGCAGGAACGCGGCCAGTGTCCCCGGGTACGGGAACACGCCGAGCGGCCCGCCGTCGGCCCAGTACGCGTTGTTCGCGGCGTTGTAGAAGTCCCAGCCGAACGTCTTGGCGAACAGCAGCAGCAGAATCGCGCCGGCGATCGTCGTGGCGATCAGCGCGCCGCCCATCGCGTAGATGTTCTTGCGGAAGTCCGACGCCCCGCGGACCTCGCCGTACAGCGTCGCACCCCAGTTCGACCACAGGTTGAAGAACAGGAGCATCGGGATCAGCAGCACGGTCGAGCTGAGCGAGAACGACGCGACGCCGCCCGGGTCGTAGTCCTTGAGGCCCGCGTCCAGCGTCGCCTGGTAGGCGTTGCTGACGCCGTAGGTTTGCTGCGCCTCGGTGTTGAACGACGAGATGAAGTCCGCCTTCGAGTTCACGAGCAGCAACAGCGCCACGATGACGAGGCCGGTCACGCCGCCGTAGAAGCAGAACTTCTGGATCCGGGCGTACGTGCGGATTCCGAGCGCGATGAACAAGGAGGCGAGCAGCGCCGTGGCCAGCGACGCGAGGAACACGCCGTCCTCGCCGCCGAGGAACGTCACGGCGCTGTCCCACCCGACGATCGCCGCCATCGGGCCCAGCACCTCGATGTTGAGGATGTTGGCGTAGATCGGGACCCAGTGCCACAGGATGAACCACCAGCCGCAGACGGCGAGCACGAAGCCGATGCCGCCGCCGAGCACGCGGCTCATCCACACGTAGTCGCCGCCCGCGCGGGGCATGGCCGCGATCAGCGACGCGTACGTGATCGCCTGGAAGACGAGGTACGCGCCGGAGAGCACGACCGCCCAGAGCAGGCTTCCGGCCGGGATGAACGGCCCGAACGAGAAGATGTAGAACCCGAGCGTGACGAGGTTGATCGCGAACACCGAGTAGATGAACGCGTCGCGCACCGCCCAGCCCCGGACCAGGCCGGTCGCCTTGCGTACGAAGAGCGACTGCTCCTCGTAGGCACCGCCGCCGGTGTCGGCGGTCACGTCAGCCGTTGACATCGAAGCTCTCCTCCTCTTAGCCGCTCGTCAGAACGAAGCGCTTGACCTTCTTCTTGCCGTCGAGGTCGACGACCGCTCCGAGCAGCTGGCCCTGCTCGTACGAGCTCCCGGGGTTGATGCAGAGCGTGCGGCCCAGTCGGGTCGAGCCGCGCGCCTCGTGGATGTGCCCGTGCAGCGACAGCGCCGGCTGGTGGCGCTCGATCGCCTCGCGAACCGCGGTCGACCCGGCCGGAATCGTCGAGTGGCCGGCGTTGCGCAGGTCCATCTCCGCCGTCAGCTCGGGCGCGTCGTCCAGGCCCGTGGCGTACGGCGGGCAGTGCAGGCTGAAGATCGTCTTCTCGGGCGGCGCCGTGACCTGTTCGACGACCCGTTCGATGCGCTCGCCGAGGACGGGCTCGTCTTCCTCGCGGTACGTGTCCCACGGGGTGCGGTTGGCCCAGCCGGTGGAGGCCATCTGGAACCCGTCGACCTCGACGACGCGCCCCTCGGCGAGTTGGACGTGCTTGGCGCGGCGGACGACGTCGTCGACCTCGAGCTGGTCGTCGTTGCCGGGACACACGAAGCACGAGATCCCGGTGCCGGCGAGCTTCTGGTCGGCCATGTCCATCCAGCGCTCGACCGTCTTGAGCATGTGCTCCTCGAACAGCGCGTGCCAGCGCGGCTCGTCCTGGGAAAGCTCGCGCACCTCGTCGGCGGTCGTCCGGAACGGGTAGTAGCCGCGGCGGATGACGGCCTGCTCGAACGCCGCGACCGCCTCCTCGCCCTCGAGCTCCTCGCGATTCTCCAGGAGGGTCGCGTGCCAGCGCCCGCCGCCGTCGTCGATCACCGGCACGAGCGCCTTGCCGGTCATGTCGCCGCCGAGGACGACCACGTCCGCCTGGTAGTGCGGCCCGGAGTTCAGGAACTTCTTCCAGCAGGTCTCCGAGCCGTGGATGTCGGTCGCGAAGAACAGCCTCATTGCGCCACCTCCTCGGGCAGCTCGTACCAGCGCTTGCGCTCGCCGATCTTCGCCCGCAGCTTCCACCCGCGGCTCTTGGGCTCGGACTCGATGCGGTCCAGCACCTCCTGCAGCCGCCCGGCCATGCGCTGCTGCGCGTCCGCCGGTACGTCGTAGCTGGTCGCCCGCTCGCGGACCTTCGCGACGTTCTCGGTGATCGTCCGCCACAGGCCCCAGTCGCCCGCGCAGAGCTGGGCGATGCGCGCGCCGTTGATCGCCTCGCCGTCCTCGTCCGCGACCGGGTGGCCGTGCACGAGCAGGAGCGCGTCGCGCACGTCCTTCTCGTTGAGCTCGATGATCTGCAGCTTGGTGAGCAGCAGCTCCGCGAGCGGGACCGTTCGGTCCTGCAGCTTGAGGCGGTCCCCGAGCGGGATCTCGTGGCACATGCGAAACGAGCCCACGAACACGTCGACCTGGCGGTCGTGCTCGGTGTCGAAGAAGAGCATCCGCTCCTTCTGGTTGAGCGCGTTGAACGCGGTGTGCGGCTCGTAGCCGGCGGCGCGCAGGAACCTGTCGGTCTCGCTCGCGCTTCCCTTGGGCGCCACGAAGTCGAGGTCCTTGTACTCGCGGTCGAACGCGGCAGGCATCTCGGGCGCCCGCAGCCTCACGGCGACGCCGCCGAGCAGCCGGAGCCCGACGCCGTCGCTCGAGGCCAGACCGACCAGCCGCTCACCCTCCGCGACGATGTCCTCGAGGATCGGCGTCACGGTGCACTGATATATGAACCGGACCTGCCGCGTCAACCGGCGCGCGCACGCTCGCCCGCGCGGGGGTCGCGCTCGCCATGGCGGTGGAACGGCAGCCGCAGCGGCTCGAGCGGGGTCGCGCCCAGGATCAGATCGGCGGCCTTCTCGGCGAGCATCACCACCGGCGCGTAGATGTTGCCGTTGGTGACGAACGGCATCACGGAGGCGTCGACGACGCGCAGGCCGTCGGTGCCGTGCACGCGCATGGTCGCGGGATCGCTGACCGCCATCGGGTCGGTGCCCATCCTCGCGGTGCAGGACGGGTGCAGCGCGGTCTCGGCGTCGCGGGCGACCCAGTCGAGGATCTCCTCGGGCGTCTGTACCGCCGGCCCGGGCGACAGCTCGCCGCCGTTGTAGGGACCGAACGCGGGCTGGTTGAGGATGTTGCGCGCGATCGGGATCGCCTCCGTCCACTCGCGCCGGTCCTGCTCGGTCGAGAGGTAGTTGAAGCGCAGCGCGGGGTGGACCCGCGGGTCGGTCGAGATGATCTTCACGCTCCCGCGGGCATCCGACGTCATGGGCCCGATGTGCACCTGGTAGCCGTGGTCGGCGGCCGGCTGGGAGCCGTCGTAGCGGACCGCGAGCGGCAGGAAGTGGAACATCAGGTTCGGCCACTCGACGTCGTCGTTGCTGCGCACGAAGCCGCCCGCCTCGAAGTGGTTGGTCGCGGCGGGTCCGGTGTGCCGCAGGATCCACTCGGCGCCGACCCTCGGCTTGTTCTGCCACTTGAGCGCCGGTGCCATAGAGACCGGCTGCGTGCACGCGTACTGGATGTAGACCTCGAGGTGGTCCTGGAGGTTCTCGCCGACGCCTGGGACGTCGGCCACGACGTCGATGCCGAGCGCGCGCAGCTCGTCCGGGTTCCCGACGCCGGAGAGCTGCAGCGTCTGGGGGGAGTTGATCGCGCCGCCGCACAGGATCACCTCGCCCGCCTGCACGCGGCGCGTGCCGCGCCGGCCGAGCGCCTTGTACTCGACGCCGGTCGCCCGCGTGCCGTCGAACAGCACGCGGTTGACCATCGCGCCGGTGCGGACCTCGAGGTTCGGGCGGTCCAGCACCGGGTGCAGGTACGCGCGCGCGGCGCTGAGCCGCCGGCCCCGGTGGATGTTGCGGTCGAAGGCCGCGAAGCCCTCCTGGCGGTAGCCGTTGACGTCGTCGGTCAGCGGGTAGCCGGCCTGCTGCACGGCCTCGAGGAAGACGCGGAACAGCGGGTTCGTGGCCGGCCCGCGCTCGAGGATCAGCGGCCCGTCGCCGCCGCGGTAGTCGTCGGCGCCGGCGAGGCAGGTCTCCATGCGCTTGAAGTACGGCAGGCAGTGCGCGTAGTCCCAGGCCTCCGTGGCCAGCTCCGCCGCCCAGCGCTCGTAGTCCATCGGGTTGCCGCGCTGGAAGATCATCCCGTTGATCGAGCTCGACCCGCCGAGCACCTTGCCGCGCGCGTGGTAGACGCGCCGCCCGTGCATGAGCGGCTCGGGCTCGGATTCGTAGCGCCAGTCGTAGAGGCGGTTGCCGATCGGGATCGTCAGTGCGGCGGGCATGTGGATGAAGACGTCCCACCGCCAGTCGGGCCGGCCGGCCTCGAGCACGAGCACCCGGTTCGCCGGGTCGGCGCTGACCCGGTTGGCCAGCACGCACCCCGCCGATCCACCGCCGACGATCACGAAGTCGTAGCGCGTGTCGGGCATCGCCGGCGAACCTAACCCACCGCGTAGGGTTGCGCCATGGCCACGATCACCGCCACCCGCATGTTCATCGCGGGCGCGTGGGAGGACGCGCTCTCGGGCGAGGTCGCCGACGCGACGAGCCCGGCGACCGGGCAGGGCCTCGGCGCCGTCGCCCAGGGCGACCGCGAGGACGCCCGCCGCGCGGTGGCCGCCGCGAAGGACGCGTTCCCGGCCTGGGCGCGCGAGACCGCGTTCGCGCGCGCTGACGCGCTGCGACGCGTCGCCGACGTCTGCGAGCGCCGCCGCGACGAGCTCGCCCGCGCCCTGACGCTCGACCAGGGCAAGCCCCTGCACGCCGAGGCCTACGACGAGGTGGACGAGCTCGTCGCGATGTGGCGCGGCGCGGCCGAGGACGGCATCCGCCTGGAGGGCGCGATCGCGCCGAGCATGAACCCGGGCAAGCGGGTCCTGCTCGTCCGCCGCCCACTCGGCCCGGTGGCGGTCGTGACTCCCTGGAACTGGCCGTACACCATGCCCGCCGAGATCGTGGCGCCGGCGCTCGCGTGCGGGAACACCGTCGTGTGGACGCCCGCGCCGACCACGGCGGTGTGCTCGGGGCTGCTCGCGGATTGCGTGGCGGAGGCGGACCTGCCGCCCGGCGTCTTCAACTTCGTCACCGGACCCGGCCCCGTCGTCGGCGACGAGCTCGTCGGCCACCCCGACGTCGTCGGCGTCGGCTTCATCGGCTCGACCGCGACCGGCCTGCACATCGCGCGCCGCGCCGCGGGCAAGGCGCAGCTCCTCGAGATGGGCGGCAACGGGCCGCTCGTCGTGATGGACGACGCGGACGTCGGCGCCGCCGTGGAGGCCGCGGTCGTCGCCTGCTTCCTGTGTGCGGGGCAGAGCTGCACGGCGGGCGAGCTGCTGCTCGTCCACGCGGCGGTGCGCGAGGAGTTCGTCGCGCGGCTCGCCGAGCGCGTCGCGCGCGGGGTGGTGCTCGGCGACCCGTTCGCCGAGTCCACGACGATGGGCCCGCTCAACAACGAGCCGGTCGCGGCGAAGATGGACGAGCACGTCGGCGACGCCGCGGCTCGGGGGGCCAGCGTGGTCACCGGCGGCGCCCGCGCGGATGGCTTTCCGACCTCGCTGTACTGGCCCGCGACGATCCTCGACGGCGTGCCCGCCGACGCTCGCGCGGCGACGGAGGAGACGTTCGGCCCGATCGCTCCGGTCGTCCCGATCGCCTCGATGGAGGAGGCGATCGAGATCACGAACGCCTCGGGCTATGGCCTGCTGTCGGCGATCTTCACCGCCGACGTCGCCCGCGGCCTGCGCTTCGCCGACGAGGTCCGGACCGGACTGGTCAACATCAACGAGACGACGAACTACTGGGAGAACCACCTGCCGTTCGGCGGACGGGCGGGCACGGCCAGCGGCGTCGGTCGGGTCGGGGGGCGCTACCCGATGGAGACGCTGACCGAGCTGCAGACCGTCGTGATCAGCGCCTGAACGCCTCGAGGCTCTCCGGGTCGGTCCGGGTCAGGCGGGGCGCGCGCGGCACAGCGCCGAGCGCCGGACCCAGCCCTGCGACTCCAGCCGCGCGCCCGGTGAGGCGATGCCGAAGGCCCAGCGGCGAGAGGGGCTGTAGCGGATCACCTCGAAGCGCTGCCCTTCGCGCACGAAGTCGAGGATCCGGTGGCCCGGGGTCCGCCAGATCGGGGAGTACTTGCAGCCGTAGACGACGTGGCGCAGCGGCGCGGGGGCCGCCGGGGCGGGGGCCGCGCTCGCGGCCAGCACGGCCGCGGCGGCGAGGCCGGCGATGGAGTGAAGAGGTCGAGGCATCGCGGCGATGTTCGGTCGGCCGCGCGGGCGCGAACGTGACATCGCCCACAAGAATCGCTCGGCGCCGGTCGGCGATCAGCGCCCGAACGCCTCGAGGATCTCGGCCTCGAAGGCCTGCACGTGATCGCGCATGCAGGCGCTCGCGCGGGGCTCGTCGCCGCTCGTCAGCGCGGCCAGCAGCGCGCGCTGCTCGTGGACGGCGGCCGGCAGCGTCTCGACGCGGTCGAGCACGAGGTGCCAGATCCGCAGGGACAGCGCCCACAGGCGCTCGAGAGCGTCGAGCAGGTACGGGTTGGCGGCGGCCCGCCACACGAAGCGGTGCACGCGCTCGTCGAGGCGCATGTAGGCGTCGATGCCGGTCGTGCCCTCGATCGCCTGCAGGGCGGCGTCGAGCTCGGCGGCGACCGCGCGGCCGTCGTCGTCCAGGCGCGCAGCCGCCAGGCGCGCGGCCTGCGCCTCGAGCTCGGCGCGCAGCTCTGCGATGTGGACGATGTCCTCCGCGTGCACGTCGGTGACGAACGTGCCGCTGCGGGGGCGCACCTCGACGAGGCCCTCGAGCGCAAGACGCTTGACCGCCTCGCGCAGGGGCGTGCGGCCGAGCTCGAGCTCGCGCATGAGCTCGTCCTCGCGCAGCGCGGTGCCGGGCGGCAGCGCCAGCGTGACGATCGCGTCGCGCAGGTCGGCGTAGGCGCGGTCGGCGATGAGCCCGCGCCTCGCCTTCGCGGCCGGAGCCGCCGGTTCTGCGGGTTGACGCGCCACGAGCGTCGTTGATATATCAGTTCGCCCATGACCGAGGCAAGGCCCGTTGCCGGCGCGCGACCGCCGGAGGTCGCCCGCGCAGTCGTCGTCGGCGCCGGGATCGTCGGCACGAGCGTCGCGTACCACCTCGCGCGCGAGGGCTGGACCGACGTGGTGGTGATCGAGCAGGGTCCGCTGTGGGAGACCGGCGGCTCCACGTCGCACGCGCCCGGGCTCGTGTTCCAGCTCAACCCGTCGCACACGATGACGCGGCTGGCGGGCGTCACCGTCGACGTGCTCAGCGCGCTCGAGCTCGACGGGCTGCCCTGCTACCACCCGGTCGGCGGCATCGAGGTCGCGGCGACCGAGGAGCGCTGGGCCGAGCTGGACCGCCGCTACGGCCGCGCCCGCGGCTACGGCCTCGAGGCCGCGCTGCTGTCGCCCGCCGAGGTGCGCGAGCGCATCCCGCTGATCGACCCCGACCGGATCCTCGGCGGCCTGTTCGTCGAGCGCGACGGCATCGCGAAGGCCGTCCGCGGCGCCGAGGCGATGGGCCGCGCGGCGGCGCAGAGCGCCGGCACCCAGGCATTCGGGTGGTGCGAGGCGACCGGGCTGCTGGTCGAGGGCGGCCGCGTGCGCGGCGTCGAGACCGCGCTCGGGCCGATCCGCGCCGACACCGTCGTGCTGTGCGCCGGCATCTGGGGCCCGAAGGCGGGACGGCTGCTCGGCGGGCTGGGGGTCCCGCTGGTCCCCGTGCAGCATCAGTACGCGCTCACCGCGCCGCTGCCCGAGCTGGCGGGCGAGACGCGCGAGGTCGTCCACCCGATCCTGCGCCACCAGGACCACTCGATGTACTTCCGCCAGCACGCGGACGCGTACGGGATCGGCAACTACCGCCACGAGCCGCGGCTCACCGAGCCCGAGGACATCCGGCCGCCGGGCGGCGAGACCCAGCCATCGATCGTCGACTTCACGCGCGAGGACTTCGCGACCGCGGCGCGCGAGGCGGGCTCGCTGCTGCCCGCGCTGCGCGACGTCGAGCTGCGGCGCACGCTCAACGGGCTCATGTCGTTCACGCCGGACGGCTTCCCGCTGCTCGGGGAGAGCGGCGCCGTGCGCGGGCTGTGGCTGGCGGAGGCGATCTGGGTGACGCACTCCGGCGGCGCCGGCCGCGCGCTGGCCGAGGTCATGACGCACGGCGACTCGTCGATCGACCTGCACGAGGCCGACCCGGAGCGCTACGACGGCCACGGCCTGAGCCGGCCGTATGTGCGGGCGCGCGGCGCGCAGGGCTACCGCGAGGTCTACGACATCATCCACCCGCGCCAGCAGTCCGAGCAGGCCCGCGGGCTGCGGCGCACGCCGTTCTACGAGCGCGAGGCGGGCCTCGGCGCCGAGTTCTTCGAGAGCGCGGGCTGGGAGCGCCCGCAGTGGTACGAGGCGAACGCCGCGCTCGTCGGCGACGACGGCGGCTACCGGCCCGCGTCCGAGTGGGCGGCGCGGTTCTGGTCCCCGATCGTCACCGCCGAGCACCAGGCCTGCCGCGAGCGCGTCGGGCTCTTCGACGTCTCGCCGTTCACGAAGGTCGAGGTGGGCGGGCCGGGCGCGGCCGCGTACCTGCAGCGCCTCGCGGCCAACGACGTCGACCGGCCGGCCGGGACCGTCGTCTACACCGCGATGCTCGGTCCGCGCGCGGGGATCATGTGCGACCTCACGATCACGCGGCTGGCCGAGGACCGCTTCTGGGTCGTGACCGGCGGGGCGGTGGGCAAGCACGACCTCGCGTGGATGCGGCGCAACCTGCCCGCGGACGGGTCGGTGTGGCTGCACGACCGCACGTCGGGGCTGTGCTGCGTCGGCGTGTGGGGCCCGCTCGCGCGCAAGGTCGTGCAGTCGGTGTCCGAGGACGACCTGTCGGGCGACGCGTTCCCGTACATGACCGCGCGCGACTTCCACGTCGGCCACGTGCCGGTGCGCGCGCTGCGGATCTCCTACGTCGGCGAGCTCGGCTGGGAGATCTACGCGCCCACGGAGTTCGGCGCGCAGCTGTGGGACACGCTGTGGGCGGCCGGCGAGCCGCTCGGCGCCGTCGCGTGCGGCGGTGGCGCGTACGACTCGCTGCGGCTCGAGAAGGGCTACCGCCTGTGGGGCCAGGACATCGACGAGGAGCACGACCCGTACGAGGCCGGCCTCGGCTGGCTCGTGCGGCTCGGCAAGGACGCCGACTTCATCGGCCGGGAGGCCGCCGCGGCGATCAAGGAGCGCGGCGTCGAGCGGAAGCTGTGCTGCCTGGTCGCCGACGACCCGTCGGTGCTCCTGGTCGGCAAGGAGGCGCTGCTCGACGGCCACCGCCCGCTCGGGTACGTGACGAGCGCCGGCTACGGGGCGACGGTGGGGGAGAGCATCCTCTACGGCTACCTGCCGGTGTCGCACGCGGAGGTCGGGACGACGCTCGCGGTGTGGAGCGAGGGCCGCGCACACCCCGTCACCGTCAGCGCCGAGCCGCTCTTCGACCCGGCCAACGAGCGCCTGAAGGACGTCGCCGCACCGGCGGCCGCCTGAGCGGCGCGAGCCGTGTGACGGGCTTGCCCGCGGCGCGCGCGCGGGGTATCTTCCGGCCCGGCGCCGTCCTGCGCCCAACCTCCGATTCCGGCGCTCACGCCGCCGGCGCAAGCGGGGGCAAAGGGGGCCTCGAGCCCTCGGGACGCCGGTCTTCATGCCCTTTCCGGCGGGGCGTCGCGAGCGTGAGTCGCGAGGCCGCCGCCCGTGAAGGAGCACCAGATGACCGAGCACAAGTCGTTCAAGCGCCTCGTCCGCGCCCGCATGGCGAAGACGGGCGAGAGCTACACCGCCGCGCGCGCCCAGCTGCTCGCCGCGGCCGAGCCCGAGACGCCGGGCGCCGTCTCGGAGCCCCCGCCGCTCGCGACGTCCGACGAGAAGATCCGCGAGCGGACCGGGCGCGGCTGGGAGGAGTGGTTCGACCTGCTCGACGAGTGGGGCGCGGCCGACCGCTCGCACCGCGAGATCGCGCGCTGGATCGCCGAGCTGCAGGGCATCGAGCCGCTCGCGTGGAACGCGCAGGCGGTCGCGTCGAGCTACGAGCGCGCCCGCGGCCTGCGCGCGGTCGGCGAGCACGACGACGGCTTCACGATCACCGCCTCGAAGACCGTCGCGGTGCCGGTCGAGCGGCTCTACGACGCGTTCGTCGACGAGGCGCAGCGCGCCCGCTGGCTCCCGGACGGCGAGCTGCGCGCGCGCACGGTGCTGCCGCCGCGGTCGGCCCGGTTCGACTGGGCGGACGGCGCGACCCGCGTCCACGTCGCCTTCGACGCCAAGGGCGAGGCCAAGAGCACCGCGTCCGTCCAGCACGTCCGCCTCGCCGACGCCGCGGAGGCCGAGCGCATGAAGGCGTACTGGCGCGAGCGGGTCGGCGCGCTCAAGGAGCTGCTCGAGCGATGAGCGCCACGAACGTCAGCCGCATCGGGACCGTCGTCGTCCCGGTCGCCGACCAGGACCGCGCGCTCGACTTCTACGTGGGCACGCTCGGGTTCGAGACGCGCATGGACGCGCCGATCGGCGGCGGCATGCGTTGGATCGAGGTCGCGCCGCGCGGCGCCGCGACCACGATCGCGCTCGTCGCGTCCGCCGGCGGCGGAGCGGGCGGGGTGGAGATCAGCCTCGCCACGACCGACGCGCAGGCCGATCACGCGCGGATCCTCGCGAGCGGCGTGGAGGCCGATGCGGCGCTCATCGAGATGGGCGAGGGCGTGCCGCCGATGTTCACGTTCCGCGACCCGGACGGCAATCCGTTCCGGGTCGTGCAACGCGACTGAGCAGCGACGCCCCTCCGGGGTTGCCGCGCGGCCGCGGCGCGACGTAGGCTCGGTCTCTCCCGACCGAAGGCTCACGGTGGTCAGCACACCGGCGGCGCGCCCCGCCGCGCGGGCGCCCGGAGACATGAAGGATCCCGCCGTGCCGAGGCTGGTCGCTGGCCTCGTCGCGCGCCCGCGGCTGTTCGCGCTGCTCGCCCGCGGCGCCCGGGGACCGGTCACGCTCGTGTCGGCGCCGGCGGGCAGCGGCAAGACGATGCTCGTCTCGTCGTGGCTGCGCACCGCCGAGGTCGATGGGGCGGTCGCGTGGGTCGCCGTCGACCGCGGCGAGACCGACGCCACGCGCTTCTGGGGCACGGTCATCGACGCGCTGCGGCGTTCGGGCGCGGTCGCGCCCGACCACCCGCTCGCAACGCTCGTGCCCGCGCCGATGGGCGGGCAGGAGGAGTTCCTGCCGCGCCTGGTCGCGGGGCTCGGCCGGCTGCCGCGCGACGTCCTGCTCGTCATCGACGACCTCCACCAGCTGCGCTCCGACGACGCGCTGCGCGACCTCGAGGAGCTGCTCTCGCGTGCCCCTGCGCAGCTGCGCACGATCGTGCTCACGCGGCGCGATCCGCCGCTCGGCCTGCATCGGCAGCGGCTGGCGGGCGAGCTGACGGAGATCCGCGCCGCCGACCTCGGCTTCACCGCCGCCGAGGCGGCCGAGCTGCTCGCGGGGGCGGGCATCGAGATCGCGCCCGGCGACCTCGATCGCCTGCACGGGCGCACCGAAGGCTGGGCGGCCGGCCTGCGCCTCGCCGCGATGTCGCTCGCGCGCCACGCCGAGCCCGAGCGCTTCGTCGCCGAGTTCTCCGGCAGCGAGCGGACCGTCGCCGAGTACCTCCTCGGCGAGGTCCTCGCGCTGCAGCCGGCCGAGGTCCGGCGGCTGCTGCTGCGCACCTGCATCCTCGAGCGCGTCAACGGCGAGCTCGCCGACCTGCTCACCGGCCGCCGCGACGGCACGCGCCTGCTGCACGAGCTCGAGGAGTCGAACGCCCTGGTCGTGGCGGTCGACGTCGCGCGCACCTGGTTCCGCTACCACCACCTGCTCGCCGATCTCCTGCGGCTCGAGCTCAGGCGCGAGGCGCCCGCCGAGATCGCGGGCCTGCACCGGCTCGCCGCGGGCTGGTTCGCCGACCACGGGCACCTCGTCGACGCCGTCCAGCACGCGCAGCGCGGCGAGGACTGGGCGCTGGCCGCGGAGCTGCTCGGGCGCCACTGGGTGCACCTGATCCTCGACGGCGAGGAGACGACGCTCGCCGCGCTGCTCGCCGGCCTGCCCGCGGACCTCGTCGAGCGCGACGCCGAGCTGGCGACGATCGCGGCCGCCGACCGCCTCGCCCAGCTGCGCTGGATGGACGCCGACGCGCTGATCGCCACGGCGCAGCACGCGATCGCGCACGTGCCTGCCGCGCGACGGGACCGGTCCGAGACCGCGCTGGCGACCGTGCAGCTCTTCCGCGCTCGGCGGCTCGGCGGCCTCGACTCCGTCCTCGAGGAGGCGAGCGCGATGCTTCACGCCGACAACGTCGACGGCGCGCCGGCCGGCGTCGAGCTGCAGGCGCTCGCGCTCATGAACCTCGGCATCGCGGAGACGTGGACGCTGCGCCTGGCCGACGCCGAGCCACACCTCGAGCGCGCGCTCGCGCTCGGCCTCGAGGCCGGGCGGCCGTACCTGGAGGTCGGCTGCCTCAGCGCGCTCGGGGTCGTGGCGAACCTGACGCACCGCCTCGACCTCGCCGAGGAGCGGCTGCGCGCGGCCATCGGGATCGCCGAGCGCGTGGGCTGGTCGACGCACCCGATGATCGCCGCCGCCTACGTCGCGCTCGGCGCCGTGCTCATCGACCGCGGCCTGTTCGACGAGGGGGAGGAGTGGCTCGCGCGCGCCGAGCCGATCCTGGCGGACGCGCCCGAGCCGGCGGCGACGGTCGGGCTGTGCCATGCCCAGGGGCTGGTCGCGATCTGGCGTGGCCGGCTCGACGAGGCGCTCGCGGCCTTCCGCGAGGGCGAGCGGATGACCGAGCAGCTCCGCGCGCCCCACTTCCTCGCGATCGTCGAGCGCCAGTGGCAGCTGCGCGCGCAGGTCGCGCTCGGCGAGCACGAGGCCGTGCGCGCCGCGCTGGCCGGCGCCGACGGCAGCGCGCTCTGGTGCAACCTGCGCGCCCGCCTGCACCTGGCCGAGGACGACCCGGCCGCCGCGACGGCGGCGGTCGCGCCGGTGCTGTCCGGCGAGGCGTTCGTCTACCACCCCAACTTCGAGACCGAGGCGCTCGTGCTCGACGCGGTCGCGGCCACGCGCCTCGGCGAGCCCGAGGCGGCGGAGCGCAGCCTCGAGCGCGCGCTCGCGCTGGCCGAGCCGCACGGCCGGGTCTGCATCTTCCTCACCGTGCCGGGCGTGCGCGAGGCCGTGGAGGCCCATCCCGTGCACCGCACCGCGCACGCCGGCCACCTGAGGACGCTGCTCGACCACGTCGCCGGGGTACATCCCACCAGCTCCGCCGAGCCCGCCGGCGACCTGCCCGAGCCGCTGAGCGACCGCGAGCTCGCCGTGCTGCGGTTCCTGCCGACGAACCTGTCGGCGGGCGAGATCGGCAGCGAGCTGTTCCTCTCCGTGCACACGGTCAAGACCCACATGCGCAAGCTCTACGCGAAGCTCGACGTGCACACGCGCGCCGACGCGGTCCAGCGCGGCCGGGCGCTCGGGCTGCTCGCCCCGGCGCGGCGCGGCGGCTGACGCGCGTCTCACACGTTCACACGCATCGTGCGATGACCCGTCATACGGGTGGCGCGCAAGCTTGCGCACCGTGAAGCCCACCCACTACCAGATCACGGTCGCCGGCCGGCTGAGCGCCACGCTCATCGGTGCTTTCGACGGGCTGACGGCGAGGCCCTCGGCCGCTGGGACCGTGCTCTGCGGCGAGATCGCCGACCAGGCCGCCCTCTTCGGCCTCCTGGCGCGGATCGAATCGCTCGGGCTCGAGCTCGTCGACCTCCGCCGCGTCGCACCCGCCGCCTGACCGGGCGGCGCCTCCTCGCTACTCCACCCACCCTCCGGAGGACCTCAGTGTCATCCCTGCTCCACCGCATCGCGGTGTTCTCCGCACGCCACCGGGCGCTCGTCATCGGCGCCTGGCTCGTGCTGCTGGTCGGGCTCGGCTTCGCCAGCCACGCCGCCGGCACCAGGTACAGCAGCAGCGCCCAGGTCGCCGGCTCCGACAGCCAGGCGGCCAACGACGTCATGGCCCGCTCCTTCTCCGCGGAGCTGTCCGACGCGAGCCCCATCGTCTTTCATACCGACGAGGGCAAGATCACCGACTCCGAGCACCGCTCCGTCGTCGAGGCGTCGTTGAGATCGGTGTCCCGGGCCGAGCACGTCGAGAGCGTCACCAACCCGCTCGAGAAGGACAGCCGGACGGTCTCCGCCGACGGCAAGACCGCGTACGCCACGGTCCTGCCCGACACCGCCCTCGGCGACCTCTCCGTCGAGGAGGCCGAGAAGATCCTCGACGCCGCCGAGCAGCCCGCTGAGGGCACCGGCGTGCAGGTCGAGGCCGGCGGCCAGCTCGGCACCAAGCTGTCCAAGCCCGAGGCCAAGACCAGCGAGCTCATCGGCATCGCCGCCGCCATGCTGATCCTCGTCGTGGTGTTCGGGACGCTGACCGCGATGCTGCTGCCGATCGCGGTCGCGATCTTCGGCCTCTTCTGCGGGCTGAGCCTGATCTCGCTCCTCGGCCACCTCGTCGCCGTCCCCGACGTCGCGCCGACCGTGGCGTCGATGATCGGCCTCGGCGTCGGCATCGACTACTCGCTGTTCATCGTCACCCGCGCCCGCTCCGCGCGTCACGAGGGCAGGAGCGTCCACGACGCGATCGGCCACGCGGCCGCCACCTCCGGCAGCGCGGTCGCGTTCGCGGGCGGCACCGTCGTCATCGCACTGCTGGCGCTGGCCGTGTCCGGCGTCTCGCTCATCACGGTGCTCGGCCAGGCGGCCGCGATCGTCGTCGTCGTCGCCGTGCTCGCGTCCATGACGCTCCTGCCGGCGCTGCTCGGCCTGTGCGGCGACCGCATCGAGCGCTTCAAGGTCGGCCGCGACCGGCGGCCCACGCTCGGCCACAGCGCGTTCTGGCAGCGGTGGGGGACGCGGCTCGTCCGCCGGCCCCGGCTGTTCACGGTGGCCTCTGTCGTGCTCCTGCTCGTGCTCACCGCCCCGGTGGCGAAGCTCGGGCTCGGTCTGACCGACCCGTCGAGCTCGCCGACCTCGTCGACCTCGCGTCAGGCATACGACCTGCTCACCGACGGCTTCGGCCCCGGCACGAACGGCCCGCTCCTGGTCACCGCCGACCTCGGCGAAGAGAAGGCCACGGGCGCCGACGATCCGCGGCTCCTGAAGCTGCGCGACGGCCTGGTCCAGACCGGCGACGCGGCCGCCGTCGGCGCGCCGCAGGTCTCGCAGGACGGCACCGCCGCCATGATCAACGTCGTCCCGAAGGACGCGCCGACCTCGGACGCCACGGCCGACCTCGTCGACGAGGTCCGTGACGACGTCATCCCGGCCAGCGGGGTCGACGCCCACGTCGGCGGGTCCACCGCCCAGCAGCTCGACCTCGCGGACCTGATCGCGAAGCGACTGCCGGTGATCATCGCCGTCGTCGTGGCCCTCAGCATGCTCCTGCTGCTGCTCGCGTTCCGCTCCGTGGTGGCGCCGCTGCAGGCCGCGTTCGTGAACCTGCTGGCGGTCGGGGCCGCGTACGGGATCGTCACCGCCGTCTTCCAGGAGGGCCACGGCGCGAGCGCCATCGGCCTCGACGGCGCGATCCCGATCGTCTCCTACGTCCCGATGATGATGTTCGCGATCCTCTTCGGGCTGTCGATGGACTACCAGGTGTTCCTCCTCAGCCGCGTGCGCGAGGAGATCGACGCCGGCAAGTCCGCGCGGC
>DATAAR010000044.1:0-14706 GCA_036259975.1 Solirubrobacteraceae bacterium | reverse complement strand
GCTCACGCCACCGGCCGGCACCGGCGGGGCAGGCCGAGCCGGCACGGCGCTCGCGGCGGCGACGAGCGCGGGCCCGGGCTCGCGCCCGAGCTCGCGGCGCAGCAGCTGGCGGCACGACTCGAGCTGGCGCGCGGCGCTGCGCGCGTCGCCGCCGGCGGCGTACGCGCGGATGAGCAGCTCCTGGCCGCGCTCGTCGAACGGGTCGATCGCGACGAGCCGCGCGGCGTGGTCGGCGGCGGCGCCGTGGGCGCCGGCGGCGAGATTCGCCTCGGCCGCCTCGGCGAGCACCGCCTGCGAGGCGGCCTCGAGGTGGCGGCGCTCGTTGGTCAGCCATGTCTCGAACGACGGGCTCGTCGGGAACGCCATGCCCTCGAGCAGCTCCCGGCCGAGGCCCGGCGCGCGCGCCGCCTCCTCCCAGCCGCCCGACAGCACGGCGCGGATGTCGACGAACGTCTGCGGCGGGAGCTCCAGCGCCACCGACGCGCCGCCGATCGAGGCCGACGCGCCGAGCAGCCGCCGCAGCTCGCTCAGGTTCCAGCGCAGCGCGCCGAGAGGGTCCGCGGCGTCCTCGAACAGCAGCCCGGCGAGCCGCTCGCGCGGCACGGGCCGGCGCTCGGCGACGAGGTAGGCGAGCAACGCCCACGCCTTGCGTCCGCGGGGCGGCGTGACGCGCACGCCGCCGGCGCTCACGGCCGGCGGACCCAGCAGGTGGATTGCGAACGCCCCCACGGCGCGAGGCTAGAGAGACCCCGCGCGCGCGTGGGGGCGGGCTGCACTAGACCGGCAGGGCGGCTGCCCGCACCGGGCGAATGTTGTGGTTGAGCCTGAAGACGTTGTCCGGGTCGTACTGCTCCTTGACCGCCTGCAGTCGGCGCAGGTTCGCGTCGCCGTACGCCGCGCGGATGCGCTCGTCGCCCTCCTGGCCGACGAAGTTGAGGTACACGCCGCCGCTCACGTACGGGGAGAGCGCCGCCGACACCTCGCGGCCCCAGGCGATGTGCTCGGCGTCGCGGGCCGGGTCGTCCCAGAGCATGAACGGGTGCACCACCCACGCGGCGTCGCGCCGCGCGAGCGGCCACGAGCCGGCGGCGCGCGCCACCTCGCCGCCCCAGGGGATGATCAGCGACTGCGACGCTCCCTTCGGCAGCCGCATCGAGTGCTCGGCGAGGATGTCGATCGCCGAGTCGGGCAGTGCGTCGAGGTGGTCGGCGGTCCACCAGTTGCGCAGGCCGGGCGGGTCGTCGATCGCGCACTGGAAGTCGGCGTACGGGACGGACCCGACGAGATCCGCCTCGATGGCCTGCGCGCGCAGCGGCGCGATCAGCTTCTCTCCCTCGGCGATGTCGCCCGACCAGCATACGAGCGTCGCCGAGATGAGCTCGCCGTGCAGGTGGGCCGGGACGTCGTCCTCGGCCGGGGCGGTGAGCCAGAGGAACGCGGCGCCGAGCTCGTCGGGCGCGCCGTTCATGACGTCGCGCAGGCGCCGCAGCGCCGCGGCGCCCTCCTCGGCGCGGTGCAGGAGCAGGCCGGCGAGGACCTGCGGGCCGACCGGCTCGAGGCGGAAGGTCAGCTCGGTGGCCACGCCGAAGTTGCCGCCGCCGCCGTGCAGCGCCCAGAACAGCTCCGCGTGCTCGTCGGCGGAGGCCACGACGACGTCGCCCTCGGCGGTCACCAGCTCGACCGCCTCGAGCGCGTCGCACGCCAGCCCGAAGCGGCGCTCGAGCCAGCCCGAGCCGCCGCCCAGCGTGAGGCCGCCGACGCCGGTGCTGGACACGCGCCCGCCGGTCGTGGCGAGCCCGTGCTCCTGGGTGGCCGCGTCGAACTGCGCCCAGGTCGCGCCGCCGCCGGCGCGGGCGAGGCGGCGCTCGGGGTCGACGGTCACGGCGTTCATCGGCCGGAGGTCGACGACGATGCCGCCGTCGGACGTCGACATGCCCGCGACGGAGTGCCCGCCGCCGCGGACGGCGAGCGGGAGGCCGGCCTCGCGGGCGGCTGCGATGGCGGCGGCCACGTCGGCCGTGGTTGCGCACTGCACGATCGCCGCGGGGTGGCGGTCGATCATCGCGTTGAAGAGGGTGCGCGCCTCGTCGTAGCCGGTGTCGCCGGCGCGCAGGACCCGCCCGTCGATGCGACGGGAGAGCTCGCGCAGGATGTTCTCGGTCATGGCCGCGATGCTGCAGCGGCGCCGTGTGAACGGGCGTGTGAGCCCGCGGTGGCCCCGAGGCGCTGCTCGAGCAGCCGGCGCAGCGTGCGCGCGTTGCGGACCGCGAAGCCCTCCCAGTCGTTGTTGAAGTACGCGAAGACCTCGGCGTCGGCGGCGAGTCCGGCGAGGCGGTCGGCCCACTCCTCGAGCTCGCCGCGCGAGTAGTTGCCGCGCCGTCCGCGGTGGCCGAAGTGGAAGCGCACGAACGTCCAGTCGGCGGTGAGCACGAGCGGCTGGAACGGGCGCTTGGGGTGGTCGCCGATCGCCAGCGCGACCTCGTGCCAGCGCAGCAGCTCGTAGACCTCGTCGCAGAACCAGCTCGGATGGCGGAACTCGAACGTGTGGCGACCCGGCGGCAGGGCGTCGAGGGCGGCCGCGAGCGTGGCGTCGTCGCGCCGGAACCACTCCGGGAGCTGCCACAGGACCGGGCCGAGCTTGGGCGTGCCGACCAGCGGCTCGATGCGCTCGTAGAAGTTCGCGATCCCCTGGTCGAGGTCGCGCAGCTTCTTCATGTGGATGAGGTAGCGGCTGGCCTTGAGGGCGAACACGAAGTCCGGCGGCGTCTGGCGCACCCAGCGCGCGACGGCGTCCTTCGAGGCCAATCGGTAGAAGGTCGAGTTGACCTCGACCGTGTCGAAGACCTCGGCATAGCGCTCGAGCCAGCGCCCCTGCGGGAACCGCTCCGGGTACAGGACGCCGCGCCAGCTGCGGTACTGCCAGCCGCTGCAGCCGACGCGGAACGGGCGCGCGCCGGTCGCCGCCGCCATCACAGCGCCTCGCGCAGGGCGCGGGCGTCCGCGTGCAGCGTCTCGCGCAGCTTTGGGTTCCGCAGCGCGGCGGCGGGATGGAACATGGGGAACAGCGCGCGGCCGTCGCGCTCGAGCACGTGCCCGTGCGTCTCGGTGATCTTCACGTCCGGCGCGAAACGGTTGAGCGCATGGCGCCCCAGCGGGACGAGCAGCTTCGGCTCGAGCACCTCGAGCTGGGCCTCGAGCCACGGCAGGTGGTGGGCGACCTCGTCGGCCTTGGGATCGCGGTTGCCCGGCGGCCGCGCCTTGACGACGTTCGTGATGAACACGTCCTCGCGGCGCAGGCCGGCGTCCTCGAGCAGGCGGTCGAGCAGCCGGCCGGCGCTGCCGACGAACGGGCGCCCGGTGCGGTCCTCGCTCGCCCCCGGCGCCTCGCCGACGAGCACGACGTCGGCGGTCGGGCTGCCCTCCCCCGGCACGAGGTTGGTCGCCTGCTCGCAGATCTCGAAGCCGCACGGGACGTGGTCGAGGATCTCCTTCGCGATGCCGTCGAGGAGCTTCTGCGGATCGCGGCGCGGGCTCACGCGGCGACCTCCTGGCCGAGCAGCTCGCGCATCCGCTGCGCCGCGACCGGCGCGTCCGCGCCGCGGTTGTTGTTGAACATCATGCGCACGGTCGGGACCTCCTCGGCCAGCCGCCCCGCGCGCTCGCCGAGCTCCTCGAGCTCCTCGTCCTCGTAGCGGTGCGCGAAGCGCTCGGCGACGCTGCGCCCGCGCAGGTAGCCCTGGAGATTGCGTCCGTGCGCGCGCATGTAGGCGAGGTCGCGGCGGGTGGCCACGTCGAGGTTCGGCATGAGCGTCGGCGCGTTGGACCCCTCGGGCATGTCGACGCACACGTACGCCGCGTCGTGGTCCTCGAACCAGCGCAGCGTGTCCTCGCGGCGGCGGTCGGTCAACCAGAAGCGGTTGCGCAGCTCGACGGCGACGGGGGCGGTCGCGTTCAGGCGCGCGACGAGGGCCGCGAGCTCGTCGAGCTCGTGCTTGCGCGGCTCGAACGACGGCGAGAGCTGGAGCAGGAACGTGGCGAGCTTGTCGCCGAGCGCCGCGACCGTCTCGGCGATCTGGTCGGCGAGCGCCGCCTCGAGCTCCGGCGTCAGCGTCACGCGCCCGCGCGCGTTCGTGGACGCGTCGTCGCGCAGCGCGGGCGGCAGCGACTTGAGGTCGGCCGAGTGGCGGCTGAGCAGGCGGTGCAGCTTGACGTCGAACGTGAAGCCGTCCGGGGTCTCGTCCGCCCAGCGCGCCACTGTGCGCGAGCTCGGCACCGCGTAGAAGGTGGAGTTCACCTCGACCGCCTCGAAGCGCTCGGCGTACCAGCCCAGGCGCTCGCGGGCGGGCAGGTCCGACGGGTACCACTCCTCGACGAAGCCGGGATCGGCCCAGCTCGAGGTGCCGATGACGATGCGTCCGGCCATGGGCACCGGCTACCCGGCTCGCGATGAGAGCAGACTTACCGGCGTGCGCGCGCGCATCGTGATCCTCGCGCTCGCCGCCGGCATCGCGCTCGCCGACGGCTCCATCGTCACGCTCGCGCTCCCCGAGATCCTGTCCGACCTCGACACGACGGTCGAGGGCGTCGCGGCGGTCATCGGCGTCTACACCGTCGTCCTCGCCGTCGCGCTGCTGCCGCTCGAGCGCGCCGCGACCGCGTTCTCCGTGCGCGCGATCGGCGCGGGCGGGCTGGCGCTGATGGGCGTCGCGTCGGTCGCGTGCGCCGGCGCCGACGACCTGACCGGGCTGCTGATCGCGCGCGGGGCGCAGGCGCTGGGCGGCGCGGCAGGGCTTGTCGCGGTGTTCGCCGTCCTCGGCGGCGACCCGGAGCGGGGCGGACGCCTGTGGCTCGGCGCCGCGGTGCTCGGCACCGCGGTCGGACCGGCGCTCGGCGGGGCGCTCACGGAGCTGTTCACGTGGCGCGCGATCTTCGTGTTCCAGGCGCCGATCGCGGGCCTGGCCGCGCTGGCCGCGATCGTGGGCCCCGCGCCGCCGCGGCTGGTCAGCCCCGAGCACGCGGAGCCCTTCGCGTGGCGTCCGGCGCTGGCGCTCGGGCTGGTGTCGGCGGCGCTCAGCGCGGTGCTGTTCCTGCTCGTGCTGCTGCTCGTGGCGGGCTGGAGCGTGTCGCCGATCGGCGCCGCCGCGGCGGTCACCGTGATCCCGATCGCGGCGGCGCTCGGCACGCGCGTGCGCGGCGACGCGCAGCTCCGCGCGGCGACCGGCAGCGCGCTCGTCGCCGCCGGCGTGCTGGCGGTCGCGTGGCTGCCCGACGCGCAGGTCGCCTGGACGATCCTGCCGCAGGCGCTCGCCGGGCTCGGGATGGGGATGGCGCTGACCGCGCTCGCCGGCGGACTGCTGCCCGAGCACACCGCGCACGACGTCGCCCGCACGCTGGCCGTGCGCCACGCGGGCATCGCGCTGGCGCTCGTCGCGCTCGCGCCGGTCGTCGCCGACCAGCTCGAGAGCGCGACGCAGCGGGCCCGCGAGCAGGGCGTCGCGCTGGTGCTCGACGCGCGCCTGGACCCGCGCGCGAAGATCGCGCTCGCGCCCGCGCTGTTGCGCGGCGTCAACGAGCAGGACCCGCGCGATGGCCTGCGGCGCGCCGTGCGCGCCGAGCGCGGCCGGTTCAGCGGCCGCGAGCTGGCGGAATACGACCGCCTCGGCCGGCGGGCGGACGAGACCGTCACCGCCGCGGTGGCCGACGGGTTCCAGGAGGCGTTCCTCATCACCGGCGCCCTGGCAGTCATCGCCGCGCTCGTCGTCGTCCCATGGCCGCGCGCGCGCCGCTTCGCGCCCGCCCTCGCAGCGAGCGCGCTCGTCGCCGTGGCCGCGCCCGCCGCCTACGCCGCGCTCCACGCGCGGATCGGGCCCGATCCGGTGCGGCTCCTCGACCCGTGCACGGCCGAGCGCCGCGCGCCGGGAACCGGCGGGCTGACCGGCTTCCTGCAGGACCAGGCGCTGCGGCTGCTCGACCAGACGGCGTGCCGGCTGGGCTCCACGCGCGAGGAGCTCGTGCTCGCTCTGACCAGCGACGCCGACGCCCGGCGCTTCAAGGAGCGCCACGGGGTCGACCCGCGCACGGTCGGCGGGCTGCTGCGAGCGCTCCTCGGCGGCTGATCGCCGCGACATCCGCGCCGCGCGGCGGTACGGTCGGTCACACGCCCCGCCCGACAGCGAAGTGGAGATGCGTGGGCAGCCACGACGACAGCGACGAGCTCCTGCTGGCCGGTTCTGACGCGGCGTCGTTCGAGTCCTTCTACCTCCGCCACGTCGACGGGCTGCTGGGCTACTTCGCCCGGCGGACCCGCGACGCGGAGCTGGCCGCGGACCTCACGGCCGAGACGTTCGCCGCGGCGCTGGCCGGCCGCCGGCGCTACCGGCCGGAGGCCGGCCCGGCGGCCGGCTGGCTGTACGGCATCGCGACGAAGAAGCTCGCCGACGCCCAGCGCCGCGGCTACGTCGAGCGCCGCGCGCGCCGGCGGCTCGGCATGGAGCGCCTCGACCTCAGCGACGAGGACATCGCGCGCATCGAGCGCCTTGGCGAGGCCGACCACGCGACCCTGCTCGTCGACGACCTCACGCCCGACCAGCGGCATGCGATCGTCGCCCACGTCGTCGACGAGCGCAGCTACCAGGACATCGCGGCCGAGCTGCACACGTCCGAGGCCGTGGTGCGCAAGCGCGTGAGCCGCGGGCTCGCGACCGTCCGGCACATCATGGGAGGACGCGGGTGAGCGCGGAGGACTTCACGACCCGGCTGCAGCTGCAGCTTCGCGAGGCGGCGGAGCGCGAGGAGCGGCGCACCGCGATCGGGCGGCGCACCGCCGGCGCGCGCGCCGCATTGGCGCTGCGGTGGGCGCCCGGCCCGCTGCTGGCCGCCGCCGCCGTCGTCGCGCTGCTGCTCGTCGGCCTGTGGACGCTGACGGCCTCCGATCCGGAGCCGGAGCCCGCGACGCCGCCCGGTCTGCGCATCGTGTCGACGGTGCCGCTCGGCGAGACGCTGAACGGCGGCGCCGTCGTGGCCTTCGGGGCGCTGTGGGTCAGCGACTCCGGCCGGGGCGAGATCGTCCGGGTCGACCCGGGCACGCGCAAGGTGACGGCGCGCATCCCGGTCGGCGGCGAGACGGATCTCGCGGCCAGTCACGGCTCGCTGTGGGCGGTGCGCAACCGCGTCACGGTGGGCCGGGAGAGCGGTCCGCTGCTGCGGATCGACCCGCGCACGCGGCGGATCGTCGCGCGCATCGCACTGCGCACGCCCGGCGGCGACCTGGTCGGCGGGGCCTTCCCGCTCGTCGGCCCGCGCATCTGGGTGATCGGACGCAGCGGCGCGCTCGCGGTCGATCCGGCGCGCAACCGCGTCGTGCGCCACGTCGCAATCTCGAGCGCCGGCTACAACGTCGAGAACGCGCTCATCCACGATCGCGAGCTGTGGCTCACGAGCTCGAGCGGGTCGACCGTGCGCTACGACGCGCGAACCGGCCGGAGGCTGGGGCGGCTGAGCTGGCGTCCCGGGCCGGTCCTCATTCCCTACCGCGACCGCTTCGTCGAGCTCGGGAGGAGCACGGTGGCGCTCGTCGCTCCCGACACCGGCCGCGCCGCGTGGCGCTCCCGGGTCACCCAGGAGACGCACTGGGCGGACGTGGTCGGGGACCGCGTGATCGTCGTCGGCCTGGACGGGACGAGCCCGCGCGAACGGCTCTGGGAGGTCGATGCGCGGACCGGCCGCGTGAGCCGGCCGATCGTGCTGCCCGCCTTCGGCCCGGTGCGGATCCTCGGAGTGGGCGAGGAGACGTGGGTGCTGATGCAGTCCGGCTCGGCGGTCGTCGTGCGCCGGTAGCGGCGCCGGTCAGACGGCGTCCCCGCCGGCGCCCTTGCCCGGGTTGAACAGGTCGTCGGGGTCGAGCGCGCGCTTGATCGCGCGCATCATCGCGACGCCCTCGGGCCCGTGCTCCTCGACGAGGAACGCCGCCTTGCCGTAGCCGACGCCGTGCTCGCCGGTGCACGTGCCCTCCATCGCGATCGCGCGCCGCACGAGCCGCTCGTGGAACGCCTCCGCGCGCGCGATCTCGTCGGGGCTGTCGGGATCGAGGAGGACGGCGACGTGGAAGTTGCCGTCGCCGACGTGGCCGACGATCGGCGCGGGCAGGCCGAGCGTCTCGATGTCGGCGTGCGTCTCGACGATGCACTCGGTCAGGCGCGAGACCGGGACGCAGACGTCGGTGGTGAGGCCGCGGCAGCCGGGGCGCGTCGCGCGCGCCGCGTCGTAGGCGCGGTGGCGGGCACGCCACAGCCGCCGGCGCTCGCTCTCGTCGGTCGCCCATGAGAAGGCGCTCGCCCCGTGCTCGAGCGCGAGCTCCTGGACCTCGGCGGCCTGGGCCTCGACGTCGGTCTGCGCGCCGTGGAACTCCAGGAAGAGCGTCGGGGCGACGTCGTGCGCCGACTCCTCGAAGCGGTTGATCGCGTCGATCTGCGCCCCGTCGGCGAGCTCGATGCGGGCCACCGGGATGCCGAGGCGCCCGACGTCGAGCACGCAGTTCACGGCGCCCTCGAGCGTCGCGAACGGGCAGACCGCGGCCGCCATCGCCTCCGGCGTCGGGTGCACGCGCAGCGTCGCCTCGCAGATGAGCCCCAGCGTGCCCTCGGAGCCGATGAGCAGGCGCGTCAGGTCGTAGCCGGCGGACGACTTCCGCGCGCGCGAGCGCGTGCGCACGACGCTGCCGTCCGCGGTCACCACGAGGAGCGAGATGACGTTCTCGCGCATCGCGCCGTAGCGGACCGTCGTGGTGCCCGACGCGCCGGTCCCGATCATCCCGCCGATCGTCGCGTCCGCGCCCGGGTCGACGGGGAAGAAGACGCCCTCCGGCCGCAGGCGGTCGTCGAGCTGCGTTCGGGTCACGCCGGCCTGGACGGTCACGTCCATGTCGTCGACGGAGAGGCGGAGGATGCGGTTCATCCGGCTCATGTCGACGGACACGCCGCCCTGCAGCGCCGCGACGTGGCCCTCGAGCGACGTCCCCGCGCCGAACGGCACGATCGGCGCGCGGTGCTCGGCGCAGACGCGGACCACCGCGGCGGCCTCCTCGACGTCGAGGGGGTAGACGACGAGGTCCGGCGGCGCCGGCGCGTGGAACGACTCGTCGGTGCCGTGCAGGCGGCGATCGTCCTCGCCCGCGGTGACGCGCTCCGGCGCGAGCGCGGCGACGAGCGCCTCGCCGAGGGCTTCGAGCGCACGCTCGGAGAGGCGGCGGTGCTGAGCCGGGGCGGCCATGGGCCCGGCAGTCTGCCACCTCCCGGGGCGTCCGGGGCCCGACGGGGCTGGCGCCGCCGCGCTCAGGCCTCCGGCGGCGCGGCGGCGTCCGGCTCGGCCCTCGGCGGCCGGCGCGCCGCGGGGACGACCCGGGCGGCGCGCGGCGTCCGGCGGCGCAGCTTCACGAGCTCCTCGCGCACGACCGCCTCCCACGCGGCATCGTCCCGACGCGGCGTGGGGCTCGGCTCCGGTCGGAACGTGAGGTCCGACGTGGGGTCTTGCATCGGTACTCCTGGACCGGGGACGGGCCCCGGATATACCCGTGCGCCGGGGCCGGCAAGCTGCGCGTGGGGCCGCGCCGCCGCAGAAGCCAGCAAACTGCGGAGAATGCGCGCCGGCCGCCGCGACGTCCCGCTCACGCACCCTGACAAGGTCCTGTTCCCCGGCGACGGGATCACGAAGGCCGACCTCGCCGCGTACTACCGCGACGTGGCGCCCGCGATGCTCGAGCACGTGCGCGACCGGCCGGTGTCGATGCAGCGCTACAACGCCGGCATCGGGCGCGACGGGTTCTTCCAGAAGGACATCGGCCGTGGGGCGCCCGACTGGGTCAAGCGGGTCGAGGTGCCCAAGCGCGGCGGCACGGTCTGCCACCCGCTCGCCAACGACGCCGCGACGCTCGTGTGGCTGGCGAACCAGAACTGCATCACGCCGCACGTGTGGACCTCGCGGGCGGACCGCGCGCACCGCCCGGACCGGATCGTGTGGGACCTCGACCCCTCCGGCGACGACGACTTCGCGCTCGTGCGGCGCACGGCGGTCGAGCTCGGCCAGCTGCTCCGCGAGGCGGGCGTCGAGCCGTTCGCGATGGTCACTGGCTCGCGCGGCGTGCACGTCGTGGTGGCGGTGCGCCGGCGCTACGGATTCGAGCAGGCGCGCGACGCCGCGCTCGCGGTGGCCGAGGAGCTCGCCGCCCGCCATCCCGACGAGCTGACGACCGCGTTCCGCAAGGTCAAGCGCGGCGAGCGGTTGTTCCTCGATGTCAACCGCAACGGCTACGCCGCGACGGCGGTGCCCGCGTACGCGGTGCGCCCGCGCCCCGGCGCGCCCGTCGCGACGCCCGTGCGCTGGGCGGAGATCGACGACGACGCGCTGCGCCCCGACGGGTTCACGATCCGCGACGTGCCCGCCCGCCTGGAGCGCGACGGCGATCCGTGGGCGGGGATCGCGCGCGCGGCCGGCGGGCTGCCGCGGCTGAGCTGACGCGGCGCGGTTGCTTCGACGGGGGCGGTGCTCGGGCACAATGGACGCCATGGAGTCGCTGCGCGGCAAGCTCCTGATCGCCTCGCCGAAGATCGTCGACGGCAACTTCCGCCGCACCGTCGTCTTCATGGCCGAGCACACCGACGAGGGCGCGATGGGCCTCGTCATCAACCGCCCGGCCGAGACGACCGTCGGCGAGGCCGTGCCCGAGCTCACCTGGCTGACCGACGACGGCGACGCGTCGGTCTGGGTCGGCGGCCCGGTCGCGGCGGCGTCCGTGATCGTCCTCGCCGAGTTCGACGATCCCACCCAGGCGGCGGTGCTCGTGGACGGCGACCTGGGCTTCGTGCCCGCCGAGATCGAAGACCGCGACGCGCTCGCCGCGAACGTGCGCCGCGCGCGGATCTTCGCCGGCCACGCGGGGTGGGGGCCCGGCCAGCTCGAGGCGGAGCTCGAGGAGGATTCGTGGATCATCGAGCCCGCGCAGCGCACGGACGTGTTCACGGAGGACCCCGAGGCGCTGTGGTCGGCCGTGCTGCGACGCAAGGGGCGCGAGTACGTGCTCCTGGCGACGATGCCGATGGACCCGTCGCAGAACTAGGGCGGCGGGCCGGTCAGCCGCCGGCGAGCGCGGCGCGCAGGCGCCGCTCGTAGTCCTCGCGGCCGACCAGCCGGGCGCCGAGGCGCATCGTGTGCGCGGTCGGCAGCTGGACGTCGGCGAAGTGGTATCCGCGCGTGGCGAGCGCGTCGAGGGTCCGCGCCACGAGGACGTTGCCCGCGTGCGGGACCCAGTGGGTCATCGACTCGAGCATCGCCGCCCGACCGATCGTCACGGCGAGCATGCCCGCGCCGAGGCGTCCGCCGGCGTGGATCTCGAACGAGTGCGCGTGCCCGGCCGCGTGCAGCCGGCGGTAGAGCATCGCGAGGCGCGGCGTGATCCACACGCCGTCCTCGGGCGACCTCGGTTGCGCGCAGGCGTCGAGCACGTCGTCGAAGCGGGTGTCGAGCCGCAGCGCCCAGTCGCCCCCGACGCGCAGGCTGCGCCGCACGCGGCGGCGCAGCGCCGCGCGCGAGCGCTCGTCGAGCTCGAAGATGCAGCGCTCGTCGGCCGCGTAGAACGGCAGCGGTCCGAACGGCTCCTCGTCGGGGTCGTCCATGGGGAAGAAGCCCGCCGCGTAGAGGGCGAGCGCCTGGTCGACGTCGGAGGTGCTCAGGGGGCCGATGCTAGTCGCGGACGCGCGGGTGCCGCTCGGCGTTCGGCGGGGGTGACTGCGGCGGCCCGATACCGTACGGCGCCGCATCGCCACGACGAGGAGGTCTCAGCCCCCCATGAACGAGGTCCTGCCCGGCGTGCTGCACTGGACCACGCACCACGAGCGCATCGGCAAGCGGGTGCACTCGCACTTCGCCGTCGAATCCGCCGCCCTGATCGATCCCCGCGTGCCCGAGGGCGGAGTCGAGGAGGTGGCGCGCTACGGGCGCCCCGACCGCATCCTCCTCTCCAACCGCCACCACCTGCGCCACAGCGAGCGCTTCGCCGAGGCGTTCAGCTGTCCGATCCGCTGCCACGAGGCGGGGCTGCACGAGTTCGGCGACGGCCCCGATGTGCAGGGCTTCCGATTCGGCGAGGAGGTCGCGCCCGGCATCCGCGCGCTGGAGATGGGCGCCCTGACGCCCGAGGACACCGTGTTTCACCTGATTGCGGGGCCGGGCGCGCTGGTGTTCGCCGACGGGCTCATCCGCGACGGCGGCGGCGCCCTCGCGTTCGTGCCGGACAGACTGATGGGCGACGATCCGGAGGAGGTGAAGCGGGGCCTCGTGCTGTCGCTGCGCCGGCTGCTCGCCGAGGACTTCGATGCGCTGCTGTTCGCGCATGGCGAGCCGATGGCGAACGGGGGGAAGGCGGCGTTGCGGGACTTCGTGGAGTAGGGGCCGGGGCGTCCCGCTCGGGCGTCTTCTGTGCTCCTACGTCGGCGGACGGCTGCATCGAGGGTTGAGGGAGCGGGCGCGCGGGTTTCTGCCGCCGGTCTTGCGCTGAATTGGTGCAAATCGGGGGTCCGCTGTAACGCCTTGCTCGCCATGCTGAGGCGTGATGCGGAAAGTGCCAGCTATCCCGGCAGAATCCGCATCAGGCTCCTCGGACCGGGCGATCGCACATCTCGCGGCCAGCCAGTACGGCGTCGTGTCGCGCGGCCAGCTGCGCGAGCGCGGGCTTACGGACAGCGCGATCAGCGATCGCTGTGCGCGCGGTCGCTTGCATCGCGTGCATTGGGGCGTCTATGCGGTCGGGCACCCGATCCTGACGCGCCGCGGCCAGTGGATGGGCGCCGTCCTCGCCGGCGGGTCGCAAGCGGCACTGAGCCACGCCGCGGCGGCCGCGCTGTGGGAACTGCGCCCGAGCGCCGTGGTCATCGACATCACCGTGCCGGGCTCCGGGGCGCGGCGGCGACCGGGGTTGCGCATCCACCGCGCCCGCGACCTCACCGGCCAGACCACCACGCACGACGGCATCCCCGTGACCACGCCGGCGCGCACGATCCTCGACCTCGCCGCCACCCTCCGACGCCGGCCGCTCGAACGCCTCCTCGACCAGGCGGAGAACACGAGGCTCACGGACGTCGCCTCCCTCGAAGCCCTGGCCCGAGCCCACGGCGGCCACCGCGGAGCAAGCAAGCTGCTGGCCGCCCTCGACACCCACGAGCCGGGCACCACGCTGACGAGGAGCGAGCTCGAGGAGCGCTTCCTTGAGCTCTGCGACGACAGCGGGCTCCCGCGGCCGCGGGTGAACCAATGGATCGCCGGTCTCGAGGTCGACTTTCTCTTCCCCGCGCAGCGGCTGGTCGTCGAGACGGACGGCTACCGCTTCCACCGACGAAAGGACCAGTTCGAACGCGACCGCCACCGCGACGCAATGTTGACGAGAGCCGGCTACCGCACCCTCCGCTTCACCCACCACCAGCTCACGAACGGACGACGCAGCGTTGCGGAGACCGTCCGAGCCGCGCTGTACCCGCCCAACCCGGGTACGCCGAGCCCATGAGCGAACAGCAGAGCGGCGGCGCCGGCGACACCGCCCGTGAGATGCGCGAGCACGAGCGCGAGGCGCAGGAGCGCGACCCCGACGAGCGCACCGAGACCACCGTCCCGACGGAGCCGGACGTCGCAAGCGAGCCGGCGCCCCCGGGCAACGTCCAGACCGGCGAGGTCAGCGGCGGCAGCTGAGCCGGCCTACACCGGCCGCGTGTGCACGTCGAGCGCGCCGTGCGGCGGGTCGGTGCCGGGCACGTAGTCGCGCACCCAGTACTCGCCGGTCTCGGGGAACTCGTTGATGTCCGGCGCGCGCATGGTGCTGACGATCAGCACCCGCACCGGGTCGTCGGTGTCGTTCGTCAGGCGGTGCGCTCCGTCGCGCCCCGCCGGGCACGCCACCACCTCGCCGGGCGCGAGCGAGCGCGAGCCCGAGAGCGTCTCGAGCGTCGGCCGCCCGGCCACCACGACCAGCAGCTCCTCGTTGGCGTAGTGGATGTGCAGGGGGAACGTCGCGGCGCCGGGATCGAGCTCGAACAGCGACGCGCCGAGCTGCCGCGCGCCGGCCTGGCGGCCGAGCCGCGAGCGTCGCCAGCGGTAGGGCGGATCGTCGCGCTCTGCGTCCCACCTGGGTTCGTAGACATTGGCCATGACGCGAATCCTGACGCCGCCGCTCGCCCGGAACGGACAGCTCAGGACCGGCGGGCGTTCACGTCCATGAACGCATTCGAGGCGGGTCCTCCTATTGCGGCGACGCGCGCTTGACCCAATAGTGGAGTGGCGACGGTTCACACGGCGTCGCCGGCTCCCCGGGGGGTCCTGGGAGCCGAAGAACCCGCTGATCAGGGGTGGTCAGCGGATCCACAGGGGGTTACATCCATGCGTTTCATCGACAGGCTCCGCAGCCTGCGCATGACGCCGCTCACGGTCATTGCGATCGCGGTGTGCGCCATCATGCTCAGCGGCGGCGCGTACGCCACCGCGGCGACGCTCATCACCGGCAAGAACGTTCTCGACCACTCGCTGACCGGGCGCGACATCAAGAACGGGTCGCTCACGGCCAAGGCGTTCAAGAAGGGAACGATCCGCGCCGGGGCCAAGGGCGCGAACGGTGCGACGGGCGCGCCGGGCGCCACGGGCGCCACGGGCGCGCAGGGAGCGACCGGCGCG
>DATAAR010000043.1:0-4491 GCA_036259975.1 Solirubrobacteraceae bacterium | reverse complement strand
CGCGCCGCGGCCGCCCCCCGCGAGCGCCCAGGCCCACGCGGGACGGCGCGCGCCGCGCCGGGGCGGCGGCGACGACGGGCGGTCGGCCGGGACGGTTGGCGCCTGGTCGGGAGACGCGGCGGTCTCGACCTCCGCCGGCGCGGCGGCGCCGGTGGCGACCCGGCGCTCGCGGGGGGCGGCCGCGGCGCGGCCCACGGCGGCGAGCGCGGCGCGTCCCAGGTCGCCGGCCGACGGGAAGCGGTGGTCGGGATCCTTGGCCAGTGCGCGCCAGACGACGGCCTCCAGCGCGTGCGGCGTGCCCTCGGCGTACGCCGTGAGCGAGGGCGGGTCGTCGTTGAGATGAGCCCACAGCGTCGCCTCGTCGGAGTCGCGCTGGTAGGGCGCCGTCCCCGCGAGCATGTAGAAGAGGACGCAGCCGAGCGCGTACACGTCGGCGCGCGCGTCGACGCGCTGGCCGCGGATCTGCTCGGGAGCGACGAAGCCGAGCGTCCCGACCCACCCGCCGGTGCGCGTCGAGCCGCTGTGCGAGGCGATCCGCTTGGTCAAGCCGAAGTCGGTGAGGTACGCGTGGTCGCCGGTGCCGAGCAGCACGTTCGCCGGCTTGACGTCGCGGTGGACGATGCCGCGCTCGTGCGCGGCGTCGAGCGCGCTGGCGACCTGCGAGGCGATCTGCGCCGCGCGCGCGGGCCCGAGCCGGCCCGCCGCGCGGACGAGCGTCCGCAGGTCGCTGCCCTCGACGTAGCGCATCGCGATGTACAGGGCGCCGTCGTGCTCGCCCGTGTAGTAGATCGGGATGACGTTGGGATGGTCGATCGCCGCGGCGAGGCGCGACTCGCGCACGAACCGGTCACGGAACGCCGGGTCCTCGGCGAGCTGCGGCGCGATGAGCTTGAGCGCGACGGCCCTGTCGAGGTCGAGCTGGACGGCGCGGTAGACGACGCCCATGCCGCCGCGACCGGCGACGCCGGTGACGCGGTGACCGGCGAAGTCGTCGCCTGGTTGCAGCTCTGGCACGACACCCGTTGTACTCGATGCAGGAGTCGAGGCCCGCCGCGCGCAGCCGCCCGGAGCGGTCCCCGGGCGGACCTATACTGCCCGCGCCGTGCGCGTCTCGAGCGCCATCCGCGCCGCGGCATGGGGGGTGGTGGCCGTCGGCGTGGCGGTGCCGCTCGCCCGCCGCCGCGCCCGCATCCCGCCGCCCGTGGTGACCGCCACGGCCGCCACCGCACCTCTCGCCATGTGCGTCGCCGTGCCGCGATCGCGCGCGCGGGACGTCGCCGTCGTCACGCTCCAGATGTGGGCGTACGTCGCGACCTACCAGATGCCTAACGACGACCCCGAGCGCCTTCGCGCGCGCGTGCGCGTCAGGTATCCAGTGGTCATCGACCGGGCGATCGGGCTGGGGCGCCTGCCCGGTCTGCGCCTCCAGCGCGCGCTCGCCCGGCCGGAGGTGATCGGCCGCGTCGACCAGGTGCTCATCTGGTCGCACTGGCTGTGGTTCCTCGTGCCGCACACGACCGCGGCCTACCTGCTGCTGCGCCGGCCGGCGCTGTTCCCGCGCGGCGCGGCGCAGATCTACGCCACGTTCGACCTGGGGCTCATCGGCTACTGGGCGCTCCCAACCGCGCCCCCGTGGTACGCGGCGCAGACCGGAGCGCTCGGGGACACGCGCGACCCCGCGCTGCGGCGCATGATGATCGAGCACGGCGAGGCGTTCTGGAAGGGCCTCTGGAGGCCTCTCTACGATGTGCTCGCAGGAAACCCGCTCGCCGCCATGCCCTCGCTGCACTTCGCGACATCGCTCATGTCCGCGCACCTGTTGCGCGAGGCCGGACCGGTGCCGGGAGTGGTCGGCTGGGCCTACGCGATCACGCTGGGCTTCGCGCTCGTGTACCTGGGCGAGCACTACGTCATCGATCTGATCGCGGGCGCGGCACTGACCGAGCTCGTACGGCGCGGGGCGCCCCGCGCCGCGCCGGCGGCGCGGGCGCTCGGGGCGGTCTTGCAGCGACTGGAGCGCGCCGCGCACGCATGAGCCGCGCTCCGGTCGACGTCCCGAACCCAAGGACGCCGGAGGAGCCGGACGACGAGGAGATGCCGCGCGTCCAGATGACGCGGCGGCGCTTCGTCCTCGGGGTGACGCTGATCGTCGTCGTCGTGGCGATCCTGTACTACGGCATCCCGCGGCTCGCCGGCCTGAACGACACCTGGCATCGCATCGAGCAGGGCGACCCGTGGTGGCTGGCGCTGGCCGCGGGATTCACCGTGCTGTCGTTCGCGGGCTACGTGGTCCTGTTCGAGTACGTCTTCGCCGAGGACGGCGCGCGCCTCGGGTTGCGCGAGAGCTACCAGGTCACGATGGCGTCGCTGGCCGCCACGCGGATCTTCGCCGCGGGCGGCGCCGGCGGGATCGCGCTCACCGCGTGGGCGATGCGGCGCTACGGCATGGACCGGCGCACCGTGGCCGACCGCACCATCGTGTTCCTCGTGCTGACATACGTCGTCTACATGGTCACGATGCTGCTCGTCGGCGTCGGCCTGCGGCTCGAGCTGCTGCCGGGGCCGGCGCCGTTCGGCATGACGGTCGTGCCCGCCGCGTTCGCGGGGATCGCCATCGCGCTGACGCTGCTGCTCTCGCTCACGCCGACGGACCTCCAGCGGCGGATGGACTCGTTCTCCTGGCGCGGCGGACGCGTCGCGCGGTTCGTGCGCCGGGCGGCGACCCTGCCTGCGTCGCTGTCGGCGGGCGTGCGTCACTCGATCGGGCTCGTGCGCACCCGCAACCCCGCCGTCCTCGGCTCTGTCGCCTATTGGGGCTTCAACATCGCGGTGCTGTGGGCCGCGTTCCGCGCGTTCGGCGAGGCGCCGCCGTGGCCGGTGATCGTGCAGGCCTACTTCGTCGGCATGCTCGGCAACCTGCTGCCGCTGCCCGGCGGCGTGGGCGGGGTCGACGGCGGCATGATCGGCGCGTTCATCGCGTTCGGCGTGGACGGTGGCCTCGCGGTGGTCGCGGTGCTGACGTACCGCGCGTTCGCGTTCTGGCTGCCGACGATCCCCGGCGCGATCGCGTTCTTCCAGCTTCGGCGTACCGTCGCCCGGTGGCGGGAAGAGCGGGAGCGCGGGCGGGCCACGGCGGCGCCCGCGCGGGCGTGACCGCCGACCGAGCGGCTACTATACAAAGTGAAGTGACACCCGAAAGCGAGGCACACGTGCCTGAAGAGGTCGAGAACGTCATCGTCGTCGGCAGCGGGCCGGCCGGTTACACCGCCGCGCTGTACACGTCGCGGGCGAACCTGCGCCCGCTGGTGATCGAGGGCTTCTTCTGGGGCGGGCTGCTGCAGCAGACCACGGACGTCGAGAACTACCCCGGCTTCCCCGACGGGATCATGGGGCCGGAGATGATGCAGAAGTTCCGCGACCAGGCGGAGCGCTTCGGCAGCCGGTTCATCACCGACCAGGCCACCCGGGTCGAGCTCGCCCGCGAGCCGGGCGGCATCCACAAGGTGTGGGTCGGGGAGGACGAGTACCAGGCGCGGACGGTCATCCTCGCCATGGGCGCCGAGCACAAGAAGCTCGGCGTGCCGGGCGAGGAGGAGCTCGGCGGCAGCGGGGTCTCGTACTGCGCCACGTGCGACGCCGCGTTCTTCAAGGACAAGGCGACGGTCATCGTCGGCGGCGGCGACAGCGCCATGGAGGAGGCCATCTTCCTCTCGAAGTTCGCCTCCGACGTGAAGGTGATCCACCGCCGGTCCGAGTTCCGCGCCTCGAAGATCATGCTCGAGCGGGCGCGCGACATCGACAACATCGAGTTCCTCACGCCCTACGTCGTCGAGGAGTTCGACGCCGGGGGCGGGCCGTTCCAGCGCGTCGCGAAGCTGCGCAACACCGAGACCGGCGAGCGCCGCGACCTCGAGATCGGCGGCGCGTTCATCGCGATCGGCCACGAGCCGCAGTCGCAGATCGTCGAAGGCCAGGTGCCCACCGACGATGGGGGCTACGTGGTCACCGAGGGCAGGTCGACGCGCACGGGCGTTCCGGGCGTGTTCGCCGCCGGCGACCTCGTCGACCACACGTACCGCCAGGCGGTGACCGCCGCCGGCTCCGGCTGCCAGGCCGCGCTCGACGCCGAGTGGTACCTGCGCGACACGCCGCAGGTCCCGACGCCCGAGGGAATGCCCGAGGGCGATCTCGCCGAGGCGCAATGGGCGCCGACGAGCCGCTGAGCCGGTCGTAGCGGGCCGTTCTGCCGCCTGCGCGTGCAGTGCCTCGACCGCCGCGTCGACGCCCGGATGCAACGCAAGGTCCGCGCCTGCGCCGCTGAGCTCGAGGGCCCGGCGGATCGGCGCGTCCGGCGGCACGGCCACGGCGACGCTGCTGGCGGACGGCAGCGATCGCTGCAGGCGGAACAGGGTCTCGACCCCCGAGCTGTCGAGGAAGTTGACCTCCGTGAGGTCCACGACGAGGGCGTGCGCGTCGTTCGGCTTGCGTCGA
>DATAAR010000042.1:0-3153 GCA_036259975.1 Solirubrobacteraceae bacterium | reverse complement strand
TGATGCTTGGGGGTGCGGAAGCGGCTGACGTGCTCGATCGTGAACGGGTAGTCCTTGAGGCGCTCGGAGAACGTGCCGTAGTGCTGCTGGACGAGGATCGTCGTCGGCGCCAGGACGAGCACCTGCTTGCCGTCGTCGGCGGCCTTGAACGCCGCCCGCAGCGCGACCTCGGTCTTGCCGTAGCCGACGTCGCCGCAGATCAGGCGGTCCATCGGCTGGGCGCGCTCCATGTCCGCCTTGACGACGTCGATCGCGTCGCGCTGGTCGGGCGTCTCCTGCCAGGGGAACGCGGCCTCGAACTCGCGCAGCCAGGCGGAGTCCTCGGCGAACGCGTGGCCCACGCGGCGGCGGCGCTCGGCGTAGAGGTTCAGCAGCTCGCCGGCGAGCTCGTGCGCGGCGCGGCGCGCACGCGCCTTCATCGTCTGCCACGACTTGCCGCCGAGCTTGGACAGCGGCGGATGCGTGCCGCCCGCGCCGACGTAGCGGCTGATCTTCGCGAGCTGGTCGACCGGCATGAACACGCGGTCCGTGCCGGCGAACTGCAGCTCGAGGTAGTCGCGCGTGACCCCGCCGACGGTCTTGGTCTCGAAGCCGGCGAACTCGGCCAGGCCGTGGTCCTCGTGCACGACGATGTCGCCGGTGCGCAGGTCGGCGAACGAGCGCAGGGCGCCGCGGCGGCGGCCGGCGGGGCGCGGGCGCTCGGCGCGGCGGCGGCGGAACAGCCGGTGCTCGGGGATCACCGCCAGCTTGAGGCCGGCCGCGACGAACCCGTCGCGCAGGCTGGCCTGCGCGAACGTCAGCTCCGGGCGCGCGGGGCGCTGCCCGTCGAGCCAGGTCGCGCGCAGGCGCGCGAGGTTGTAGGCCGCGCGCTCGCCGTCGCCCCTCCGCGGCCAGGCGACCACCGTCTGATATTCGGAGCGCAGCAGCTTCTCGAGCTCGGGCTCGGCCTCCTTGAGCGAGCGCGCCGCGAGGTCGGCGGCCTGGGCGCGGAACTCGATCTCCTGGTCCGCCGAGATGGAGCTCAGGCGGATCCGCGCGCGCACGTCGAGCGCCGCCGTGATCTCGTCGGGCCTGACGTACAGGTGGTGCGCGTCCTCGTCGTGGAACGCCGCGCACACGTCCTGCCAGTGGTCGGCCAGCGCCGGCCCGACCTCCTCCTCGGCCGCGACGATCATCGCCGCGTCCGCGGGGGCGAGGTCGAGGAACGACTGGAAGCGGTCGACCGGCAGCAGCTCGGCCACGTCGGGACGCGACTCGGCATCCTCGAGCGCCCCGATCTCCGCCATCTCCCGGTGCTCGGCGGCGAGCTCGGCCGCCGGCGCGATCTCGACCGAGTCGGTCTCCCCGAGGCTGCGCTGCGTGAACGTCGAGAACCAGCGCAGCGCCTCGATCTCGATGTCGAACATGTCGACCCGGATGGCGCGGTCCTCCGTGGCGGGGTACACGTCGAGCAGGCCGCCGCGGATCGCGAACTGGCCCCGATCCTCGACCTGGTCGACGCGCTCGTAGCCCGCGGCGACGAGGTCCCCGGCGGCGTCGTCGAGATCGAGCAGGTCGCCGACGCGCAGCGTGAACGAGTGCGGGCGCAGCGCCGGATCGGGCACCTTCTCGCTCAGCGCGACCGCGGAGACGACCACGACCGGCGGCTCGGAGGCCGGGTCCTCCGCGGCCTCGAGCAGCGCGTCGAGTGCTGCCACCCGCAGGCCCACGAGGTGCGGCGGCGGCGCCAGGTGCGACTCGTACGCCACGCCACGGCTCGGATAGAAGCGCACGGGCCGCGGCGCGAGCCAGTGGTGCAGGTCGGCGGCGAGGTCGCGCGCCTGACGGTCGTCGCCGGCGACGACGAGCGCGGAGCGGCCGGCCGCGAGCGCGCCGTCGACGCCGTCGAGGACGGCGGCGACGAGGTACGGGCGCAGCGACGCGGACACGAACGCGCGGCCGCCGTCGCGGGCGAGCGCGGCCCCGTCGGGCGAGTCGGCGAGATGTCTGAGGAGCGGTCGGAGCGCCATCGCGGGCATGCGCAGCGGCCGCGCAGGACGCCGCGCGGCGGGGGCTCTGAGGACTGTAGCGAGCGTCCTTCCCGCTCGGCCCGACCGCGATCGGGCCGCCGCTCAGACGGCCGCCGCGTCGATGTTGAGCCGCACGTAGTCGATCGTCGGGCGCGGGCCGAGGCGGTCGAGCACCGCGTCGAGGTAGGCGTCGTGCAGCGCCTCGTGGAGCTGGTCGAGGTGCGCGCCGAGCACGATCGTGCGCAGGAACTCGCGCGCGTCGTCGGGCGTGACCGGCCGTTCCGCCAGCCAGCAGCGCACCGCGCCGAAGCCCGCCGCGCGCAGCCGGCGCTCGGTGTCCTGCGGTGCGGCGAAGTTCCACGGGCCGACCCAGCCGGCGAAGTGGGCGGCGAACGGCTCGAGCGCGCCGGCCGCCTCGGCGGCCCTGTGCACGGACTCGACGTTGCCCGCGCCGCCGCACTGGGCGACCAGCCGCCCGCCCTCGCGCAGGTTGGCGCGCAACGATGCGAAGAGCGCGGCGTGGTCGGCGATCCAGTGGAAGGTGGCGGTCGAGAAGACGACGTCGACGCGCTCGCGCCCGAGGTCGAGTCCGACGAGGTCGGCCACGCGCAGGTCGGCGCCGTCGCCCAGGCGCTCGCGCGCCGCGTCGATCATTGACGCCGACGCATCGACGCCGATCACGCGCCCGCGCGGAACGCGCTCGACGAGGACCTGCGTCAGCCGCCCCGAGCCGCAGCCGGCGTCGAGCACGGTCTCGTCGCCGCGGAGCTCGAGGCGTTCGATCACCTCGCGCCCCAGCTGCTCCATTGGCGTCGAGATGCGGTCGTAGGCGCGGCCGTTCCAGGTACGGGTCTCGGACATGTGCGTACGTTATCGCGTACGGACGTATGTCGCTCCGGTTAGGAGCGGTTTCGGCTCACGAGCCGCTTGATGCGGTCCAGCAGCGCGCCGAACAGCAGCGAGAAGCCGCCGACCGGCTTGGCCTTCGGCCGCGCCTGCGCGGGGCGCTCGCCGGCGCTGGGCGGCGGGATCGAGCCCGTGCGCGGCTCCGGCTCCGGCGGCTCCGCCGGCTCGGGCGCGGCGCGCTCCGCCCCGGGCGCCCCGGCGGGCTCATGCGCCGGGGGCGCGTGGCGCTCGCGGCCGC
>DATAAR010000041.1:0-16386 GCA_036259975.1 Solirubrobacteraceae bacterium | reverse complement strand
CGGAGCCGAGGTTGAAGTGCAGGAAGCCCGTCTCCTCGGTCTCCTCGTCGCGCTGGCGCTCGAGCAGCTCGATGTTGCGGCGCGACTTCTCCTTGGAGTCACGGACGGCGCCGAGGTAGCCGTAGTGCTCGATGCG
This sequence comes from Solirubrobacteraceae bacterium, assembly GCA_036259975.1. Lineage (GTDB taxonomy): Bacteria > Actinomycetota > Thermoleophilia > Solirubrobacterales > Solirubrobacteraceae > JAOPZW01. Next base: position 16,250 of record DATAAR010000041.1, on the reverse strand, counting down.
CACAGAGGTGGCCTCGATGCGCTCGGGCGCGCTCGGCAGCGCGTGGGCGACCTGCTCGTGGACCCGCCCCTCGAACCGGTACTCGGGCCTGTTGCGCACCACCCGGAGGGCGTTGTGGGTGGCGGCGTGGCCGTCGCCCAGCTCGCCGGTGAAGTTGGTCTCGACGAGGAAGAAAGCCTCGCGCCACGTGCGCCCGAGCAGCGCGCGCAGGCGCTCGGCGTCGCCCTCGACGAGGACCTCGTCGGCGTCGAGGTACAGGATCCAGTCGCCGGTGGCGGCGTCGAAGGAGGCGTTGCGCGCGTCGGCGAACGAGCCGGTCCACTCGCGCTCGATGACCTTGGCGCCGAAGGAGCGGGCGATCTCGACCGTCGCGTCGACCGAGCCGGTGTCGACGACGATGATCTCGTCGACGGCGTCGCGCGCGGCCGCGAGGCTGCGCGGCAGCATCTCCTCCTCGTCGCGGACGATCATGCACAGGCTCAGCGTCAGGCCGGTGGCCGGGCGGGCGGCCTCGGCGCAGCGCTCCGCGCGGCGCGCGATCTTCGGCAGCACGGCGCTCACCGAGGCGGGGAGGGTGGGGCGACGGCCGGAGCGGCGGCGGGCCTGCAGCGCCGAGAGGTTCTCGCGGACGTGCGGCAGCGACGGGTCCAGGCGCTCGGCCGCGCGGAACAGCGCCTCGGCGGCATGCCACGAGCCGAGCTCGTACAGCGCGACGCCCGCGTAGTTGAGGAACAGCGGCTCGCGCGGCTCCGCCTCGAGCGCGTCGACGGCCACCGCGGCCACGGCGCCGAAGCGCTGGGCGACGGCCTTCGGGGCCTCGCGCGTGGGGCCGGCCAAGCCGGCCTCGAGCAGCGTGCGGCGCGTCGCGTAGCGCGCGTGGACGTTGGGCTCCGATGTGGCCTCGGCGAAGAGCGAGCGGTACCCGGCGAGGTCCTCACGCGCGAGGGCGGAGGTCGCGGCGGCGCGGGGATCGACGGTCTTGCGCGCGGTGGGGCGGGTGACGCGGAGGGCCATGGGAACGGGGACCTTTCGGGGGGAAGCGGGGAACGGCGTTGGGGTTCGCCCCCGTCATCGGACGTTTCGCGCAGAACCTGAGGCGTCTTGCGGTGCGGCGCCCCGCCGGGCCCGCGTGCGGTCCCGGAGGCGTGGCCCGTCGGCATTGAGCACGCGGGCGTGGCGTGTCGCGACGGACGGCGCGGGCGTCCCCCGCGCGGGCCGGGCGCGTTCGACGGTGTGTACGCCATGGCTGTCGAATGTCGAACGCGTCCACTCGGGGCCGGCGCCACCCCGAACGTCTCCCATCCCCAAAAGTGGGGAAGCGTCCATGGACACACCTCAAACACCGCGATGGAGCGGCCGATACGGGCTCCAGTTGCCCCTCCCCCCTCCGACCCGGAGCCCCTCAGCTTCATGCAGACCGAAACCCCCCGCCGCCGCTGGATCGCCTCCGAGGACGCGCAGCAGCTCTGGCACGAGTACCGCCGGACGCAGGACGTCCGCCTCCGCGACCGGCTGATCATGACCTACGCGCCACTGGTCAAGTACATCGCCTACCGCAAGGTGCGCGAGCTGCCCGCGAGCTGCCAGGTCGAGGACTTCATCTCGTGCGGGCTCGAGGCCCTGATCACCGCGATCGACCGCTACGACCCGGAGAAGGGCGCGACGCTCGAGCAGTTCGCGTGGACCCGCATCCACGGCGCGGTCCTCGACGAGCTCCGCCGCCAGGACTGGGCGCCGCGCTCGGTCCGCCGCTGGGAGCGCGACATCGAGAACGCACGGCGCAACTTCGCCGGCGTGCACGGCCGCCAGCCCACTCGCGAGGAGCTCGCCGATTCGCTCGGCACCACGCCGGCCGAGCTGCGCGAGCGCGAGCAGAAGATCGCCACGTCCGACCTGACCTCGCTGAACGCGATCGTGCCGGGCGAGGAGGACTCGAACGTCGAGCGCGTCGACACGCTGACCGCCGACGACGTCTCCACCGATCCCGAGCACGTCAGCGCGCTGAGCGACGCCAAGGAGCGCTTCCGCAGCGCGTTCGGCCGCCTCCCGCGGCGCCAGCGCGAGATCGCGATCCTGCTCTACGTCAAGGAGCTGACGCTGCGCGAGATCGGCGAGGTCCTCGGCGTGTCCGAGAGCCGCGTCTGCCAGATCCACTCCGAGCTGAAGCGCTCGCTGCGGAGCGCCCTCACCGAGGACGAGGCGCTGTTCCGCGAGGTGGCGTAGCGCCGCCGCCGGCGGCGCGCGCGTCCAGGCGGTAGGCCCACACCAGGGCCTCCGCCACCGCGACGTACAGCTCGGGCGGCACGACGCGCCCGATGTCCAGGCGCGACAGCGCCTCCGCCAGCGCCGCGTCCTCGCGCACGGGGACGCCCGCGGCGCGCGCCGCCTCCACGATCGCGCGGGCGGCCTCCCCCGCGCCGGCGGCGACGACCTCCGGCGCCTCGGCACCTTCCGTGTAGCGCAGCGCGGCCGCGCGCCTCGGCCGCTCAGGCATAGAGGTCGACCCTCGGCTCCGGCGGCCGCGCGACGACGCGCACGCTCGCCGGCAGGCCCGTCGCCTCCGACAGCGCCGCGCGCAGGGCGTCGGCCGCCGCGCGCGCCTGGTCCTCCGGGGCCCCGGCCGTCGCGCCCACCGTGACGGCGAGCCCCGCGCCCGGCTGCAGCACGAGCCGCAGGTCGAGCGTCCCCAGCGCCGGCGAGTCGTAGGCGAGCGCGACCGCCGCGGGCGCGTCGGCGCGGCGCTCGTCCGCGCGCTCGGTCACGCGGACCTCGGCCTGGCGTCCGCCCGGCAGCGGCAGCGCGACGTCGGGCGGCGGCGGCTGGAGCGGCTGCGCCCCCGGAGCGGCCGGCGTGTCGACGGCGCGCAGCACGATCCGGTCGGGGCCGACCTCCTCCACGCGCAGGCGCAGCCTCGCGCCCGCCCGCAGCTCGTCGGGGAGCTCGGCGCTGAGCGGCGTGCCGGCGAGGAGCAGGATGCCGTGCTGTCCCGCGCGCTCGAGCACCTTGGCCGGGAGCATCAGCCCCGGGCGCAGCACGAGGTCGGGCATGTTCGCCCGCAGCAGCGCGGCCTGCACGCGCAGCACGTCCATCGCTCAAGGATGACTACCGGGCGCCGATGAAGGGGCCATGGAACGCGGTCTCTACATCGCGGCGTCCGGCATGGTCAGCGAGATGGCCCGCCAGGACCTCATCGCGAACGACCTGGCCAACGCCTCGACCCCGGGCTACAAGGCCGACCGGGCGGTGCAGGGAAGCTTCGGCGACCTGCTGCTCTCGAACACGGCGACCGGTGCGCCCGTCGGCCCGCTGGGCCTCGGCTCGCGCATCGAGCGCCAGGTGACCGACATGACGGCGGGACCGATCCGCGACACCGGCGAGTCGCTCGACTTCGCGGTCGAGGGCGACGGCTTCTTCGCCGTCCAGACCGCGCAGGGCGTGCGCTACACGCGCAACGGCCAGTTCTCGGCGGCGGCCAACGGCACGCTGGTCGACCAGCGCGGCAACGCCGTCCTCGGCCAGAACGGCCAGCCGGTCCGCATCGGCGCCGACGGCAAGGTCGATCCCGCCGGCATCGGGTTGTTCACCGTCGCCAACGCCCGCAAGGTCGGCGACGCGCTGATGCAGGGCACGGCGGCCGCGGGCCGCGCCGCCGGCGAGGTGCGCGCCGGCGCGCTCGAGGGCTCGGGCTCGGATCCCACCCGCGCGATGGTCGACATGATCGCCTCGCTGCGCGCCTACGAGTCGGGCCAGAAGGTGATCACGACCATCGACTCGACGCTCGGCAAGGCCGCCAATCAGGTTGGCGCGCTGTAGCGCCCAGTGCCGGCCCGGACGGCGGCACCGATCAGACGTCCAGGCGGCGGCTCAAGTTCCGTCGCGGCCGGACGATCAATCGGACGAGATTCCCGAGAACCGGCTGGACCGCAGAGCGGAAGCCGGGCTCCCAACCTAGGAGACCCATGCTCGAAGGCCTGTACAGCGCCGCCGCAGGCATGACGGCGCAGCAGCAGCGGATCGACACGCTCGCCAACGACGTGGCGAACGTCAACACGACCGGCTACAAGCACACGCGCGTCGCCTTCCGCGACCTCCTGTACACGCAGGACCGCACGGGCGTCGTGTCCAGCGGCGCCGGCGCGGCCGCCACGCCCGTCGGCCGCGGCTTCGCCCAGGGCGCGCTGCGCGAGACCGGCAACAAGCTCGACGTCGCCATCGAGGGCGACGGCTTCCTGCAGGTCCGCCGCGCCGACGGTACCACCGCGCTCACGCGCGACGGCGCCCTGCGGCTCGACCGCACCGGTCGCCTCAGCACGCAGCGCGGCGAGCTGCTCCAGCCCGCGATCACGGTCCCGGCCGGCACGAACGAGTCGGACGTGCGCATCGCGCAGGACGGCACCGTGTCCGCCGGCGACCGGGCGATCGGCCGCATCCAGCTCGTCACGGTCCGGGCGCCGCAGGCGCTGCAGTCCGCCGGCGACAGCCTCTTCGTCGCCACCGCGGCCAGCGGCCCGGCGCAGGCGCTGCCCGCCGGCCGGGTCGTCCAGGGCGCGCTGGAGTCCTCCAACGTCGACATCGCCGACGCGATGACGCAGATGATGGAGTCGCAGCGCAGCTTCCAGATGGCCAGCAAGGCCGTCCAGATGCAGGACCAGATCCTGCAGATCGCCAACCAGGTGAAGGCATGAGCGGGCTCGAGGGCATCTCGCTGAGCACGCCCGGCGTCATCCCGGCCGACGTCCGCAAGGCGGGCAAGGAGGCCGAGGAGACCTACCGCGCCGCGCTCGGGTTCGAGCGCATGCTGACCGAGCAGCTCACGAAGACCATGTCGACGGCGTCGAAGGCGCTGAGCGCCGAGGACGGCGAGGAGGGCGGCGAGACCGCCGCCACCGCCGCGTACCGCGACATGCTGCCCGGCACGCTCGCAGACGCGGTCACGAGCGCCGGCGGCCTCGGCCTGGCCCACGACCTCTACCTGACGATGCGGAGCCGGCCGTGACCCTGCTGCCCGCCGTCACGCCGCTCGGCACCGAGGTGCTCTCGCACCTCGACGCCCAGATCGTCTCCGCCCGCCGCCTGCTGGAGTCCATCCTCCGCCAGGGCGCCGCCGTCCGCGAGCGCCAGGTCGACGGCGTGCTCGCGTCGATGACCGAGATCCAGGCCGAGATGGGCGCCCGCGCCCGCCTGGAGAACGAGCGCGCCGGCCTCCTGTCCCGTGCCGGCCAGGCGCTCGGGCTCGCGCCGCAGAGCGTGACGCTCGAGGCGATCGCCCAGCTCATGGCGCCGGCCGAGGCCGACCTCGCCCGGGCGCGCAGCGCCGAGCTGCGCGGGTTGCTCGCCGAGATCGCCCGCGTGCACGGCATCAATCGCGCGCTCATGCGCCAGGAGATGGCGTTCCTCGACCATCTGACCCGCCTCATCGGCCAGGAGCCGCAGGCCGGCTACCGGCCGCCGGCATCGGGAGGCGCGCGCGCCGCGCGCTCCGCGCCCGCCCGCCACCGAGTCCTCGACCTCCAAGCCTGACCACCATGGCCGTCTCCACCTTCATGGGCATCCAGACCATGCTGCGCGGGCTCCTCGCCCAGCAGCGGGCCCTGGACGTCACCAACCACAACGTCGCCAACGCCAACACCGTCGGCTACACGCGCCAGGAGGCCGTGCTGGGCACGACCCAGCCGCTGGCGATCCCCGCCGGCGCGCTGAACGGCACCGGCTCTCTGCTCGGCACCGGGGTCGACGTGATGTCCTACCAGCGCGTCCGCGACCAGTTTCTCGACCTCCAGTACCGCGCTCAGAACATGAGCCTCGGCGAGAAGTCGGCCCGCTCGAACTCGCTGCAGCACGTCGAGCTGGCGCTGGCCGAGCCGGGGAGCAACGGCGTGGCCGCCGCGCTCGAGCGGTTCTGGGGCGCGTTCGGCGACCTGTCCAACGCGCCCGAGAACCCGGCCGCGCGCCAGGCCGTGGTCGACAAGGCGCGCGCCCTGGCCGACAACATCAATCAGCTCCAGACGGGCCTGTCCGCCGCCGTCACGCAGGCCGGCGCCGAGTTCAGCGCCCTCACGGCGAGCGGCGGCGACATCCACCGGATGGCGGCCGACCTCGCCGGCACGATGAACGCGATCCGCGACGCGGAGCTCACCGGCGCGCAGCCAAACGACCTGTACGACCGGCGCGACCTGCTGCTCGACAAGCTCTCCGAGATGGGCCAGGTGTCCGTCACGGCGTCGCCCGCCGGCGGCACCGACGTCGCGCTCGGCGGCGTGACGATCGTGGAAAGCGACGACACCACCGGCGTCGCGCGCGTTCCCGCCGGCGCCTTCCCGATGACGTTCACCTCGTCGCCGGGCGGCCGCCTCGGCGCGCTCTCCGACCTCGCCTCGCCGACCGGCCCCCTCGCGGCCTACCAGCAGTCGCTCGACCGGGTGGCGCAGATGATCGCCGGCACGTCGGCCGGCACCGGCGTCACGACCGTCAACGACATCTACCAGCGCGACAACCCGGGCACGCCGCTGTTCACCTATGGCATCGGCCCGGCCGGCACGCCCGTGCTCGCCCTGAACCCGGCGATCACCGCGGCCACGCTGAGCGCGGGCCCCGGCGGGCCCGGCGCCAATCAGACCGCCCTCGACATCGCCGCGCTGCGCGGCGGTGCCATCGACAAGGAGTACGCGCAGATGGTCACGGCGATCGGCAGCGCGGTCGCCGACTCCAAGCGCCAGGAGGCCACGGCGCAAGTCCTGACCGACAACCTCAAGGACCGTCGGGAGAGCGTCTCCGGCGTCTCGCTCGATGAGGAGATGACGAACCTCATCCGCTTCCAGCGCGCCTACCAGGCGTCCGCCCGAGCGATGAACACCACCGACGACATGCTCGACACCCTGATCAACCGCACCGGCCGGGTGGGGCTGTAACCGTGGGCACCCGAATCACGAACAACATGATCTCCCGGTCCGTCCTCGCGGACCTCAACGAGGTCGCGAGCCGCCAGGCGGCGACGCGCCGCCAGATGTCCTCGGGCAAGGCGATCACGCGCGCCTCCGACGACCCGTACGCCGCGGGGCGGGCCATGGCGCTGCGCAACGAGCTCGGCGGCATCCGGCAGCACTCGCGCAACGTGGAGGAGGCGCAGGGCTGGATGGCGGTCACCGACACCGCCCTCTCGCACATCGGTGACATGGCGCAGCGCGCGCGAGAGCTCGTCATCAAGGGCGCCAGCGACACGCTGCCCGACACGAGCCGCGAGGCGATCGCGGCCGAGATCGAGCAGCTCATCGCCGGCATGAAGCAGGAGGCCAACGGCACGTACGACGGCCGGTACGTGCTCAGCGGCTCGCGCACCAACGTCCCGCCGTACGACTCGCGGGTCCTGCCGCCGCCGGCGGCTCCCAACGACACCTACGGCGGCGACTCGGTCAAGCAGCAGCGGGAGATCGGCCCCTCGGTGCGCATGGACGTCAACACGACCGGCGACCGCGTCCTCGGCGGCGCTCCGGGCGACGGCAAGATGCTCGACATCCTGCGCAACGTCGCCGCGCACCTGCGCTCCGGCGATACGGTGTCGCTCGGCACGCAGGACCTCAAGGACCTGACCGGGCAGATCGAGAACCTGCTCGGGATCCGCGCCGAGGTCGGCGCCGGCGTGAACCGGCTCGAGACCGCGGCCGCGCGCCTCGACCAGACCGAGGAGTCGGCCACCGCGCTGCTCTCGGAGACAGAGGACGCCGACATGGCCAAGACGCTCATCGACTACTCCACGCAGCAGGCCGTCTACCAGTCCGCGCTCAACGCGGGCAGCCGCATCGTGCAGTCGTCGCTGCTGGACTTCCTCCGCTAGCGTCCACTCGAGAGCGATGACCCAGACCCTCAAGAGCACGCGATTCGGCGACGTGGAGCTGGCCGACGACGCCGTCGTCGAGTTCCCCAACGGGCTCATCGGCCTGCGCGGCACCCGCTACGCGCTGGTGCCCCACGGCGACGACGGGACGTTCGTCTGGCTGCACTCGATGGAGGACCCGGATCTCGCGCTCCCGATCACGCGGCCCTGGAACTTCTTCACGGATTACGAGATCGAGCTGTCGGACTCGGAGGCGGAGCGGATCGGCGTGACCGACCCGTCGGAGAGCGACGTCTATGTGACCGTGCGCGCGACCGGCGCGGCGGAGGACTTCACCGCCAACCTGCGCGCGCCCATCGTGATCACAGGCGGCCGCGGCTTCCAGGTCATCAACGACGCCGGCGACCCGCCCGTCCGCGCCCCGCTGTTCGGGCACCCGGTGGGCTGAGCCGGGCAGTCACCTTCACGGCCAGAGACGACGGAATCCAAGGAGGAACCGCGATGCTCATGATGACCCGGCGGGCCGGGCAGAAGATCGTCCTCGGCGAGGACATCACCATCGAGGTGGTGGAGGTCGCCGGCAACACGGTGCGCATCGGCGTCACCGCGCCGCGCTCCGTCCCGGTCTACCGCGAGGAGATCTGGACCGCCGTGCGGGCCGAGAACGAGGCCGCTGCGGCCGCGCCGCGCGACCTGCCGGTCCCCCCGTCGCGCTGAGCCGCGCTACAGCGGGGCTTCGCCGAGCACGATCCGCTCGGCGGCGTCCGCCGCGGCGTCCACGAGCGCGCGGACCTCGGCGTCGCCCTGGCGCCAGCGCCCGAGCACGTGCGCCGCGACGATGTCGGGGTCGGTCGAGTCGGGGCGCCCCACGCCGACGCGCACGCGCGCGAAGTCGGCCGAGCCGAGGCCCTGGCGCAACGACTTGAGCCCGTTGTGGCCGGCCAGCCCGCCGCCGAGCCGGCTGCGGACCTCGCCGAAGGGCAGGTCGATCTCGTCATGGACCACGAGCACGCGGTCGAGGTCGAGGTGCAGCGCGCCGCGTGCCGGACCCACCGAGCGGCCCGCCTCGTTCATGTAGGTCTGTGGCCAGAGCACCGCCACGCGCGGCCCGCCCGGGCCGGTGCGCCCGTCGGTGAACAGGCCCGCGTAGCGCTGCTTGGGCTTCGGCAGCTCCCAGCGCTTCGCGAGCAGCTCGGCCACCGCGAAGCCGACGTTGTGGGGCGTGCGCGCATAGCGCTCGCCCGGGTTGCCGAGGCCGACGATCAGCCAGTCGACCGGGGCGGACGAGCCGCCCCCGCCGCCGAGCAGGCGCCGCATCGGCGGGCGCTACTCGGTCTGCGCGTCGCCCGCGTCGGCCGGCACGTCGCCGGCATCCGCGTCCACCTCGGAGCCCTCGAGCTCGCCGGCGCCCTCGCCGACGCGCTCGGTCTCCTCCTCGAGCGCCTCCTCCTCGGCCTCGACGTCGACCGTCGGCGGCACGAGCGTGGCGATCACCGTCTCCTCGAGATCGTCGATCAGCGTGACGCCCCTGGGCGGCGTGACCGCCGCGAGCGTCACCGTCTCGTTGATCTGCATCTGCGACACGTCGTGCTGGATCGTCTCGGGGATGTCGCCCGGGAGGGCCTCGATGTTGACCTCGCGCGTGACCTGCTCGAGCACGCCGCCCTCCTTGACCCCGGGCGCCTCCTCGGCGCCGACGAGGTCGAGCAGGACGGTCGCGTGGATCGCCACGTCGAGGCGGACGCGCAGGAAGTCCACATGCAGGGTCTCGCCGCGCACCGGGTGGTAGTGGGCGTCCTTGAGCACCGCGGGCGTCGACGAGCCGTCGATCGCGAGCTCGAGGACCGCGCCGCGCGCGGCGAGCGCATGGTGCAGCTCGCGCTCGTCGACCTGGAACGGGACGGGGTCGGCCCCGCCGCCGTAGATCACGCCGGGGACCTGGCCCTGGCGGCGCAGGCGGCGCGTGGCGCGCGAGCTCGAGGCGTCGCGCGGGGTGAGCGTCAGCTTCGTCGATTCGGAGGCCATGGGCGACGGCTGATGGTAGCGAGGCGCGCGCCGCCGGGGCGGCACGGGCTGGGGCTCAGCGGTCGCGGACGAGCGTCGTGCCGGCGAGCAGGTCGGTGAGCGCACGCCGGTGCGAGCGGGCCAGCACACCGACGACGAAGCACAACGCGACGTCGATCAGCTTCACGGCCATGCGGTGGCCGACCGGCGGCCGGAGACGTCGCCTGAGCAGCCGGTGCACCAGGGGCGGTCCCCTCAGCGCGCCGGCGCGGGCCCGATCTGCGTCGTCGCCCGGAAGAGCCGCTGCACGTCGGCGAACGCGGGCTTCGGTACCCCGTCGAACGTGACCAGGCCCTTCTGGTGGATCGGCGGGTTCGGGCGCGGGTTGTTGCCGTCCCAGTTCGGGCGGACGCGGAACTCCTGCAGCGCGAAGTAGATCGCCCCGGACAGCCACGGCTTGGTGGCGAACGTGCCGAGGTGGAAGTTGACGAAGTCCTGCTGGAACGCGAGCGTGCCCTTCTCCTCCACCGGTCCCGGACGGTTCGCCTCGGCGCCGAACTCGCTCACCACGATGGCCTTGCGCGGGTAGCACGCGCGCACCTGGTCGAGGTACTCGGAAAGCAGCGTGCGGTCGGCGATCTGGCCGCCGGGGCCGGGGTACCAGCCGAAGTAGTCGTTGACGCCGATGATGTCGAGCGGGCCGTAGCGCGCCTGGCAGCCGACCGACGGGTAGCCGGCGACCGCGTAGCTCACGGGGCGCGACGGGTCGAGCCGCTTGGCGGCGGTCGCCGCGCGCTGGATGTAGTCGCCCTGCACCGGGCCGGGGCGCGAGCTGAGCTCGTTGCCGATCGACCAGGTGATCACCGACGGGTGGTTGCCGTTGGCCTCGATGTTCGACTCGAGCTCGCGCGCTGCGAGCTGGCGGACCAGCGCCTGCTTGAGGTAGGGGGCCCGGACGGAGTACACCGGCACCTCCGACCACTGCATGATCCCGAGCTCGTCCGCGCGCTCCTGGTAGTACGGGTGCAGCGGGTAGTGGCCGCGCAGCATCGTCGCGCCGAGCTGGCGCGTCCATCCGAGCTGACGCTCGCGCACGCGGTTGTCGATCGCAAAGCCGCGCCGCTTGTCGTCCTCGTGCACGAAGACGCCGCGGAAGTTCAGCGGCCGCCCGTTCAACACGAGGCGCCCGCCGACGACCTTGATCGAGCGCACGCCGGTCCGCAGCGAGTAGCGCTGCAGCGTGCGGCCGCCCGAGCTCACGGTGAGCGGGGCGTCGTAGAGCGCCGGGCTGTCGGGCGACCACAGGCGCGGCCGGCCGATGCCGACCGTGCGGGTGAAGGTGGTGAACCGCCGCGGGCCGATCGAGCGGCGGCCGAGGTTGATCCGCCGCGAGCCGAACCGCGCGCGGACGTTGATGCGGCGCGCGCGCTGGCCGTAGTTGCGCAGCGTGACGCGGTAGGTGACGCTGGCGGCGCACGTCGCGCACGGCAGGTTCGGCCGGACGACGACCGTGTTGAAGTCGATGTCGGCGATCCGGCGCAGATAGACCTCGCGCAGGATCCCGCCGTAGTTCCACCAGCCGCCGGTCGGCACGCCGGTGGTCGACAGGCCGGCAGGCGGGAAGTCGGTCGGGAAGCGGCGGCTGTCGACGCGCACGACCAGGCGGTTGACGCGCCCGCGCCGGATGAGCCCGCGCGGGAGGCGCAGCTCGAACGGCAGGTACGCGCCGCGGTTCGTTCCGATCGGGCGGCCGTTGAGCCACGCCCTCATGCGGTAGTTGACGGACTCGAAGCGGACGACCCACGACAGCGCGCGGTTGCTGCTCGGGAAGCGGAAGTCCTTGCGGTACCAGCCCACGCCGCCGGCGAACGAGGCGTCGCTGTCGTCGCCGGCGTTCCAGGCGTTCGGAACGGTCACGCGCGTCCAGCCCGCGGTGCCGGTCTCGCGCTGCGGACCGCTCTGGCGGTTGTCGAGCTTGCGCAGCCACGTGCCGTCCATGAGGAAGCGCCCGGAGGGGCCGTTCTCGTACAGGGTCCGGGCGCTCGGCGTGGAGACCGTCGACTGGGCCGCCGCGGTCGCGGTCGTGGCCACCAGCACGGCGACGGTGAGCAACAGGATCTTGGGCAGGCGCATTCCAGGGGCCCTCAACACGGGGAGCGGGCCGGCGTTGCGGCGGGGGTCCGCGCGGGCCGGCCGGCGATCAGCAGGACGCCTGCCGGTCGATCGGCTGGCTGAGGCCGAGCAGCCTAATCGCTCGTCCGGCCAGCACCGTGCCGCGGCGCTCGACGTCGACGCACTGCACCACGGGCAGACCGCGGTCGACCACGGTCCACGCCACGCGCGTCGGCCCGCGGGCCGTGCCGAGGGAGTAGGAGGTGGACGACTGGTACGCGAGGATCTTGACCTCGCCCGGGCGGCGGAGGCGGCGGGCGTTGCGCTGGACCCCCTCGGCGCAGCGCCGGTCACGCTCGCAGCCGTAGAGCCGGGCGAGCATGGCGCGCGCGTCGCCGCGGGCCTGGGCCTGCAGGAGCGCGAAAACGTCGCCGCGTTCCTGGTTCTCGCTCGTCAGCCAGCGCGCCAGGCCGACGGAGACCGCCACGAACACGACGACCGCGATCGCGGCGATCAGGATGAGGGAACGGCGGGACACGGGCCGGGCAGGGTAGTGAGGCGGCGGTCCGCCCGCCCGGCACCGGCCGCCGTCGAGCGCGCGGCGCTACACCGGCGGCGCGGGGCGGTCGTCGCCGCCGCTGAGCTCCATGAACCGGCGCACGGACGCCTCCTGGTGCTCGAGACGCTCGGCCATGCGGCGCGCGTGCTCCGCCGCGCGCTGGGCGAAGTCCTCCAGGCAGCGCTCGGGGTCGTCGGGGAGCGGGTAGACGTGCGCGACGTCCTGTTGGGCGCACGCGATGCCCATCGGGGGCCGGCCCTCAGCCAGCGTGCGCGCGCCGCAGACGGGCGCGACGGTGAGATGCCGGTCGGGCGCCACGAGCGCGACCGGCATCAGCCGGTGCGCCGGCAGCTTCACGCCGAGCTCGATGGAGCGGCTGATCCCGACCTCGCTCTCAGCGAGCTCCGCGAGCGGCTCGCGCCAGATGGCGAGGACCGTGTCCGCGGCCACGAGCGCGTCGCGCAGCGTACGTGCCTGCTCGACGTAGGCCTCCTCCGCCTCGTCCCGAGTCTCGGCGTCGCCGAGGTCGAGATCGCACGGGACGCGCAGGAGCTCGTCGGCGCCGATCGCGCTCCCCGCGCCGCGGGGGCCGTGGGCGACGTAGGTCTGGATCGTGCCCAGGTCGGCGCGGCCGTGGAAGACGACGGTCAGCGCGTCGCTCAGGGCGAGGCCCTGGACCTTGAGCGCCACGGCGAGCGACGCCTCGGGATCGATGAGCGCGCGGCGCAGGAGGTCGTCGGGGTCGTCCTCGAAACGGCCGTGCTGCTCGTCCATCGATCCCTCCTTCTTCCTGCGCTCATCGCCCCGCTCCGCGAAGGGTGCACGAGCGGGATACCCATGATTATCGTCCGCGCGGCGCAAACCGGGCGCCAGGATGTCGAACCCGGTGCTCGCCGCGCATGCCGCGCGAGGCCCGTTCGGCGCGGCACGCGCCGCGGTCGGTCGCTTGCGCGCGACGGGCTTACGCCCCGTCACCGGCATCTGTCGGGCGACCCGTCGCCGAGAGCCAAGCGGCCGAGGCGGTGCGCTGCGGGCGACCCGGCGGCCAGCCGGTGGGCGCGACGGTGCCGCGCCCTCAGCTCCGGCGGCGCAGCACGAACCCGCGCTCGGCGAGGGCGCCGAGGTCGTCCTCGAACGCGGCGTAGTCGCGCCCGAGCAGATGGTCCAGCGGCCGCCCGTTGGGGCCGGCGGCCCGCACCCAGCGCCGCAGGACGGGCGCGCCGACCCGCTCGGCCGCCTCCCCGGTGAGCGCAAGCAGGATCGGCAGCTGCGGCTTGTCGTCGAGCTCGCCGGCGATGACGCTCAGGGGATCGACCCCGAGCGCGGCGCAGAGCTCGTCCTCGGTGAGGCCGAGCCGGTCCATCAGGAGCGCTGCGGCGGTGGAGGTCATCAGCGCTGCGATTCCTCGCGGTCGCGCTGCATTCCGTCCGCTGGCGATCGTCGGCCGGCAGTCAGAACAGCTCGTTCTGGTTCATACGTGCCCCTCATGCTAGCCGGTGTCGAGAACCGCTCGTTTGCAGGCCATTCATCGCTTCAGCGGAGAGCGAAGTGAAGGCCGCTCGGGGCTGGCCGGCACCCTTCGTCAGGAGCGTGTTCGCCCGACGTCTTCTTGCGGCGCACCGGCACGACGTCCGCGGGTCGGGTGAGCGCCGCGTTCGCCGTCTTGAGTGGGCGGGCCGCCGCGCTCCTGCTCGACGCGGCGCGCCCGCTGCGCGCGCGTGAGCCGGGCCGGTTGACTTGTGGCGCGCCGTCGGTCGACACTCGCACCGCAGGGCCATGTGCCGGGGGCGCGAGGAAGGAGACACGCCGTGCGTCGCAACCATGTGCTGGCCGTCCTCGCCTTCGCCGCCGCAGGCAGCACTGGCGTAGCCATCGCAGCGCATCCGCAGGTGGACCCCACGACCGTGCCGACCGGGTTCCTGACCGCCCACAGCACCGTCAACAACGTCCCGGCTACGGAGGTCGCCCGCGCGATGCGAACGGGGAAGACAGACGTCTTCATCGAGCACAAGCGCCTGGGCCCGAACGAGGCGGTCGAGTTTCACACCCATCCGGGGCCGGCCATCGTCACCGTCCAGGCCGGATCGCTGCGCTACGAGGTGGCTTCCGCGGGCCGGTGCACGCGCAAGAGCTATGGGCGGAGCCGAGGCTTCGTCGACGGCGCCGGCCGGAAGGTGCACCGCGTGATCGCCGGTGCCTCCGGGGCCGACTACTACGAGGTGTACCTGCTGCCCCGTCGCACCGGCCCCCACTCCGCGAACGCGCCGACACCGGCCGCGTGCAGATAGCGGACTGCAGCCCGCGCCGCGCACGCGATCGCCGAACCACCGGCGAGGACACTGCGGCCGGGTTGGGTGGCCGCCCTCCACACCCCACGCCTCGAACGACGTGCCCGATCCACGCGATGCGAGGCCGCCGCGCTTCGGACAGCGATCCTCCGCGGCTCGCGGCTCTCGCGGATGCGCGAGAAAGTGCGAAACCTTCACGGACCTCGCCCGTCTAGAGCGGATGGAGGGTCTTCGGGGGGTTCTCGGGAAGACGTCGGGGCCGCTCCACGGATGGAGCGGCCCTCATCCCTCTTCAGGTCGCAGCCCGCTGGCTCCAGACAAGCCCGGGGATGGCGCGCCCCGTCCGCCACGACAGCGGGCGGGGCCGCCGGCGCTCTGGCGCAGGCCGCAGCAGTTCCTGCGCCCGTCGGCCAAGCCCGACGGCGCAGACGTCTTGGAGCAGTCCCGCTCGTCGGCGCCTCGGAAGAGACCGGCCCGAATTCCACCGGGCGGACGGAGGCTCTCAGAACAGCTGGTTCTCTTCGCGTCCTGACGACACGTGGCGGCCAGTATCGCGAGTCCGAGGTTTGCAGGCGGTTCGATGGTGTTGGAGCCCAGATGCCGCTCGGTAACGGCGCGTCGTAGCGCGTTCGCGAGCATCTTGTTAGCACGGCCGTCGTGGTCGCAGCGGCGGCAGCGTCAGTCCTTCACTCTCCGCGCGGTCACTCCAGTCCCCCGAAGGTCTCCGGCCAGCGCTGCGCCACCGTCGCATCGATGGTGTCCCTGTTGGCCGCGATCTCCTGCTGCACGCGCTCCACTTGCTCAGAGCCGAGCTCGCGAGGATCGTCGTAACCGAGACGCTCGCAGGCAACGATGATGCGCTTGGCCTGCAAGATCCGGTACTGCTCTGCGTCCGACTCATTCTCGTCGGGTGTAGGCGGCTCGTCGCTCATGCAACCGCGGGGGCACTTGATGTGAGGGCGCGATGGTACGCCCGAGGCTGGAGCCCCTGCAATAACACTTCAGCCAATCGCGACGAATCGACATTTCGGGCCGGGGGAAACGGGATGTTGCTCGGTCGGTCCAGCGCCGCCGCGGTCCAACCCGCCGCGGGTGAGCAGCCGAGCAGGAACGGCTCGCCGGGGTTGCGAGCCGTTCTCTTCGCCGACGGCTACCCCCGGACGTCGGCGCCCGCGGTGGGGTGTTGCGGATGGCGCCTCGGCCGCCCGCGGGGGAACGGAAACCATTTGGTCGTGGAAGGCCGGCAGGCGGGGTTCCCCGCGAGCGGCGCGTTCTGAGCGGTCGCGGGGAGACGGCGGGCCCGCGCGACGGGGGTGACCCCGTCCAGCCCTAGGGTGGTGGCTGCGCCCCCGCGCGCGGCGCGATCCTCGAGCAGACGGTCACCAACCCACCGGAGGCGAGATGAGGATCAGGCGCACGATCACGACGCTGACGGTCACGGCGATGCTGGGCGGGA
>DATAAR010000040.1:0-1988 GCA_036259975.1 Solirubrobacteraceae bacterium | reverse complement strand
GGCGCAGGCGGAGGCCGAGGGGCTCGACGAGGTCTTCCGCGCCGCGGGCTTCGACTGGCGCGCGGCCGGCTGCTCGATGTGCCTGGGGATGAACCCGGACGTCGCGGCCCCCGGCGAGCGCGTCGCGTCGACCTCCAACCGGAACTTCGAGGGCCGCCAGGGCCGCGGCGCCCGCAGCCACCTCGTCTCGCCCCAGATGGCCGCCGCGGCGGCCGTCGAGGGCCACTTCGTCGACATCAGGGAGTGGTGACCGTGGAACCGGTGCGCATCATCGAGGGCGGCGTCACGGACCTCCCGCGGGACGACGTCGACACCGACCAGATCATCCCCGCGCGGTACATGAAGCGGGTGGAGCGGACCGGCTTCGGCGAGTTCTGCTTCCATGAGTGGCGCGCGCAGGGGCTCGACCTGCCGCACAACCCGATCCTCGTCGCCGGCGCGAACTTCGGCTGCGGTTCGAGCCGCGAGCACGCGCCCTGGGCGCTCGGCGACTACGGCTTCAAGGCGATCGTCGCGCCGTCCTTCGCGGACATCTTCCGCAACAACTGCACGAAGAACGGCCTGCTCCCGATCGAGCTGCCCGCCGAGCAGTGCCGCACGATCGCCCAGCGCGGCCGCGCGCGCATCGACCTCGAGGCGCAGACGATCGACGAGTTCCGCTTCGACATCGACCCCGAGGTCAAGCACCGCCTGCTCAACGGCCTCGACGACATCAGCCTGACGCTCCAGCTCGAGGACGCCATCGGCGCGTACGAGCGCGAGCGCGAGCGCAGCGGGCCGGTGACGACCGCGCTGTGAGCGGCGGCCGCTGGGACGCCGACACCTACGACAAGGTCGCCGACCCGCAGGAGGCGTGGGCCCGGGAGATCCTCCAGAGGTTCGCCCTCCGCGGTGACGAGCGGGTGCTCGACGCAGGCTGCGGGAGCGGGCGCGTGACGGAGCTGCTCGTCGAGCGCCTTCCTCGCGGCCGCGTCGTCGCCGTAGACGCCGACGCGGCGATGGTCGCGAAGGCACGCGAGCGCCTCGGCGACCGGGCCGACGTACAGCAGCAGGACCTCCTCGAGCTCCAGCTCCCAGAGCCGGTCGACGCCGTCTTCTCCTGCGCCGTCTTCCACTGGATCACCGACCACGAGCGACTCTTCGAGCGCCTCCGCGCCGCGCTGGGGCCGGGCGGCCGCCTCGTCGCCCAGTGCGGCGGCCACGGCAACATCGCGAAGGTCGTCGCCGCCGTCCCGGACCGTCCGTCGCCGTGGCTCTACGCCACGCCCGAGGGCACCGAGCACCGCCTGCGCGCCGCGGGCTTCGCGCACGCTCGCGCCTGGCTCGAGCCCAAGCCCACGAGGGTCGCCGACCCGCAGGCCTACGTCGCCGCGATCTGCCTCCACGGCCACCCGCAGGCGCAGGAGCTGGCCCCGAACGTCGTCGCGGCACTGGGCGACCCGCCCGTCATCGACTACGTACGGCTCAACATCCACGCCACGGTCTAACGGCCGGAATTCGTCAGTTTTGTTGAAGTCGGCGGACGAACGGCCGATGTGTGGGGCGTGTTGCGCGATCCGGCCTACCGGTTCGCCGGCGCGACGATCGTCGCCGGAGCCCTTCTCGGCGCGTTCGCGCTGGCCACCGGCCGCCTGAACATCGACGGCGTCTCGCCGGCGCTCGTCGTGCTGGCCGCGTTCGTGCTGGCGGCCGAGCTGGTCCCCCTGCGCGTGCCGATGCAGGACGACGACCTGCGCATGAGCGCGTCGTCGGTCTTCGCGGTCAGCATCCTCATGCTCGAGGGCACCGGCGCCGCCCTCGCGGCCTACCTGGCCGGCGCGCTGCTGCGCGACGTGCTCGACCGCCTCGCCCTGGTCAAGATCGCCTTCAACGCGGCGAACATCGTGCTGGCCACGTGCGCCGCCGGCCTCGCGCTCGAGGCGGTGCCGGCGGGCGGGATGCTCGCCGCGCTCCTCGCCGGCGGCACGCTCTGGGCGATGAACAACGGG
>DATAAR010000039.1:0-6659 GCA_036259975.1 Solirubrobacteraceae bacterium | reverse complement strand
CAGCGGCGGCGGCGCGCCGCGCGGAACCGCCGCGCGCACGCGGCGGGTGAGCGCCCGCAGCCGCGCCGGCGAGCCGACGTTGCGCCCGAGCAGGATCACGCCGGCCGCCTCGCCGCGGCGCAGCCGCGCGAGCAGCGCCGCCCGCGGGCGCGTCCCGGCGAACGGGAACACGACGTGCGCGCCGGCCAGCTGCGCCGACGTCATCGCCTGCGCGGCGGCGCGGGCGTCGCTGTCGGTCACCGCGCCGTCTCGGCCGCCGCAGCCTGCGGCGAGCAGCGCCGCCGCGACGACGGGGGCCGCGCGCCGGCGGCTCACCGGCCGAACGTCGCGTCCGCCGCCAGCCGGCGCGCGGCTGCGGCGACGAGCCGCGCGGCCGCGTCGACGTCGGCGAGGTCGACCATCTCCACCGGCGAGTGCATGTAGCGCAGCGGCAGGCCGATCAGCCCGCACGGCACCCCGCCCCGGCTCAGGTGCATCGCGTCGACGTCCGTCCCGGTGTGCCGCGCGGACGCGGCGACGGTGAACGGGATGCCCTCGGCCTCCCCGGCCTCGTGCACCAGCTCGAAGACGCCGGGATGCAGGTTCGAGCCGCGCTCGATGACGGGCCCCGACCCGAACGCATGGCTCCCGAGCTCGTTGACGTCGATGCCCGGCGCGTCGGTCGCGTGCGTGACGTCGACCACGATCGCGAGGTCCGGTCGCAGCGCATACGCAGTGGTCTGCGAGCCGCCGAACGTCGTCTCCTCCTGCACCGCGGCAACCGCCACCACGTCGCCCGCGGCGCCGCCCGCCTCGGCCACGAGCCGCGCCGCCTCGTAGGCGACGTAGCAGCCGAGGCGGTTGTCCATCGACCGCGACACCGCGCGGCCGTTGGGCATCTCGATCGGCTCGCCCGAGATCACCGCGACGTCGCCGATGCGGACCATATCGCGCGCCTCGTCGCCGTCCTTCGCACCGATGTCGATGTGCAGCTCCTTGATCTCGGCGACCTTCTTGCGCTCGTCGTCCTTGAGGAGGTGGATCGGCTTCTTGCCGAGCACGCCGGGCACGACGCCGTCGCGCGTGGCGAGGTCCACTCGCTGCCCGACCAGGATCTGGGTGTCCCAGCCGCCGACGCCGGTGAACCGCAGGAAGCCGTCGTCGTCGATGTGGGTGACGATGAGGCCGATCTCGTCGATGTGGCCGACGATCGCGAGCGTCGGACCGTCCGCCGTCCCCTTCACCCGCGCCCACGACGACCCCATGACGTCGCCCGAGACCTCCGCGAACGCGCCGGCCGCCTCGCGGAACACCTTGGCCGGGGCGGTCTCGTACCCCGAGGGCCCGGTCGCGGTGAGCAGGGCGCGCAGGACGGGAGGGATCGCCATAGCGGGGCAGCGTAGTCGAGCGCCTCGGTCGGCCGGCGGAGCGCAAGATGGGCCGCGCCCGCGCGTTGTGGCGTCGTCACGAGCCCGAGCCAGCGGGGGGAGAGCCCTCATCATGCGTCGCCTGTCGTCCGTCCTCGCCGTCGCTTCGCGGTGGCACTCGCGCCGCTCGCGAGCAGAACGGCGTCGGCGACCTCGGCCGCGAGCTCGCCTCTCGCGGCGCACACGTCGGTGCCGGTCACGTTCCCCACCGGCACAGAGCCGTTCCGCCGGCCGTTGGTGCCCGCCTTACCGGCCGTGCTCGCGGCTCGCCCGCCGGGGCCGACCTGGCTACGCTGGGCCGTGGCGGCGGGCCGGCCACACCCCCCGACGGCGCGTCGCCAAGGGCGGCCCCCGGCGCACGATGCGACCGGGGGCTACCCGTACATACGCCTCCCAAGGCGGCTGGAAGCATGGTCGCCCGATGATCCGCGTGCTCGTGGTCGACGATCACCCGGTGCTGCGGGCCGGGCTCGAGGCCGTCCTGCGCGCCGAGCCGGGGTTCGTCTGCGTCGGCGTGGCGGCCGACGGCGCGGCGATGGAGCAGGCGCTGCAGCGCACGGCGGCCGACGTCGTGGTGCTCGACCGCCACCTCGGCGACGAGGACGGACTGGCGCTGTGTGCCGACGTCCGCGCGGCGCCGCGGCCGCCCGTGGTCGTGCTCTACACAGCCGACTGGGACTCCGACCTCGACGCGCGCGCCCGCGCGGCCGGCGCCTCGGGCGCGGTGGCCAAGGAGCGCGACGTCGACGAGCTGTTCAACGCGCTGCGCCTCGCCGTGCGACCGCGCGGCGGCGACGCGCCGGCTCACGGCAGCGAGCCGCGCGCCGCCTCGCCGCTCAGCTGAAACGTCAGGACGCTCCGCGCGTCCAGCTCAGCGCTCAGGTCGTGATCACGAGCGCCGGCTTGTTGGTGTTCTCCTTGGACTGGATGTCGGTCCGGGTGGTCGCGGTGCGCGTGATCACGAGCGTGACGGCCGCGCCGGGGGTGAGGTTCGCGACCTGGAGCGGGACGTCGTTCGAGCCGATGGTGATCGACGACTTCGTGCCGATCGCCGTCGCCCCGAACGGCGGCGCGTTCTGGTACGTGATCGCCGACTCACCCCACGTCGTCGCGTTCGTCCCGGTCGCGACATGGACGGAGACGCCGCTGCTCGACGACGTGTTCGACCAGAACCGCAGCACGGCGCTCTTCGGCGTGCCGGCCGGGACGACGAAGCGCATGTAGGCGCGGCGCACCGGGCTGCCGTGGACGAACAGCACCGTGGCGGCTCCGAAGTTCCTCGTCGGCGAGTTGGCATCGACGTACGCGTCGGCCGCCGGCGTGACCGTGGTCGTCGCGCTCGGGCACGCCGCCGTGGTGAAGCCGAAGTCCGCCGAGGGCTGCGACACGTTCCCCGCGGCGTCGTACGCCACGACCCGCGCCGTGTGGGCCGACCCGCACGAGAGGCCGTTGTAGGTGAAGGTGAGCACGTTGCCGGGGTCGCCGACCTGCACGCCGTCGAGGAAGACGCGGTAGCCAGCCACGCCGACGTCGTCGTGCGCCGCGTCCCAGGCGACCGTCGCCGTTGTCTGCGTCGAGCCGGTCGAGCGCAGGTTCGCCGGCGCCGACGGCGCGGTCGTGTCGCCCGTCGGCGCGCACGGTGACGTCCTCGCGGTCAGCGAGGCGCGCTCGCCGACCTTGGCGGCGGCGTCGAAGGCGCTGACCTGGAGGAGGTACGACGTGTCGCAGGCGAGCCCGGTGACCTGGAACGACGTGCCGGTGGTCACGTCCGCCACGAAGGCGTCGTCCTTGAACACCTTGTAGCCGGTCACGCCGATGTCGTCGGTCGCGGCATCCCACGCCAGGGTGATCGACGTCCCTGCGGTCGCGGTGGCGCGCAGGTTCGACGGCGCCGACGGGGGTCCCGTGTCCGTCTGGCACGCGGCCGTCGTGACGGTGATCTCCGCGCGGGCGGAGACGTTCTCTGCCGCGTCGCGCGCCTGGACGCCGAGGACGTGCGGAGCGCCGCACGTCAGGCCCGTCACGTCGAACGACAGCGCCTTGGTGTTGCCGACCAGAACGCCGTCGGCGAAGACCTCGTAGCGATCGACGGCCACGTTGTCGGTCGACGCGGTCCAGCTCAGCGTCGCGCCCGTGGCGGTCACGTTGGCCGCCGCCAGGCCTTCCGGCCGCGTCGGCGCGGTGGTGTCGTCCGAGATGATCTTGAGCGGCATCACGGCGGCACCGGAGAACCCGAGCCACCGATCGCGCAGGTGGAGTCTGTGCATGCCGGGCGGAAGCGACGGAACCGTGATCGTCGTCCAGGCGTTGCTCCCCGGCGTGGACTGGATGCCGACGCCCAGATCGTCAGCGTGGAACGCCGGGTCGAACGTGGCGCTGCCACCGCCCGCGCTCTGCGTGCGAACGCGGATCTTGTCGCCGGGACGGAACCCGGCACCGGTGGACGAGGCCGTGCGCCAGTCGCGACAGTCCACGAACGCGATCAGGTACTCGGTGGCCTCGTACCACGCCCCTCCGCCGCAGCGACCGGCCACGGTGGGACCCCCGCAGTAGTTCCCCGACGTGCCGTTGCCCGTGGTGATGTTCACGCACTCGCGGCTGGTCGTGAACTCTCGCGAGCCGTCGGCCAGGGTGGCATTCGAGGTCACGCGGATCTCCCGCCAGCCGCTCGGGCAGAGCGATGGATCGATGGTCAGGTTCACCGTGAAGCTCTCCTCGCCGGCGCCGGTGCCCTGGAAGTTCGTCGGGATGCTCTGCTTGACGTCCGATTCGCACGACCAGCGGACGAGCGTGACGGTCGCGCGACTGTTGTGGAGCAGCGTCGTGACCGGCACGGTGATCCGGCTCGAGATGGTCTGGAACATCGTCAGACCGAAGGTCGAGTGGATGTGCGCGTCGTCGTTCTGCCAGCCTTGGTTCTCGTCGGCCAGAGCGGACGCGGGCAGGAGCAGGACCGCGCACAGCGCCGCGAGGAGCGTCGAGCGGAGCGGCACGGGTAAGCGCACGCATGCGCTCCCCGCGGCGATGGTGGCCACTCGCTGCGTGTGCCGGCGCGGGAACGCCGGTGCCCTCCGCGCGCACCACCGCGCGCGGACAGGCGTCGATCGAACAGAGCGCATGGCTCTGCCTCCTTCTGAGCACGACGGCGCTGCCGCGACGGCCCGAGTAGCTCCCTTTCCGTCCGCTCACACGGACTGGCGCGACACTGGACCCCAGAGAGGTCGCGGCGGCAGCTGTGACTCAGGATCTCGCGCCGAGCGCGCGGCGGTCAAGAGATGTGCCTATGTACTGAGCAGGTTTTAGCGGTCGCCGACAGGCGACCAGCGGCTGCTCCGCCGCAGTCGCCGGTCGGCGCGCCGCTCAGTCGCTCGCCAGCAGCTCCCGCAGCACGTACTTGAGGATCCCGCCGTGGCGGAAGTACTCCGCCTCCTTCGGCGTGTCGATCCGCAGCCGCGCCTGGAACTCGACGTCCCCGGCCCGGACCTGCACGGTCCTGGGCGGCGCCTCGCCCGCGGACATAGGGCCGGCCCAGCCGGTGATCGAGAACTCCTCCTCGCCGCTCAGCCCGAGCGACTCGGCGCTCTCGCCCTCCGGGAACATCAGCGGCAGCACGCCCATGCCGACGAGGTTCGAGCGGTGAATGCGCTCGAAGCTCTCCGCGATCACCGCACGGACGCCGAGCAGGTTCGTGCCCTTCGCCGCCCAGTCGCGCGACGAGCCCGAGCCGTACTCCTTGCCGCCGAGCACGACGAGCGGCACGCCCTCCCCGGCGTACTTCATCGCCGCGTCGTAGATCGACATCTCCTCGCCCTCCGGCAGCTTGCGCGTGACGCCGCCCTCGGTGCCCGGCGCGAGCTGGTTGCGCAGGCGGATGTTCGCGAACGTGCCGCGCATCATCACCTCGTGGTTGCCGCGCCGGGCACCGTACGAGTTGAACTCGCGCTGCTCGACGCCGTGCTCGATCAGGTACCGGCCCGCAGGGCTCTCCTTCTTGATCGCGCCGGCGGGCGAGATGTGGTCGGTGGTCACGCTGTCGCCGAGCTTGGCGAGCACGCGCGCACCCTCGATGTCGTGCAGCTCCTCGGGCTCCGGATCCATGCCCTCGAAGTACGGCGGGAGTCGGACGTAGGTGGACTCGTCGGACCAGTCGTAGCGGTCGCCGGTCGGGATGTCGAGGCCGTTCCAGCGCTCGTCGCCCTCGAACACCTCGCCGTAGCTCTTGCGGAACATGTCCGACTGGACGGCGTGCTCGATGGTCTCGGCGACCTCCTGCTCGGACGGCCACAGGTCGCGCAGGTAGACCTCGTTGCCCTCGCCGTCGATGCCGAGCGGGTCCTCGGCGAGGTCGATGTCCATCGTCCCCGCCAGCGCGTACGCGACGACCAGCGGCGGCGACGCGAGGTAGTTCATCTTCACGTCGGGGTTGATGCGCCCTTCGAAGTTCCGGTTGCCGCTCAGCACGGAGACCACGGCGAGGTCGGCCTCATTCACCGCCGCGGAGATCTCGTCGGGGAGCGGCCCGGAGTTGCCGATGCATGTCGTGCAGCCGTAACCGACGAGGTTGAAGCCGAGCTCGTCGAGCGACTCCTGCAGCCCCGCGCGCTTCAGGTACTCGGTCACCACCTTCGAACCGGGGGCCAGCGACGTCTTGACCCATGGCTGGCGCAGCAGGCCGCGGGCCCGGGCGTTCCGCGCCAGGATGCCGGCGCCCAGCATGACCGACGGATTCGAGGTGTTCGTGCACGACGTGATGGCGGCGATCACCACGTGGCCGTGGTCGAGCTTGAACGTCTCGCCGAGCATCGTGACATCCACCGCGGTCTCGGAGCGCTCGGCCACCGTGGCGCCGGCGGCGACCGCCCGCTCGGGCGCCGGCGGTCTGGGCGCGCCCTCGTGGCCCGGGGAGCCGTCGGCGGGCGGGTCGGAGGCCGGGAAGGTCTCGGCGACCGCCTCGTCGTGGCTGTCGGCGATCTCCTGACCGACGTCCTCGCCGACCAGCTCCGCCAGCGCGGCGCGGAAGCTCTCCTTCGCGTCGGTCAGCGGCACGCGGTCCTGCGGGCGCTTCGGGCCGGCGAGCGACGGCTCGACGTCGCCGAGGTCGAGCTCGAGCGTGTCCGAGTAGGTCGGCTCCTCGCTGTTCTCGTCGTGCCAGAGGCCCTGCTCCTTCGTGTACGCCTCGACGAGATCGATGAGCTCCTGGGGGCGGCCCGAGAACTCGAGGTAGCGCAGCGTCTCCTGATCGATCGGGAAGAT
>DATAAR010000038.1:0-3305 GCA_036259975.1 Solirubrobacteraceae bacterium | reverse complement strand
GCGCCTGGAGGAGACCATGCGCCGGCGCGATACGACGAACCTCGACGACATCCGGCGCAGCCTCCGCCTCGGCATGGGCCCGTGCCAGGGCGGCTTCTGCATCTACCGGGCCACGGGGATCCTGCACGCGGTCGAGCAGATCGACGCGCCGCAGGCGAACGCGTCGCTGAGCGACTTCCTGCAGGAGCGCTGGAAGGGCGTCTGGCCGATCCTCTACGGCGACCAGCTCCGCCAGGCGCGGCTCGACGACTGGATCTTCCAGGGGCTGCTCGACGTGGAGCACCTGCCGCGGTGAGCGGTGGCGCGGACAGGACCACAAGTCCCGGATGGGCCGCGCCGTCGTACGACGTGCTGGTGATCGGCGCCGGGCTGGCCGGCCTGACCGCCGCCACGCGGCTGGCGGAGGCCGGCGCGCGGGTGATGGTGCTGGCCAAGGGCGTCGGCGCGACGCACCTGGCGCCGGGGACGATCGACGTGCTCGGCTACGCGGCCGGCGGGGACCGGGTCGTCGAGCGCCCGGGCGAGGCGCTGGCGGACGTGGACTACGGACACCCGTACGCGCGCATGGGCGCGGACGGCGTCGCCGCGAGCATCGAGTGGTTCAGGGCGCAGTTCGTGGGTGGTCCGCTCGGCGCGTATGGCTACCGGGGCGATCTCGGCCAGAACCTGCTGCTGGCGACCACCGTCGGCGCCGCCAAGCCGTCCGCCGTCGTGCCCGAGACGATGGCCGCGGGCGACCTGCGCGACGGTGCGCCGATGCTCGTCGTGGGCTTCCAGGTCCTGCGCGACTTCCACGCCGCGTACCTGGCGGACAACGTCTCGCGGGGCGGCGTGCCCGCGCGCGCGGTCGTGGTCGCGCGCCGCCTCGACGGGCGCCCGGAGGCCAACAGCCTGGGCCTCGGCCGCGCACTCGACGACCCCGGCTTCCGGGCGGAGGTCGCGGCCGAGGTCGCGCGCCGGCTGGACGGCGCGGCGCGCATCGGCTTCCCCGCCGGGCTCGGCCTCGAGGACCCGCACGGCGTCTGGAGCGATCTGCAGGAGCGCCTCGGGCGGCCCGTGTTCGAGATCCCGACCCTGCCCCCGTCAGTGCCCGGCATGCGCGTGTTCCGCACGCTGCGCGACCGCCTGCGCGCGCACGGCGGGCGCCTGATCCTCAACTCGGAGGCGATCGGCGCAGCGCCGGCGGGCGACCGCGTGGAGACGGTCGAGGCGCGCGCGGCCGGCCGCACGGTGGCGTACCGGGCGCGCTGGGTCGTGCTCGCGACCGGCGGCGTGGCCAGCGGCGGGATCGAGCTCGACTCGCGCTGGCGCGCCCGTGAGCGCGTCCTCGGCCTGCCGCTGGCCGGAGCGCTCGAGCCCGGCGCGCCGCGCTTCTCGCCGCGCTACTTCGACGACCACCCGTTCAACGCCGTCGGCGTCGCGGTGGACGACCGCCTGCGCCCGGTCGAGCCCGGCGCGGACCCGGTGTACGAGAACGTCCTGGTGGCGGGCGCGACGCTCGCGGGCGCGCGCCCGTGGAAGGAGAAGTCGGGCGACGGGATCAGCCTCGCGACGGGCCACCGCGCCGCCGAGATCATCCTCGAGGAGGAGAGATGAGGCCCCACCGCGGGTCCGCCCACGACCACGCCTCGGATCCGATGGGGCAGTCCGCAGGGCGCGACGTGCTCTTCGACGCCATGCGCGGCTCGCTCGACCACTGCGTGAAGTGCACGATCTGCGAGACGGCGTGCCCGTTCTCGAACGTCACGCCGCTGTTCCCCGGACCCAAGTACGTCGGCCCGCAGGCGGAGCGCTTCCGCACCGACGAGCCGGTCCCGGACGCGTCGCTCGACTACTGCTCGAGCTGCGGCATCTGCACGCAGGTGTGCCCGCACGGCGTACACATCGCCGAGATCAACACGCGCGCGAAGGCGCGTCTGCGCGAACGCGACGGCGTGCCGCTGCGCGACCGGGTCATTTCCCGCCCGACGCTCGCCGGGCGTCTCGGCACCCCGGCGGCGCCGCTCGCGAACTGGACCCTGCGCAACCGCTCGATTCGCCTGGCGATCGAGAAGACGATCGGCATCCACCGCGACGCGCCGATGCCGGAGTTCGCCGGGCGCACGTTCCAGCGCTGGGCGCGGCGCCACCGCGCGCCCGCCGCGAAGCGGCGGGTGGTCTACTTCCACGGCTGCGGCGCCAACTACTACGAGCCGCGGCTGGCGGAGATGACGGTCGCCGTGCTCGCCCACAACGGCTTCGCCGTCGACGTCCCGAAGCAGGACTGCTGCGGGCTCCCGCTGCAGTCCAACGGCCTGTTCGACGACGCGCGCGCGTACGTGCGCCGCCTGGTCGGCAACCTCGCGCCCGCCGCCGCCGACGAGACCCCGATCGTCGGCACGTCGACGAGCTGCACCCTCATGCTCAAGCGCGAGGCGCGCGAGATCCTCGGCATGGAGGGCGAGCCGCAGCTCGAGCACGTCAGCGCACGCACCTACGACATCCTCGAGTTCCTGCTCGCCCTGCACGAGCGCGGCGAGCTGCGCACGGACTTCCAGCCCGTCGACATGACGATCACCTATCACGCGCCGTGCCAGCAGCAGGGCCACGGCGTCGGCAAGCCCGCCCTGGACCTGTTCGCGATCGTGCCCGGCCTGCGCGTCGTCGAGAACGACGCGAGCTGCTGCGGCGTCGCCGGCACGTACGGCCTCAAGCGCGAGAAGTACCCGATCTCGATGGACGTGGGGGCCGGGCTGTTCGGCCAGATCGAGCGGGCCGCGCCCGACCTCGCGGCGTGCGACAGCGAGACGTGTCGCTGGCACATCCAGAAGGCGACCGGCGTGCGCTCCGTGCACCCGCTCGAGATCTTGCACCAGGCGTACGGCTTCGCGTGAGCGTCGGGCTCGTCATCGTCTCGCACAGCGCCACGCTGGCCGCCGGCGTCGTGGAGCTCGCGCGCGAGATGGGCGGCGAGGACGTCGTCATCGAGGCCGCGGGCGGCATGGCCGACCCGCCGGGCGCGATGGGGACCGACGCGGAGCTCGTGATGGGCGCGATCGAGCGCGCCGCCTCGCCCGACGGCGTGCTCGTGCTGATGGACCTCGGCAGCGCGCTCATGAGCGCCGAGATCGCGGTCGAGATGGGCGGCAGCAACGTGCCGGTGCTGCTGGCCGACGCGCCGCTCGTCGAGGGGGCGGTGGCGGCCGCCGCGGCGGCGCGCGGCGGGCTCGGGCTGGCCGAGGTCGCCGCCGAGGCGCGCTCGGCGCTGCAGGCCAAGTCGCAGCAGCTCGGCGCCGACGGCGACGCGCCGCCGCGGGGGCCGCTGG
>DATAAR010000037.1:0-9366 GCA_036259975.1 Solirubrobacteraceae bacterium | reverse complement strand
CGGATGCGCGCGCTCAGCGCCAGCGCCCAGGCGGCGTGCACGCGCCCGCCGCACGGGCTGAGGATGCACAGGCGCCAGTCGCCGATCTCGTCACGGAAGCGTTCGACCACGATCGTGCGGTCGGACGGCACCACCCGGGTGGCGGCCTGCTGCTCGGCCAGGAAGTCGAGGAGGTTCCTCGCCGCGAGCGCGTCGAGGTCGTAGCCGGCCTCGAGCGTCGCCGCCGTCTGCTCGACCGCCCAGCGGCTGAACGCGCCGATCTCGCGGCCGAGCTCCTTGGGGCGCCCAACGCCGTCGCCGCGCCAGAACGGCACCGCGCCCGGCGCGCCGGGCGCGGGGGAGACTGTCACGCGGTCGCGCCCGATGTCCTCGATCCGCCACGTCGACGCGCCGAGCAGAAACGTCTGCCCCGGCCGCGCCTCGTAGACCATCTCCTCGTCGAGCTCGCCGACGCGGCGGCCGTCGGGCAGCACCACCGAGAACAGGCCGCGGTCGGGGATCGTGCCCGCGTTCGTCACGGCGAGCTGGCGCGCGCCCCGGCGCGCTCGGATCGTCCCGGCGACGCGGTCCCACACGATGCGGGGGCGCAGCTCGCCGAACTCCTGCGACGGGTAGCGCCCGTCGAGCATGTCGAGCACGTTCTCCAGCAGCTCGCGCGGCAGCTCGGCGTAGGAGTGGGTGCGGGTGACGAGCGCGAACAACTCGTCGACGGAGACCGCGTCAGGCTCCGCGCTGGCGGCGATCGCGACGATCTGCTGGGCGAGCACGTCGAGGGCGTTGCGCGGCACGACGGTCGGCTCGATCCGGCCCTCGCGCATGAGCTTCGTGACGACCGCGCACTCGAGCAGGTCGGCGCGGAACTTCGGGAAGATCCGGCCCTTGCTGACGTCGCCGACGTGGTGGCCGGCGCGGCCGATGCGCTGCAGCCCGCGGCTCACCGACTTCGGCGACTCGACCTGGAGAACGAGGTCGACGGCGCCCATGTCGATGCCGAGCTCGAGCGACGACGTCGCCACGAGGCATGGGAGCTCGCCCGCCTTCAGCATCTCCTCGACGACGAGGCGCTCCTCGCGCGCGAGCGAACCGTGGTGCGCGCGCGCGATGTCCTCCTCGGCCAGCTCGTTCAGCCGCAGGGCGAGGCGCTCGGCGCCGCGGCGGTTGTTGACGAAGACGATCGTCGAGCGGTGCGCGCGGACGAGCCGCAGCAGCTCGGGGTAGATCGCGGGCCAGATCGACTTGCGTGTCGCCTCCCCGCCGGTGAGCGGATCGAGCGGGTCGGCGGCCGCGACGGGGGTGGGCGGGCCCGCATCAGGCTCGACCATCGACTCGACCGGCACGTGGATCTTGAGGTCGAGCGGCTTGCGCACGCCCGCGTCGACGATCCGCGCCGTTCGCCGCGGGCCGACCAAGAACCGCCCGACCTCCTCGAGCGGGTTCTGGGTCGCGCTCAGGCCGATGCGCTGCGGGTCGTGCTCGCAGAGCGCGGCGAGGCGCTCGAGCGTGAGCGCGAGGTGCGCGCCCCGCTTGGTCGCCGCCACCGCGTGGATCTCGTCGACGATCACGGCCTCGACGCCCGTGAGCATGTCCCGCGCCTGCGACGTGAGGATCAGGTACAGCGACTCCGGCGTCGTGATCAGGATGTCGGGCGGCGTGCGGCGCATCGCGATGCGGTCGCGCTGCGGGGTGTCGCCGGTGCGCACCGCGACGGTCAGGTCGGCGCCGATGCCGCGCAGCGGCGCGCGCAGGTTGCGGTCGACGTCGTAGCTGAGCGCCTTGAGCGGCGAGACATAGACGAGCCGGGTGTGGTCGGCCGGCTCGCGGCTGAGGCGGTCGAGGCCCCACAGGAACGCGGCGAGCGTCTTGCCGCTGCCGGTCGGGGCCGAGATCAGGACATGCTCCCCGCCGGCGATGGCGGGCCACGCCTCGGCCTGGGCGGGCGTCGGCGCCTCGAATGACCGCTCGAACCAGTCGCGGACACCGGGAGTGAAGGCGGAGAGCGGCACCTGCTTCGAGGGTACTCCGGCGCTTGCGCCGCGATGTTCGGTTTCCCGCCGTATGAGCACGATGCCGCGCCCGCCGTGCCGCCGCTCCCCGAGCCGGTCGCCGCCCTCGCGCGCGACCTCGCCGCGCTCCCCGGCGCGGTGGCCGTCGTGCTCGGCGGCTCGCGCGCCACCGGCCCCCACCGCCCGGACAGCGACTGGGACCTCTGCCTGTGCTACCGCGGGACGGCGCGGCCGCTCGACCCCGGCGACGTCCGCGCGCTCGGCCACGCCGGCAGCGTCTCCGGGCTCGGCGAGTGGGGCCCGATCATGCACGGCGGCGCGTGGTTGACGGTCGCGGGCACCGCGGTCGACGTCATCTTCCGCGACCTCGACGTCGTCGAGCGGCGCGTGGCGGAGGCCGCGCGCGGCGAGTTCGAGGTGCTCGCGCACCGTCGCGGCGGTCAGCGGCGCGCTCGGCGTCGCGCCGCTGGCCGCTCGCTGAGGCCGCGCGCGAGCCCGACGACCCAGTCGTGCGTCGCCTCGACGTGGCGCACCGTCGCGGCGCGGGCGGCGTCGGCGCGGCCCGCCGCGACCGCGGCGACGATCGGCTCGTGGCCGGCCTGCGAGGCGCGCCGCGCGCGCGCCGGACCGGGCGTGAGCGCGAGCACCTCGCCGAGCTCGACCTGCAGGTTGGCCTCCGCCGCCAGCAGCCGCGGCGAGCGCGCCAGCTCGGCGACGAGCACGTGGAAGCGGGCGTCGGCCCGGCGGAAGGCGGCGGCGTCGCCGGCGGCGGACTCGACGGCGGCCATCGCCTCGTGCAGCGCGGTCGCCTCGCCCGCGGTCCGCCGCTCGGCCGCGAGCGCGGCCGCCTCACCGGACACGGCGCGCCGCCAGTCGGTCAGCCTGCGCAGCTGCTCGGCGGTCGGCGGGTCGAGCGCGGGCGGCGGCGGGTCGGCCGCGACGAACGCGCCCCCGGTGCGCCCGCGGCGGACCTCGATCAGGCCGGCGTCCTCGAGGATCGCGAGCGCCTGGCGCAGCGTCATGCGCGCGACGCCGAGCGTCGCGGCCAGCTCCACCTGGCCCGGCAGCCGCTCGCCGGGCCCGAGCACGCCGGCGCCGATCGCCTCCCCGAGCCGCCGCACGACCTGCTCGACCGCGCCCGCCGGCGCGACGGGCGAGAGGAGGAGCTCTCGGGCGGTCGCTGGAGTGGACATGAAAAAGGCTAAGTGCTAGACAATAGGTCCTTGTCGGTCCGCACAAGCCTAGGAGGCCCGTCAATGCAGCCCACCGAAGCGCAGGTCGCCGCCTACCGCCGCGACGGCTTCCTCGTCGTCGAGGAGTTCCTGCCGGCCGACGAGGTCGAGCGCCTCCGCGAGCGCTTCGCGGCGTGCTTCGCGCATGAGTGGGAGACCGGCCTGCGCCCCGACGAGGTCAACTACGACCCGGCGAGCACGCCGCCGGACCTGACCCGCCAGCTCTGCAACGCGTGGAAGGCCGATGCGACGGTGGCGGCCACCGTGCTGAGCGAGCGCAACGCGCGGTTCGGCGCCGCGCTCGCGGGGGTGCCCGGCCTGCGCCTCGCCCAGGACAACCTCATCTGGAAGCCGCCGTCGGGCAAGGCGCTGCTCTGCCACCAGGACGCGGCGTACCTCGATCACCTCGATCCGCCGAACATGACGACGTGCTGGATGGCGCTCGACGACACGCGCGCCGACAGCGGGACGATCTACTACGTCCGGGGCTCCAACCACTGGCCGCACGCCGAGCTCGGCGGCGAGTTCCATGCCCCCGACGACTGGCTCGCCCACGTCCGCGCCTCGATGCCGGCGGACGCCGAGCTCGACCTCGTACCGATCGAGGTGCCCGCCGGCGGCGCCGCGTTCCACGACGGCTGGACGTTCCACGGCAGCCCGCCCAACGAGCGTGCCGACGCCGAGCGGCGCGCGATCGTCAGCCACATGATCTCGACCGACACGCGGTGGAACCCCGCGCACCCGCACGCCATCTACTCGAAGTACCGGCGCCCCGGCGAGCTCGAGCTCGACGAGGCATTCTTCCCGGTCATGTGGCGCGCCGACGGGCACCGCACGCCGTGGATCGACGAGGTGTTCGCGGCGCCCGCCGTCGCGGCCTGAGCGCCGGCTCAGACGGTGGGGACGCGCGTCCAGGCGCCCACCATCAGCGGTGACATGAGCACCGCATCCTGCTCACAGAGCTCTGCGAGCATGCGCTCGTCGAGGCTCTCCGAGCGCGCCTCGCCGGCGCCGTCGACGCCCAGGCGCTCCATGACCGGCGCCATGCCGCGCGCGATGTTGCCCCATGCCCACATCGGCGCCTCGGGCCCGCAGGCCAGCACGGTCTCGCCGAGCATCTCCGGAGCCGGGAGGCCGGCGTCGGCGACGACGCGGTGCAGGCGCAGGCCGAGGTGCGGGTCGGCGCCGGTGAGCCGGAACGTCGTCGTGATCGCCGTGTAGATGCGCTGCACGAGCGGGGGCTGCGGCGCGGCGGCGCCCATGTGGAACGCGGGCTCGTGGCAGCAGACCACGCCGCCGGGGCGCAGCCGCAGGGCGGCGGCGTGCAGCGTCGCGGCCGGCTCGGGCAGGTACATGAGCACCAGCCGGCTGACGACCGCGTCGAACGGGCCGTCGGGCAGCTCGGGGACGGCGAGGTCGCCCTCGAAGAACTCGACGTTCGCGATGCCCTCGCGCTCGGCGTGCGCGGCGGCGAGCGCGAGCGCGTCCGCGTCGCGATCGACGCTGACCACGGAGCCGGACTCGCCGACCATCCGCGCCGCGAGGAGCGCGACGTTGCCCGCGCCGGTGCCGAGGTCCAGCACGCCCATGCCGGCGCCCACCCCGGCCGCGGCGAGCAGGCGCTCGGTCAGCGGGTCGAAGAGCGTGGACTGCTCGATCAGGCGCGTGTGCTCCGCGACGCGCTCCTCGAAGACGTAGTTCTGCTGGTTGGCGGTGCGCATGGGTGTCCCCCGGTTCGGTGTGCGGCGTCGGCCGGTCCGGCGCCCTGTCCCGGAGAAGACGCTATAGCTGCCAGGCCTTCCGCTCTGTGGCGGGTCACACGCAGGCGATCACGTCACGAGCGCGCGCGCTCGGCTGAAGACCGCGTCGAGCATGTCCTCGGTGAGCTTGCCCGTGAACGTGTTCTGCTGGCTGGGGTGGAAGCACCCGAGCAGCGGCAGCCGCGAGCCGTCGTCGAACAGGGCGTCGTGGCCGAACCGGGGCTTGGGCCGGGGGGTGCCCAGCCCCGCGGCCGCGCGCAGGCGCAGCGCGGCGTCCCACGCGAAGCCGCCCAGGCAGACCATGAGCCGCAGCTCGGGCAGGAGCGTGAGCTCGCGGATCGACCACCGCAGGCAGGTGTCGCGCTCCGCCGGGGTCGGGCGGTTCGCCGGAGGCGCGCAGCGCACCGCCGCGGCGATCCACGCGCCGTGCAGCGCGAGCCCGTCGTCGCGGTGGACCGACGTCGGCTGGTTGGCGAAGCCCGTGCGGTGCAGCGACCCGAACAGCCAGTCGCCCGAGCGGTCGCCGGTGAACACCCGGCCGGTGCGGTTGCCGCCGTGCGCGGCCGGAGCCAGGCCGTAGACGAGCACGCGCGCGGCCGGGTCGCCGAAGCCGGGGATCGGGCGGCCCCAGTACTGCTCGCCCGCGAATGCGGCGCGGCGCTCGCGCGCGACCTGCTCGCGCCACGCGACGAGCCGGGGGCAGCGGCGGCACTCGACGACCTCCGCCTCGAGCGCGGCGAGCGCCTCGGCGCTCACGCGTGCCGACCGCGGTCCAGCGCGCCGAGCATCAGGCGGGTGATCACCGGCGCGAGCGCGCTCGTCTCCACGGGCCGGCCGGTGCGCAGGTGGCGCGAGACGAGCTCGACCGCGGCGCCGATGACGGCGAACGCGTCGTCGGGCGAGGCGAACGTCGGCGCGCCGTACCGCGGCGCGGTCCGCGCGTTGTCGCGGTGCAGGCCGTCGGCGAACGCCTCGAGGATCGCGTCGCGCCGCGCGGCCGCGCGCGGCCCGGCGCCGATGATCTCGACCAGCAGCGTCTGCGCGGAGTTGCGGTGCGCGGCGAGCGTGTCGAGGAACGCGCGCACGCCCGCGGCGACGTGGCTGTCGTAGCTGTCGTGCGCGCCCTCCTCGCCGGCCGCCGCCATGGCGCGGTGGACCTGGGCAGCGGCCTCGTCGAACAGCGCGAGGATGCACTCCTCTTTGTTGGCGAAGTGTTCGTAGAACGTCGCCTTCGACATGCCGGCCTCGCGGCTGATCGCCTCCGCGCTGGCCTCCGCATAGCCGACGCGCGCGAACACGGCGGCGGCCGCCTCGAACAGCCGCTCGCGCTGCACACCGAGACGGACGTCGAGCGGCGGGGCGTGACGCCCGCGCGGGACGGAGACGGTCTGGCGGTCGGCCATCGGCTCCATGGTAGGTAGCCTCCCCATCCGCATGCCGCCTCCCCGTCCCGCCGCGCTCGCCCTGCTCGCGCTCGCCGCGCTGCTCGCCGCGTGCACCCCCGGCTCCGGCTCCGGCAACAGCGCGGGCGACTTCCGCGGCGACCAGCGGGCCGTCGCGACGACCGTCGAGGACCTCGAGGAGGCGGCCTCCGACGGCGACGAGAACCGGATCTGCCGCCAGCTGCTCGCCCCGGCGCTCGCGCGGCGGCTCGCCGCCCATCGCGGCTGCGCCGCCGCCGTCGACGACGCCATCAAGAACGCCGACACGTTCTCGATGGACGTGGAGTCGGTGCGCATCACCGGCAACCGCGCGACGGCGCGGGTCAAGTTCGACACCGGCGATCGCGACCGGTTCGGCACGATCGGCCTCACGCGGGTCCGGCCGAGCGCCGGCTGGCGGATCGACCGCCTCGCGGGCTCGCCGCAGGCCGGGCGTTAGCCCGCGGGCCGCAGCGCGCGCCCGTACTGGCGCTCGTAGTAGGCGCGGTAGGCGCCCGAACGGATCGGCTCCCACCACCACGCGTTGTCGCGGTACCAGGCGACCGTCCGCTCGAGCCCCTCGTCGAAGCGCACCCGCGGCTCCCAGCCGAGCGCGCGGATCCGCTCCGAGCCGAGCGAGTAGCGCCGGTCGTGCCCGGGGCGGTCGGGGACGTGCTCGAGCAGATCCTCGTCCGCGCCGGTCAGCGCAACGATCCGCCGCACCACCTCGAGGTTCGGGCGCTCGTCGGGACCGCCCACGTTGTACGCCTCGCCCGGCGCTCCGTGCTCGAGCGCGTGGCCGATGCCGCGCGCGAAGTCCTCGACGTAGAGCCAGTTGCGCACCTGCATGCCGTCTCCGTACACGGGCAGCGCGTCGCCGTGCAGCGCGTTGAGGACCATCAGCGGGATCAGCTTCTCGGGGTACTGGTACGGGCCGTACGCGTTCGAGCCCCGGCAGATGACCGCCTCGAGGCCGTAGGTGTGCGCGTAGCTGCCGACGAGCAGGTCGGCGCCCGCCTTGGTGGCGCTGTACGGCGACGAGGGGCGCAGCGGCGAGTCCTCGGTGAACGAGCCCTCCTCGATCGACCCGTACACCTCGTCGGTGGAGACCTGCACGTATCGCAGGCCGCGCTCGCGCGCGGCCTCGAGCAGCACGTAGGTGCCGTCCATCTGCGTGCGCACGAACGCATCGGGCTCGGCGATCGAGCGGTCGACGTGGGTCTCGGCGGCGAAGTTGACGACCGCGTCGGCACCCTCGATCGCACTGGCCACGGCCGCGGGGTCCTCGATCGCGCCGTGCACGAAGACGTGCTCGACGTCGCGCAGGCTCTCGCGCCGCCCGGCGTACGTGAGCTTGTCGAGCACCACGATCTCGTCGCCGTGATCGCGGGCGCGGATGCGCGCGAAGGCCGAGCCGATGAAGCCCGCGCCGCCGCAGACGAGCAGCCTCATGCGGCCACCGGGCCCGCGCGCTCGGCCAAGTACGCCGCAAGCCCGTCCTGCCACGCCGGCAGCACCACGCCGGGGTCGCGCTCGGTCCCGAGCACGCTGTACGCCGGCCGCGGCGCGGGACGGGGGAAGCGCTCGCTGGTCGTCGGCACGACCCGCGCCGCCGCCCCGGCCTGGTGCGCGATCTCGACCGCGAACTCGTACCACGTCCACTGACCCGTTCCGGCGGCGTGGAAGACGCCGGTGTCGCCGGTCCGTTCGGCGAGCTCGACGAGCGCCGGCGCCAGGTGGCCGGTCCACGTCGGGCGGCCGACCTGGTCGGCGACGACCTCCACCTCGTCGCGCTCGGCGAACAGGCCGAGCATCGTGTCGGCGAAGTTGCGCCCACCCACGCCGAACAGCCACGCGGCGCGCACGATCGCGTGCTCGGCGGCGGCGTGCGCGACGGCGCGCTCGCCGGCGAGCTTCGTGCGGCCGTACGCCTGCAGCGGCGCGACCGGATCGGACTCGCACCACGGCGTGCGCTTCGACCCGTCGAAGACGTAGTCGGTCGAGACATGGACCATCCGCGCGCCGGCCTCGGCCGCGGCTCGGGCGACGTTGCCCGCGCCGTCGCCGTTGACCCGCAGCGCGCCTGCCTCGTTCGCCTCGGCCCCGTCGACGTCGGTGAAGCCCGCGCAGTTGATCACCGCCTGCGGCTGGGCGGCGGCGATGGTCCGCGCCACCTTGGCGGCATCGGTGACGTCGAGCTCGGCGCGGGGCACGGCGACGACGTCGTGACCGAGTCGCGTGGCGGCGCCAGCCACGGCGCGGCCCAGCATGCCCGCGCTGCCGGTGACCAGCAGGCGCATGCCCATATGGAGCAGCAAAGTAGCATCGGGCGCCCGCGTGACCGTGCATCGCTCGAGCGGCGCCGACCCGGCGCCGGTGGAGGCGCGCCGGCCCCTGTGGGCGGCCGGGATGCTGATGGCCGCGCTCGGCGTGTTCCACGCCTGGAGCGTGCTGGTCGAGCCGCTGCAGGACGAGCTGGGGCTGTCGCGGTCTGCGGTCAGCGCGGTGTACGCGCTGGCGACGGCGGTCTTCGCGGCGAGCATGCTGCTCGAGCCGGCCGCCCACCGGCGCGCGGGCGCGGCGGCGGTCGCGACCGGGAGCGCGGTGCTCGCGGCGAGCGGGCTCGCGCTCGCCGCGGTGCCCTCAGCGTGGGCGGTGCTCGCCGGATACGGCGTCCTCTTCGCGCTGGCGAACGGGCTCGGCTACGGCCTCGCGGTGCACGTCGCCGCGACGCTGGGCGGGCGCCGCACCGGCGCCGCGGCGGGCGCGATGGTGGCCGCGTACGCGCTGGGCGGCACCGCGCTCGCGCCGCTGCTGTCGATCGCGGCGCGCGTCGGCGGCGTCGCCGCGGCGTTCCTCGCCCTGGCGGGGTTGATGGCCGCCGTGGCAGCCGCGCAGGTCGTGCTGCTCGGGCGCGCCGGCGCGGCCGTGCCCGCCCCGGCGCCGCCCG
>DATAAR010000036.1:0-22564 GCA_036259975.1 Solirubrobacteraceae bacterium | reverse complement strand
GGGGGGTGTTGCGCGGTTGCACGGTTGATCGGGGGCATACCACACCCCCCTCCCCCAACGGCCGCGCCGACGACGACGGGTGGCGCGCGCAGCTGCTCCGCGAGGTGAGGGTGGAGCCGTGATCCCGCCGGCACGGGTTCGCGAGATCATCGCGACGTCATCCTCGCTGGAGGAGGCGCGCGCGCGGCTCGACTCAGCCGAGCGTGTCGCGTCCTGGCCCGCTACCGCGAACACCGCGCGCGCGGCGTCGGCGGCACGCCATTCGGCAAGCAGTGCCGCACCGACTTCTGGGAGCCGGTCGTCCCGATGCCGGCGCCCGACGAGACGTACTACGTGCGCCCCGCGACCGCGGCCGCCATCAGCGGCCTGCCCACGTCGGACCTAGCCGCGCTGCGCCGGCGCGGCCGTATCCGCTCGATCGGGATGACCGCGACCGAGTACAAGCGCGCGCGCACGCGCGCCGAATGGGGCGACGCCTCCGGCTGGGGGGCGGGCGTGTGGTATCTGCGCGAAGACATCGAACGGCTCGCGCGCGAGCGGCGGTGGGCGGCATGAAGCGCCCGATCATCGTGCAGACGATCGGCGCGCCGACCGTCGACTCAGCCCGCGCGGTCGCGCGCGCGTTCGCGCGGATCCTCGAGCGCGAGCACCCGGGCGTCCGCTGGCACGTCAATGGGGTGCAGGCCGGCGGCCCGGTTGAACCCGCGTCGGCTGAGCCCGCCCGGCCCGTGACCGGCGGCGAACACGGCGAGCCGTAGCATCCCGTCGCTGTCGCGCCACGTCGCGACCGTGTCGAAGCGCACCGCGTACAACTCGCGCCGCTCGACCGGGCTCAGCGACGGCCATGCGGCCCGCAGCGATCGCGGGTCCGGAAGGTCCGGGTGCTGCGCGCCCTGCCGAGCGCGCGCTTCGCCGAGCGCGACGGCCGCGGCGGCCCGCTCGGCGTGGAACTCCGCGACCGTCTCCTCCCACGCGTCCCCGAGCGCGCGCATCCCCGCGGGTCCCTTCGCGCGCCGCCATGCCGCGTCGGCCGCTCGTACGCCGCACCGAGCGCGGACAAGTCGGGGGCGGCGGCCGCCGCCTCGGCGACCACGTCATGCAGGCCAGCCCAGAACGCCCGCTCGACCGCGGCCTCAACGAGTTCGGCGTCGATGTTCAGGGCCGGCTCCGGGCACTCACCGCCGGCGTGGCGCCGGGTGCACCGATAGATCCGCTTCCGCGTGACGTCGTGGTGCCCTGCATCGCGTAGCCGCACGAGCGACAGCGCAGCACTCCGGTCAGCGCATGCCGGCCGCCGCGCGCCGGAAGCGGCCGCGCGCGACCGTTCAGGTGTTGCGCGGCCTCCCAAGTCGCGGCGTCGACGATCGGCGCGTGCGCGTTGGCGTTGACGTGGTCGCGGAACCGGAGCTCGCCGAGGTACACGCGCGAGCGCAGCAGCGCCGCCACGGCCTGCTTGCTCCACGTCTTCGACCCCTGCGACGTGCGCACGCCACGTGTCTCGAGCAGGCGCCCGATCTCGGTCGGCCCGGCCCCGGCGGCGCGCGCCTCGAACGCCTCCCGCACCGCGGCCGCGTCGTCGGTGGGGAGGAGCCGATGGTCGACCGCCGAGCGCCACCGCAGGCCCGTGGGCGGCCGGTTGCCGAGATGTATCCCGGAATTTACGGCGCCGATCTTCGCGCGCTCGAATTCCTCTGCCTTGCGGCGGCGGTAACCCTCATCGATCGCCAACTGGATTGTGGTGAGCATCCGCCCGTCCGCCGTCCGGTAGTCGTCGGGTAGGTTCGGCGCGTACACGGTGCCGCCGGCCCCGTCGATCTCATCGAGCAGGTGCAGCCCGAGCGGCGTGTCCCGCACGAGGCGGCTGAGGTAAGAGACGACCACGCCGCCGGACTCGCTGGCGCGCACACGGCGCAGCGCCTCCTGAAGTCCCGGCCGGTCCGCCTTGCCGCCGGACTCGTCGATGTCGTGCGGCAGGACCACACCTTCCGGCAGCTGGCGCGACTGGAGGAACCGGCGCGCGTCCGCGATCTGGTCGTCGGCGGACCGCAGCTTGTTGGGATCGCGCCGGCCGACGCGACTGACGCGGACGTAGATGTCGATCGACTCGGTAGCAGGCATGGCGCCACCTTCCCGTGTCCGCATGGACCATGACCGAGCCGTCGGACTTGATCATCAGCAGCCGCAGCGCCTCGGGCAGGACGGCGTACAGGCGGCCCGTGTAGCAGACCTCGCAGCGGGCGACGATCAGGCGCACGGCTCGGCAGCCTACGCGCGCCGGCCGACGGACGGCCGCGGTCGGACCCTCGACGTGCACGTGGGCGCGAAATAGCGTCGAGCCAGGTCTGTGGGGCGGCTCTCATGCCCGGCAGCGAACCGGCTGGGACCCAACCCGATCGTCTTGGACGCCTGCGAGACCGCCTGAGAGAGCGACGCGAGCTCCGGGCCTCCCGACGAGCGCAGCGCCACTGGAGCGACTCCGACGACGCCGCGAGGAAGGCAGAGGGAGAGGCATGGAAGAGCGGCGGCTTCTTCACCAAGAAGCCGCCACCGCCGCGCTAGCCACACGCCGGCGGGACCTCGTGTCGGGGCGACGATGAGGCGCACGGACGCGGGAGCGTACGCCCGCGGTCCGACCGACAGGACGCCGCTTGCCCGTGGAGCGCGCTCCGCCGCCCCGCGAGCACATAAGCGACGCTGATGCCAGCAAGCACAGACGATCGTTTGCCCTGATGTAACCACCGTGGGACGATACTCGTGCACACCTCGAAAGGAGCGCGCCATGAGCACCGCCACGCACGACACGCCGATCGTCATCCGCCTCGCCACCGAGGTCGACGAGCCCGCGCTGCGCCGGCTCGCCCAGCTCGACGGCGCGCGGCTGCCGGAGGGCGACCTGCTGGTCGCCGAGGCGGGCGGCGAGCTGCGCGCGGCGCTGCGGATCGCCGATCGCGCCTACGTCGCCGACCCGTTCTTCCCCTCCAAGGAGCTCGTCCGCATGCTGGACGTCCGCGCCCGCCGGCTGCGCCAGGAGCACATCGGCCCCGTCGAGCGCGCCAAGAGCCGGGTCGGCCTGTGGAGCGCGCTGTGGCACCGCGCCGCCACCTCGCGGCCGAGCGTCTAGCCGACCGGCCCGACCGAACCCACGCCCGAGCCGGCCGTGCGCAACGCGCGGTCGGCCGTGCGCGGCGCGAGCCCGAACCGGGGGTCCGCGGGCTCCGCGCCCGACAGCCAGCGCTCGACGCCCTCGGCCAGCGCCGGTCCGTGCTTGAAGCCGTGCCCGGAGCCCCCGCCGAGCAGCCACACCCGGCCGTCGTGCGCGGGGTGCGGCGCGACCAGGAACCGCGTGTCGGGCGTCAGCTCGTACTGGCAGACGCGCGTGCCCACGAGCGGGGCGGTGGCGAGCGCCGGGAAGCGGCGCCCGAGCAGCTCCCGGGCGCGGGCCTCGTGCTCGGGCAGCGGCACGCGGTCGCCGTCGGGGTCGAACGCCGGGCCCTCGACGTCCGAGCACACCTTCACCCCGCGCCCGTCCACGTCGCCCACGCCGTACGCGGCCGCGTCGTAATCGACCCATGTGGGCACCCCCGGCGTGCGCCACGCCGCGTCCGCCCCGAAGTAGAAGACGTCCTGCTGCGTGATCCGCAGCCCGAGCACGTCGCCGAACAACGCCGGCAGCCACGCGCCGCACGCCCATACGACGCGGTCGGCCTCGAGCCGCCGCCCGTCGTCGAGCACCGCCGCCGCACCGTCGGGCCGCGCGCGAGCGAGCACGAGCGAGGCGCCGAACGCCACCGCCTGCTCCGCCAGCGCCTTCGTCGCCTCGCGCGCGCGCAGCACACCGGCCTCGGGCTCCCACAGTCCCCACAGCACGTCCTCGCCGGCGAAGCTCGGAAAGCACGAGGCCGGATCGATGCGTTCGCACGGGATACCGAGCGCGCGCAGCGTCCGCTCGCTCGCCGCCTCCCAGCCGTCCTCGCGGTGGGCGAGCCACAGCACCCCGGACGGCACGACCAGCGCCGGGTCGACCTCGTGCCACAGCTCCCACCCCCGGCGCGCGGAGCGCGCGTGCCACTCGTCGAGCCCGTGCCCGCAGCGGATGATGCGCGACTCGTCGCCCGAGCCGGCCCGGACGTGGCCGGGCGCCACGCGCTCGACGAGCGTCACCGCCCATCCCTCGCGGGCGCAGTGGCGGGCCAGCGCGGCGCCGAACACCCCGGCGCCGACCACGACGATCGATCGCTCCACGCGCGGCGACGTTATCCGATGCGCCACCGGACCACGCGGTACCGTCAGCGTCATGTCCACGACCGCGTCCGCCATCCGCACCGTCGCC
This sequence comes from Solirubrobacteraceae bacterium, assembly GCA_036259975.1. Taxonomy (GTDB): domain Bacteria; phylum Actinomycetota; class Thermoleophilia; order Solirubrobacterales; family Solirubrobacteraceae; genus JAOPZW01. The sequence goes on along the minus strand of DATAAR010000036.1, from coordinate 18,234 downwards.
TCGATCGTCAACGGCCGCGCCGCGACCGAGGGCCCGGGCGGCACCGCATACTCGACGAACCCGGCGAACACGGCCGATGTCGTCGCGGAGGTGCGCCTCGGCGACGCCGCGACCTTCGTCGCCGCCTGCGAGGCCGCGCGCGCGGCTCAGGCCGAGTGGGCCGCGGTGCCCCCGCCGATCCGCGGCCGCGCGATCCAGCAGATCGGGCGCCTGGTCGAGGACAACAAGGAGGCGCTCGCCCGCCTGGTCACGCGCGAGATCGGCAAGCCGTACGCCGAGTCGCTCGGCGAGGTCCAGGAGATCATCGACACCTGCAACTTCTTCCTCGGCGAGGGGCGCCGCCTCTACGGCCAGACCGTGCCGAGCGAGATGCCCGACAAGCAGCTGTTCACCTTCCGGGTGCCCGTGGGCGTCGCCGCGATCGTCACCGCGGGCAACTTCCCGGTCGCCGTGCCGTCGTGGTACCTCGTGCCGGCGCTCCTGTGCGGCAACGCGGTGGTCTGGAAGCCCGCCGAGTACGCGCCCGCGATCGGCCAGGCCATGGCCGAGCTGTTCCTCCACGGCGGGCTCCCCGACGGCGTTCTCAACCTCGTCCTGGCCGACGGCGCGCAGACCTTCGACGGCCTCGAGCGGGCACTCGAGCGCAAGCTCGTCGACAAGGTCGGCTTCACCGGCTCGAGCGCGGTCGGCGCGCGGATCGGCGAGCTGTGCGGACGCCACGTGCAGTCGCCGTGCCTGGAGCTCGGCGGCAAGAACCCGATGGTGGTCATGGACGACGCCGACCTCGACCTCGCCGTCGACGGCGCGCTGTTCGCCGGCTTCGGGACCGCCGGCCAGCGCTGCACGTCGCTCGGGACCGCCATCGTCCACGAGCGCGTGCACGACGACTTCCTCGAGCGCCTCACGCGCGCGGTCGAGCAGGCGCCCGTCGGCGACCCCACGCGCGACGTCCTCTACGGCCCGATGATCCACGAGCGCTTCATGGAGCGCTTCGAGAACGAGGCGCTCGGCCTGATCCGCGACCACCACGCCCTGAGCGGCTCGACCGGCACCGGGCGGATCACGCAGGCCAACCCGCGCGCGGGCTTCGTCGGCGACGACCCCGAGCGCGGCCTGTACTGCCACCCCACGATCGTCGCCAACGTGCGCATCGACGACGAGCTCGCCAACACCGAGACGTTCGGGCCGATCGTCGGCGTGGCGCGCTTCGGCGACTTCGACGAGGCGATGGCGCTCGCCAACGCGCACGGCTACGGCCTGAGCTCGGCGATCTACACGACGAACGCCAGGCACGCGTTCCGCTTCCGCGAGCGCATCACCGCCGGGATGGTCAGCGTGAACAACTCGACCAGCGGCGCCGAGGCGCACCTGCCCTTCGGCGGCAACGGGCGCTCGGGCAACGGCTCGCGCCAGTCGGGGATGTGGGTGCTCGACCAGTTCACCCGCTGGCAATCGATGAACTGGGACTACGCCGGCAGGCTCCAGAAGGCGCAGATGGACGTGGCCGACGTCGAGGCCGACCTGTCGTTCCGCCTCGACGACTGACCGGTCGCGCCCGCCCGCTACAGCGATTCGAGGTACGCCACGAGGTCGGCCATCTCGCCGTCGCTGAGGTTCAGCGGCCGGATCGTCGACTGCGAGTCGTAGAACTCGACCACCTCGCGCAGGGTGTCGCACTGACCGTTGACCCTGACGCCCGCAACGCCGCTGTCGACGAGGCCCTGCTCCTGCGCCCGGCTCAGGCAGCCGCCGTTGTGCATGTACGGCGCCGTGTTCTTGACGTCGCGCAGCTGCGGCGTGTTGATGAACGCCGTGCCGGCCGGCGGCTTGTCCTCGCAGCCGAGCGGCGGGTTGTTGCCGGTGCACTCCGGCGGCACCGGCGGCGGCGGCGCGCCCAGATCGAGCGTGCACTCGCCGGGAGTGGTGGCGCAGTTGAGCTTGCGGTCGGAGTACGGGCTCGCGATGTCCACCTGCGGCACGCCGGTGTTGTGGACGCCGTTGTCAGTGAACAGCGGGCCGCCGTGGCACTCGATGCAAGCGCCCTTGCCCTGGAAGATCTTCTCGCCCTCGAGCGCCTGCTCGGACAGGGTGCCCTGGTCGAAAGCCGTCGTGGGCGGATCGAGCGTCTCGATGTAGGCGATGAGTTGCGCCGCGATCCGGCCGGCCTCCGCGTCGCAGCCGGGGTCGCGGTCGGGATTGTCGGGCACGGTGCCCACGCCCTTGACCGGCCGGCACGGACCGGTGACGAACCGCGACATGTGGCCCATCACGGGGCGCTCGACCGCCTTCTGCAGCGTGGGCACGTCGCCGTTCCAGAAGTACGGCGGCGTCTTGGCCAGCCCCCACAGGGCGGGCGGATCGCGCGGGCCGTCGAAGTCTGTGGGCGGCATCGGCGACGCGGGCGGCGCCTGCTTGTCGTGCACCATCGTTCCGGCCCTCGCGCTGGCGGAGCCCTCGGCGTGGCAGGTCTGGCAGGACTCGCCGTCTTCGTAGAGCGACTTGTCGCGGAAGATCCGGCGGCCCTCGGCGACGAGCGCGTCGCGCGCGGTGGACTCGGTGGTGGCCTCGATCGCGTTCAGGACGCGCTGCTCCTGCCCCTCCGTGAAGCGCACGTTGCCATGGTTCATGTCGGTCGCGACGACCGGCGGCGGATCGTCGGACCTCGACAGGACCGCGACCGCGAACCCCGCCACGACGATCGCCGCAATCGCGGCCAGCACCCGAATCGGCTTGCGCGTCATGAGCCTCCGCTCCCGAGGTTGGCAGCGCGGGCCCGCTTCGGCAAGGGCGCGCAGGGATCCTGCGGGCGCGCGGCGAGCCGGCTGCGGTAGTCCGGGCTGGCGGCGCGGCACAGGGCGAAGACCTCGGCGAAGTCGCCGGCGCCGGTGCGGTAGTCCGACGCCTCCCGGCCGGGCCACCACGACGCGCCCGGCACGCCGCGAGCGCGCAGGTACGCCGCGCGCTCGGCGCCGGACAGGCGTGACGCGTCGAACGCGTGCCCGATCTCGTGGCCGAGGTCGTGCGCGACCCGGTGCGGCGCGTCGTGCGGCGAGACGAACAGCGTGATCGTCCTCGCCCCGGTGTCCGTGCGGCCGCGCACGCCGGGGAGCGGGCCGGCGACGTGCAGGCGATAGCCGAGCTGCTCCGGAGTGACCGAGACGAGCGTCCGCGCGCGGATGACGACGGCGCGCGCGGCGGCCGCGTCGGCGGGCCCGAGGCGGGCCGGCTCCCGCGGCGCCGGATCGGCGGGCCACAGCGCGCCGAAGGCGAGTGCCGACGCGGCCACGCCTGCGGCCGCGACCGCAACGGCGAGCCCCGCCCGCCCCGCGCGCGAGCCGACGGCGGCGCGCCGCGTGCGGGCGGCACCGGGCAGGGCGTGCAGGCCCGCGCTCATCGCGTGCGCCTCAGCAGCCTGCGCGCGGTGGCGTCGAGTGCCGCCGTGCGCTTGACGGTCACCGCGACCTTCTTGACTCGGCCGCGGGCGACCGCGAGCCGGACGTCGGCGAAGCTCTCGGGCCCGAGCGCCACGACGCCGCGGTACCCGCGGCCGGCGCGGGCCAGCGAGCCGAGCGCGCGGCGGAAGCTCGCCACCGACGTCCCGACCGCGGCCCGGTCCGGCGCGCTGCGCAACCTGCGGCCGAGCAGCGTGAACGCGGTCACCTTCTCGCGGGCGAGCCGCAGCTCGAGCGAGCCGGTGTAGGTCCAGCGCTCCGTGCGGCCGCGGCGGCGGATCTTCGCCGGGCGGCCGAGGCAGCGGCGGGCGTCGGCGGCGGAGAGCCCGAGGAGCGGCAGGGTGCGGCGCGCCCGCCTGCCCGAACCCGTGCGCGTCAGCCAGCGCGACGTCGCGCACGCGGCGTCGTTCGTCGCCGGGGCGGACAATCCGGGCGTCTGGCCCGTCCCGAGCGGCGTCGCCGGGATCGGCGGAGCGCCCGGTGCGGCGCCGCCGCCGGTGGTGCCGCCGGTGGCGCCGCCGCCGGTGGTGCCGCCGTCGACCTCGTCGCCGCCGACGGGGCCATCACCGCCGGCCGCCGGACCGAACGGCGTGATCGTGCGGAAGCGTGCGCTCGCCGTGCCCGCCGCCCACGACACCGTTCCCCGCGCCGTCGCCGCATCGAGCGCGCCGCTCAGCGAGTACGTCCCCTCGGTGATGTCGATGCGGGCCGTCGCGTCGCCCGCGCCGGCGTCGATCGACACGCTGTCGGCCAGCGGCCGGCCGTCGTTCGTGGCGGTGCCCGTGACGGCGCCGTCCGCGCCGACCTTCGCGGTGAGGTTCGCGACCCGGAACGAGAACGCGGCGGGCGGGTTCGCGCCGCCGCGCGGCACGAACCGCACGCGGTCCTCGGCGCGCAGGGGCAGGGTCACCGCGAAGCCGCCGTCGACGACCGGCACCGCGTCGGCCTGCGCGACCGTCGCCGAGCCGCGGACCACGCGCACGTCGACGGAGGTCATCTCCTGCAGCCCGGAGGCCGTGATGCGCCCGGTCGCGGTGTTCGCGGTCAGGCTCGGCACGGCGCCCGGGCGCGGGAGGCCGGCCGTGACGCCCGCGACACGGGTGATCAGGTTCGCGCCGCTCTCGATGAACCAGAGGTTGCCCTTGTCGTCGACCATGGGGGCGTCGGTGAAGCTGTTGCGCGCACTCGGGCGGAAGGCCTGCCTCGCGACGATCGAGCCGTCCTCCGCCACGGTCGCGGTCGCGATCTGGTCGCCGTACTCGTCGGAGAAGAACGCGGTGCCCGCGCGGTCGATCGCGATGTCGGCCGCCGCGAGCCCGCGGCCGAACTCGTTCGTCGGGCCGGGCGCGTCGACGAAGCCGTCGGACGTGTTCGGAGTCGCCTTGGACGGGTCCAGGTAGCCGATGCGCTCGTTCGCCTCGCCCGCGTACCAGACGCGGCCCCGGCGGTCGATGGCCACGCTGTGCGGCAGCGCGGTCAGCGCCGGGTTCGGCAGTGCGCCGTCGGGACAGAAGATCTCGCCCGGCCTCGGCGTGCACCTCGGCTCGCCGGGGACAAACTCCTCGACCGGGTTCGGGATCTTGAAGTGCTCCACGCCGTAACCGTCGGCGAACGGGCGAGTCTGGTCGAGCGTCAGCTTGCCGAGCCGGTTGCTCGAGCCCTCGCTGAACCACACCACGCCGTCGGGATCGAGCGCGATGCCGAGCGGCTCCGCGCACGCGCAGTCGAAGTGCTGCTCGTTGAGCTTCTGGCCGGTCGGCGACACGCGCAGGGCCCCGATGCGATCGGCGTTCATCTCGGTGAAGAAGATGACCGTGTTGCCGGCGCCGTCCTCCTGCACGCGCATCTGCAGGGGCAGCCGCGTCAGCGGCGCGGGCGTGGCCGGCCCCGGCCCCTTGCGACAGGTGTGGTCGCACGCCGCGAGCTTGATGATCTGGATGCCGTTGCTCGTCCCGTTCTCGACGGCCTTCGGGTCGATCCGCGCGATCGCGTTGCCGGTCGTGAGCGTGGCCCACAGGATGCCGTGGCCGTCGATGGCGATGTCGGCCGGCCCCAGCAGCGGCTCCAAGGCGACGTCGCCCGCGGTCGGGAGCTCCGAGATCCCGCCGGGGAGCAGGAAGCGCTCGGGATCGGCGGGCCCGGCGTGCAGCGCGTCGGCGCCCGGCTTCACGCGCATGATCTCGTCGTTGCCCTCGATCGTCACCCAGATGTTGCCGTCCCGGTCGAGGACCTGGTGCAGGGGCAGGATCCCGCCCTCGCCGAGCGCCAGGCTCTGCTGGCGCGGCCCGCGGTCGAGCGCGACGGCCATGCCGGCCTGGTCGCCGCCGGCCGGGTCGCCGAGCCACAGCGAGTAGGCGCTCGCGGCGGGTGTGACAGTCAGCAGCCGGGTCTCGTTGGCGCCCACCGTTACGGTGCGGATCACATCCGTCTGGAAGGCCCCCCAGTCGAGCACGCCGACCTTCTTCGCGCGGTCGCGCAGCTGGCGGACGGTGAACGAGCGCGGGACGTCGCCGCGGTCGAGGTTCGTCACGGCGATCTGGATGGAGCCGTCGGGGCTGGTGTCGGGCGCCAGGCGCATCTCGCGCCGCGACACGTAGGCCTCGCCGTTGGCGAACTGGACGTTGATGTCGGCGCCCGCGACCACGCGGTCGTCGGCCGGCAGCGTGTCGCGGGACCGCATGTCGTCCACGAGGTCGGCGTCGGCGGCCGCGCGGCCCCGCAGCGCGGGAAGCCCGGCGGCATCGGGCTCGACCGCGCTGAGGTCGTCGTAGATCACGCGCTCCGGGATCGTCGGGGCGACGTCGGCGACCGCGGGCAGCACGGGCGGGTCGTCGTTGGTCGAGCCCACGACTACCTGCGCGAAGGTCTCGTGGCCGGGCTTCAGGTTCGGGTCGAGAATCGCGCCGATGCTGGCCGGCGGCGGCATCCGCACCTCGACGACCTGCGTGACGAGCCGCGTCTCCTCGCCGGCGCCGCTCGGATGGAAGCGGCTGATCGCGTTCGTGCCCGTGGCGAGCGGGCGGACCACGAGCGGCTGGGCCATGGTGAGCTCGCCCGCGCCCGCGCCCTTGGGGATCCACGCGGGCGACAGCTCGCCGCCGAAGCTGGTGCCGAGCTCGGTCACGTGCCAGCGGATCGTGAATCCGGAGCCCATCGCCTCCGGGCGAAACCGCAGCATCGACGTGTCGAGCAGCGCGTGGTCGCCGAAGCGCACCTCGCGGATGTCGACCGTCGCCCCGGCGCCCAGGTCGTCCTTCACCTTGGGCTTCGTGTTGAGCAGCGGGATGCCGGCGTAGGCCTTGCCGGCGAGGAAGCTCTTGTCGTCGGCCGCCAGGTGGGCGGCATCGCCGTCGAGGATCGCGAGGGCGCGACCGCGCGCCTTGGCCGCGGCGGTCGGGTCGGGGGCGTCCGCGAGGTCGCGCAGCGCCTGGCGCAGGTCGTCCTCCGGGCTGCCCGGCGACCCGAGCTTGGCCAGCGTCGCCGGGTCGCTTCCCGGCGAGAACGGATCGACGCGGCAGACAGCGCCGGTCTCGGCGTTGAAGAAGACGTTCTGGCAGTCGATCCCATCGGGAACCGCCGCCGTGGCCGACGAGGCGCCGGCCAGGCTCACCACGAGCGCGGCGGCGCACGCCACCCGCCGCGCGAAGTACCGAAAGTGTGCGATCCCCATTCCCCCGTTGCCCGTCCCTGGAGAGCGGCACCAGCGCGCGGACCCCCTCCGCGTCGCCGTCACCCCCGGCACCATGATGTGGGAGGGGATACGGACCCGCATGGGCGAAGCGCGAAGAATGCGATGCGCGATCGTGCAGTTCGCCTGGCGCCCGCCGCAGCGGCCCGTGGACAGCCAGACGGGGGCGGCGCCGCGCGCCGCCCCCGTCCGCGAAATCGCCCTTGGCTAGCGCCGCCGGTTCGTCGCGCCGCCGGCCACGCGGCCGGTGAGGCGCACCTTCGTCTCGTCGCCCCGGCGCGACAGGCGCGTGGCGTCGGGGCCGACCTTCACGCGCAGGACGTAGTTGCCGGAGCGCAGCCGGCTCACCGCGGCGCGGCCGGCCTTCCAGCGCACCACGATCGGGCCGCCGCGCCGGATCTTGACCCGGCCGTTGAGCGCCCGCACGAGCTTCTTGCCGCGGGCCCGGTACAGCCGCAGGTCGACCAGGCGGCTGTCCGCCGGCGTGAGCAGCTCCATCCGCATGCCGCGGGTGGCGAACTCGCGCAGGGACACCGTCCGCCGGACGCGCAGGCCGCGCGGCGCGTTCGTGCTGCGCACGACCTGGCCGGCCACCGACGGCTTCGAGGGCGTGCCGATCTCGCCGCCGCCACCGGCGAAGAACGCCGGCTTCGGCTCGCCCGGCCGCGGCAGCGGCGGCGGGTCGAAGATGATCGACGGCTGGGCCGTGCAGCTCAGGCCGTCGAGCGGCTTGACCGGCGCGCCGGCGCAGCTCGGCCGCGACTCGACCCGCAGCAGGCCCCACATGCCGGCCTGCATGAACGCCCGCCGCATGTCGCCGTAGTAGTAGTCGCCGACCCCGCGCATGAGGCCGCCGGCGCCGCCCTGCAGCTCGGCGTCGAACGTCTGGCCCGGCACGATGCCCTGACTCTGCACGAGCTGCGACTGCGCGATCTCCGGATCGAACATCCAGTGGTGGCCGCCGAGGTTGAACACGTGTGGCTGCTCGCTGCCCGGCGCGACCATGAAGTGCACCTTGGTCGGGTCGCCGCCGTACGCCGTGAAGATCGGCGTCGCCGGGTCCTCGTGCACCGCCGAGCTGAGCGCCGTCGCATCGTCGGTGCGCGGCTCCGTGCGGTAGTTGATGTTCGCCGGGCCGCCGACGTTCTCCGGGTACGGCATGAAGTTGCCGCCGATGATCGGGTCGCGGTCGGCCATGATCGCCGTGAAGTCGCGGTAGCCGCTCGTGCCCGGCACGTGGACGTCGACCGACGCGCCGTACTGGGCCGGGGCCCCGGTCTTCGGGTCGGTGAACGTGGCGCCCGCCGGGGCGACCACGAACGCGCCGTACAGGCCCTGCGTGCCGCTGTCGTTGCCGGCGCGGTCGTCGATCGGCGCGCTGCCGATCTTGCGGGTGTCCGCGTAGAAGCGGTAGATCCGGCTCCGACCGGGAGCCACGCTCTGCTCGGCGTTGTATCCGACGTCGATGCCGGAGGACTCCGGCGTGCGCACGAGCTCGCCCGCGTGGAACGACGCCCGCTCCGTGTCGCGCTCGTTGGTGAAGGCGACGCTCACGCACTCGCCGGCGGCCGCGTGGGCGACCAGCGGCTCGGGCGTGATCTCGCCGCTCTTGACCTGGCCGGCGATGTCGCTCGGGACGAAGGCGGCCTTGGCGCCGTCGGCCCCGGTCGGGATGTCGACCGCGCTGATGCGGAGCTCACGGCGCGGAGCGTTCGCCGGGCACGGATTGCCCGGATCGCCGTTGACCAGCGGCGGCGGGTCGCCGCCCGTCGAGGTCGGCTCGTCGGCCGGGCCGGCCGGCACCGGGTTGTTCGGCAGCGGCTCGAGGCCCTGCACCTGGCGCGGAAGCACGCGGAGGAGGCCCCACGCGCCCTGGCGCGTGCGCCGGCCGATCGTGTTCTCGTACAGGTAGTCGCCGGGCTTCTGCTTGAGGCCGCCCGCGCCGCCGTCGAGGATCAGCGTGTAGCGCTCGGACACGCCGTAGTGGATCGTGTCCGTCGGGGTCGACTTGACCTTGCCGTCGGCACCGGTGAAGCGGTTCTCGAAGAAGAAACGGTGACCGTCGATGTGCAGGCCGTCCACGGCCGCGCTCGCGTTGATCGTGCGGATCACGAACGGGTCGCCCGCGTAGGCGCGGGGCAGCGGCGTCCACGGATCGCCGTGCTTCCAGGAGCTGTAGACGTTCGCCGCGCCGCCGTTGTTGATGCGCGGCTCGAACGGCTCCGCGCGGAGGTTGAGCGTCGAGTCCGTGACCGGGTTCTCGTCGATCGTCCACAGCGTGAGCTCGCGGAACGCGCCGTCGACCAGGCCCTTGGCGAGCGGGTTGGGCGTCTTGATCGTCACGTACGTGCCGGAGTCGACCTCCGCCCCCGTCTCGGGGTCGTGGTAGGTCGAGCCCTTCGGCTCGATGATCAGCTGCCCGACGAGGCCCTGGCCCCACGTGTGGATGCCGTCGACGTGGTCGTGCCAGAAGATGTTGTCGAGCTGGACGTCCGGGTACCAGCGCGACTGCACGAACTCCGTGCCGGCCCACTGGTCCTTCGCGTGCGTCTTGCCGAGCGCGCGCGTGAGGTTCAGCGTGTCGCCGTCGACCGACTCGATCTGGCGAATCTCGATGTCCTCCGTGCCGAGGCCCACCGCGATCCACACGCCGGCGCGGAGCTTCTGCTGGCGCACCGGGCGGGTCGGATCCGGGTTCGTGATCGTGATCGACGTCGAGCCGGCCGTCGCCTCGGCGGCGAGCTGCACGTCCTCCTTCTTGTACGGCCGGATCGACTGCTCGAACGACATGCCCGAGATCACGCCGTCCGACCCCTGGGTGTCGAACTGCACGTGGTGGATGTGCATGTTGATCTTCGAGAACCCGCTGAACGTGTTCTCGTCGGCCTGCTCGTTGACGAGCGTCACGGCCGCGCAGTCGCCGATATTCGCGCGGATCGCGAGCGGCTCGATCGGCATGGCCCCGCTGCGGATCTTGGCCGTGTTCTTCGCGAGCGCGAAGATCTTGCCCTTCGCATCCTTCTGCGTGCGCGTCACCGGCGTCTGCACGTCCATGCCGACGACGTTGAAGGTGCGCTCCGGGGCGCCCGCCGGGCAGATGCCGTCCTTGCGGCCCGCCCACGGGTCCGGCACGCCGGCCGGCGTCGTCTTCGCCTGGCCGCCGTTCTCGCCCAGGTACGGGGCGCCGGAGTGGCCGTTCGGCGAGAACGGCGGGCGCTTGCCGAGCTGCGGGCGCAGGAGCGGGAACGCCGGGCGGCCGTTCGTCGGGTTGAAGAGGATCTGGGGCCGGTCCTGGGGTCCGACGACGGTGTCGCCGGGCAGCAGGCTCGGATGGCCCTCGACGCGGTCGCGGTCGGCGGGCGTGGTGTAGTCCGCCCAGGCGCTCTTGTCGGCGGGCTCGCCGAGGTAGAGCGTCTCCTTGCCCTTGGCGCTGTCGACCGCCTGGTAGTCCCACACGGAGCCGTCCTGGGCGTCCAGGCGGACGCCCTGCGCCGGGAGCTGCGGGCGGATCCAGTCGTCGAGGTTCGCCGCGGTCAGCGTCGTGCCGTCCTGGAACGTCTTGCCGATGAGCTCGGTCGAGTCGACCGGAGCGGGCAGCGGCTCGCGGCCGGGCAGCGTGGCGAGGTCCGGCTGCTTGGTGTCGAACACGCGCCAGAAGCTCCACATGCCGCCCACGTAGTGCTTGGCGATGTGGCAGTGGAAGAGGAACTCGCCGGCGCCCTGCTGCAGGCCGCCCGCGCCGCCCTCGATCTCGAGGTCGTACGACTCGCCCGGGCCGAAGGACTGCGAGTCCAGGCGCGACGACGTGGAATCCTGCGCCTTGGGGCTCTTGTCGAGGCCGGTCTCCTCGTACTTGTACGTCCCGTCCGCGTGCGGGTTCAGCCGCCAGCGGATCGAGCCGCCGTGCAGGTGGTAGACGTGGAACACCTCGCTGCCGGCGTGCAGGATGCGGATCTTCGTCGGGTCGCCCAGGTAACCGCGCGGCATCGGCGTGCTCGGATCGCCGAACGTGTAGGAGCCGTAGCCGTGGCTGTCCTCGGTCGGCGCCTTGTCGAGGCGGTGCATGAACGGCTCGGAGCGGTAGTTCATCGCCCGCGAGCCGGGCCGATAGGCCTCGGTGTGCGGATCGACGCGTGGCAGCTCGCCGTTCCTGCCCTGGACCATCTCCTTCTCGGTGCCGACCTCGTGGTGGAGCAGGTTGTACTCGCGGAACGCCTTGCGGCCGTCGCCCGGCACGATCGTCGCCTGCCAGCCCGACTCGACCGGCTGGCCCGTCGTCATGTCGAGGTACTTGGAGCCGGCGGGCTCGACCGTGAGCGCGCCGAACAGCCCGTGAGCGACCAGCGACCGATTGTTCGCGCCGGGCCGGATGTAGTGCGCCCCCTCCATCTGCGGGTCGCGCGGGATCCAGTAGCGGTAGGTGCGCGTCTCGCCGCGGGCGGCGGTCGACGGCACGTTGTTGCCGATCGCGTCGCCGGAAGACTTGTTGACGTCGTAGGCGAGACCGTCGATGTGCATGCCGACCGGTCCGCCCGACGTGTCGTTCGTGAAGTTGATCTGGACGCAGTCGCCGAGGTTCGCGCGGATGACGAGCGACTGGATCGGGTCGTTCTCCTTCATCCCGATCGACACGTGGCGCGTGCGCTCGGCCTCGCGGACCTTCTGGACCTGGCGGTCGAGCTTGCCCGGGTCGCGCGGGTCGTGGACGACGCCGACGTACATCTTGCCCAGCGGGTCGTGGTCGCCGAAGCGGTTGAGCGGGATGTCGACGTCGATCGCGCGGACGTCGAAGGTCTTGACGTTGGCCAGGGCGATCGGCGGGCACGGCGTGCCGGCGGTCGGGCCGGCGATCGCGTTCTTGGCGCCCTGCTGGGCGAAGATCGCGACGGGCGCGATGAGCACGAGCGCGAGCGCGCCCTGCAGCGCGAGGCGCTGGCTCGAGCTGCGGGGCCGGCGCCACGCATCGACGAGCGGCGCCGCCCACGGGCGCGCGCGCAGCATCGCCGCGCTCACGACGCCGGCGAGCGGCAGGTTGACGGCCAGCGCGAGCAGCGCGTCGCGCCCGGCGTGCACGAGGTACGGGGTGTCGCCGCCGTGGCTGGCGGCGAACAGGCTGTTGTGCAGGGGGCTGGCGAGGCCGATGACCGTGCTGGTGACCCACGCCACGATCGCGGCGAGCACCGCCCCGGAGATCGCCGGCGAGCGGTCGCCGCCGTGGCGCTCGATGACGCGGCGGGCGAGCAACACGCCGGCCCACACGGCGCAGAAGACCAGCGGCAGCGCCAGCGTGGCGTCACGCAGCCAGTGCACGACGAGCCCGGGCTCGTTGCGCTCGTGGCCGCCCTCGACGTGGTGCAGCACCGTCTGCCAGAAACCGCCGCCGTAGGCGAGCGCGATCGTGAACGCGAGGACCGCCGACGGCCGCGCCAGGCGCCGCAGCGGGTAGCGCGAGACCGCGCGGATCAGGAATTCCGTCATGTTCAGGTTCCCCCCGAGAGCCCGATCAGTGCTGCTTGTGGAAGCCGTCGAAGGCGTTGTCCGGCGTGCGACCGGTCTTGCCGAGGTCGATGAGCACGGGCTCAGAGCGCTTGGGATCGTTGAACTCGATCCACAGCCTCGAGCCGTTGCGCGGCGCGATGAACTTGAGCTGCCCGGTCAGGCTCGCGCCCGGCTGCAGACGGCCGGGCCGGAAGCTCGCCCGCACTTCGGTCACCGGCTTGCGCTTCTTCCCCACCAGGAGCCGGAACTGCGTCGGCGTGTAGGCCTGCGAGCGGTCGTCGAGCAGGTTGGTCAGCGTCACCGACGCCTGGACCTGAGTCTTGTTCGGCGGCACGTAGTTCGAAATGCCGTGGGTCACGCCCGAGAGCGCCTTGGCCGTGAGGCCGTTGACCTTCTCGACGTTGTCGATCGCGACCGCGCCGAAGCTGGTCGGGATGTCCTGGCTTACGCCGAACGGGCCCTTCAAGACGGGCACCGTGGGCGCCGGCGCTCCGCGCTGGATCAGCCCGATGCCGATCGTGACCCCGGCCGCGGCGAGCGCCACGACGCTCAGGACGAGCGCGATCAGCGGCAGGCGGTTGACGGCCGGACGACCGGCGGCCGTCATGCGGACATTGGTGTCACGGGGACTCATCGCCGACCCTCCTGGTCAGTCGCGGACGCGGCGATCCACTGCCAGCGCCCCACCTGCGTCCTGCACGTGCCGTAGGCCACGGCGAGCCGCATGCGGCCGCTTCGCACGTGGCGGCGCTGGCCGGCGGTCAGCGCGACGCGCGAGCGGTGCGCGCCGGCCCGGCGGACGCGGGCGTAGCCGAGCGTTTCCACGATCGGGACGTCGCGCCGGCCGCCGGCGGCGCGACGCAGCGTGAACTTGGCGAAGCGGGCCTTGGCCGGCGCGCGGTAGGTGAGCACCGCGCGGCGGCCGGAGATCGCGTACCGCGCGCGCTCGCGCCGGGACTGCGACACGGCGACGCACGGCACGTGGATGTCGATCCGCGGCGTGCGCGTCGTCGCCGGCGCGACGACCGGCTTGGCCGGCCCGGGCGCGGCCGGGACGGTCGCCACGCCGGCCGGCGGCGTGACGAGCGGCACGGGCGGCGCGGGCACGGCGGTGACGTCCCATTCGGCCGTGTCGCTGACATTGCCGGCCGAGTCGGTCGCGAACACCGTGACCTTGTGCGGGCCGAGCGGCAGCAGAAGGTCGTCGCCCGGGCCGCAGCCGAACTCGTCGCCGTCGTCCACCCGGCAGGTGAACGCCATCGGCGTCTTGTCGCTCGCGCTGAAGAGCAGCCGCAGGTTCCCGCCGATGGCCGTCGTGGCGGTCCGCGGGTCGATCTCGACCACGGGCTTCGTGTCGTCGATGGTGAAGCCGACCTGCTTGGCCACGCCCCAGTCGCCGGCGACCGGCGTGGTGCCGTTTGCCGCCCGGACCGTGAGCGAATGCGCGCCCTCGCCGAGCGCGTTCGTCTCGTAGACGCCCGAGTCGCACCGGAACGGGTTCCCGCCGTCGACGCGGCAGTCGAAGCTCGCGGCGGCCGGGGCAGTCGACGCGGCGAACTCGAAGCGCAGGCTCCCGCTCTTGACGACCGCGGCGGGCTGCTTGGTGAAGTTGACGTCGGGCGGGTTCGGCGTGGTCTTCGCGCGCAGGAACACCTCGCCGGCGCCGGGCATGTCGACTCCCGGCGACAGCGCCGCGAACGGATCGTGCGCCACGTACAGGTCGCCGTCCGGCGAGAACGCCATCGCGGTGACGTTGGCGAAGCCGCGGTCGTACGCGCCCGGCAGGTAGGCGCCGTCGCGCAGGGTGAGGACCTCGTCGGTGAGCGTCGAGCGGCTCGTGCCGACGAAGAGGTTGCCCTCGGCGTCGGCCAGCACCGCGCTTGCGACGGCGCCTGCGGCGGGGTTGGCCAGTGGCCTCGCGGTCCTGCCCAGCTGCTCGATGACGCTCAGCTGGCCGCCCTCGACCAGGTACGTCTTGCCGGCGAGATTCGCGATCGACGTGGCCTGCTCTCCCGTGGACGTGAACCCGACAGACGTGGTGCCGCTCGCGAGCGTGGCCGTGGCGGCGTTCTTGATGCGCAGGATCTCGCTGTTGCGCTTGGCCGCGAAGTCGACGGCGCCGTCGGGCGCGAGCGCGAGGCCCATGATGCGCTGGTCGAGGTTGTCCTCGTAGATCTTGGTCGCCTCGTCGATGGCCCGGGTCTCGGAGTTCCAGTGCATCCGCCACACGCCGCTGCCGCCCGAGCTGCCCTCCGCGACGTAGAAGTTGCAGAGCTGGCGCTCGGTCGGCGGCGTGGTCGTGGTGCAGCCGTTCGAGTCGAACGCGATCTGGAACGCGGCGGCCGGGCGCTCGGGGTTCGGCGGCGGAAGCTCGATGCCGTCGACCGGCGCGCCCTCCTCGAACTCGGGCGCGCAGTACTTGTCGCGCACGAGCGCCCCGGCCTTGAGGTCGAGCTTGCAGACGCCCAGCAGGGCGTCCGAGGCCCACACCGCGCCGTCGGGCGTGACGGCCAGGCCGCTCGGCTCGGTGACCCCGTTCTGGTTGGCCGGGAAGACCTTCTCGGCCGCGGGCGCGGCGGAGGCGCTGCCCGCCAACGGAAGCAGCAGCACGCAGCACGCGAGCGCAGCCGTGGTGAAGATGAGTGTGGCGCGACACCCCCGCGTCGCGGCCAACGAGATATAGCCCCCCATATCGACGGCGAATGGTGCGTCAGCCGGGAGACCCCGGCATGAGGGAAAGCCGACGTCCCGCCTGCGCGATTCCGCAACCGCGTACTAGACGCATCCCCTCTTCTGGGGTAGGCCCCGGCCGCGCCGGCGCCGCAGCCACCGGCCGCGCCGACCCTCAAGCTCTGATCGAGGGTCCAGACTGTCCCAGAAGGTCCGGCGCCGGCGCCGCCGCCCGTCCGCCGTTCTCGCTACCCCGCCGAACGACGTTCCGGCACCCGCCTGACCCCTCGCCCACGCCGAACGCCGCCGGCGACCCCGCGGGGGGCTACGACCGCCGGCGGTCAGCCATCCTTCGATCAATTAACCGGGTCGATTCATCTGAGCGGCGGTTTTGCACAAGTCGAGGGCCGATGGCACAGCGAACTTGACCAGGCGGTTGACACCCAACCGGTGGTGTGCGGGTTCGCGCAGGACGCCTGCGAGGAGTGCTCTAGGGCGGCGATCGTGGCGCCGGGCACGATCCACTCGGGTTCATAACGCTCTCGGGAGGGCAACTACGTGTCCAGAAGTACCCACGACGGTGCGCGCGTCGCTCGCAGGCGAACGCGCGCAGCAATCTCAACCGCCGCCGCATTCGTCGCGACGGCAGCATTCGCTTGGCCGGCACAAGCTGCCGTCACCAGCGGCACAGTCGAGGTCTTCCACGGCATCGACTACATCGGCTTGGACAACTACCCGGCCAACACCAACCTGCGTGTGGAGGTCATCCCCGCGGGCGCGACCGAGCCGATCTCGTTCGCGGACGTTCGGACCGACCGGACGGGCTTCGTCGAGCTCAACCACGTCGGGGACGACTGCTTCGCGAACGGCGGCGCCCCGGACATCATTCCGGGCGACACGATCCGGGTCAGTGACGGCGGAGCGATCAGCGACACGAGCATCGTGCAGGACGTCATGCTCACCCAGGTCGCCGGGACGGACCCGCTCCGATACACGGAGGTCGATCCGGCTACGCACACGATCACGGTGCGCGGTTGGGCCAAGGACGCCGCGACGGGTGCGGGCCTCACGAACATCGAGGTGCGCCTCAACCACCCGAACGGCAGCTGGGACGCCGACGGCGCCAATGGGCGCAGGGACTGGCGACTCGCGCCAAGCCCTGACCCGGCGACTGGCGCATACATGGCGGTGTTCGAGGGCGCCTCCGACGCGGACCTAGAAGCTGCCATCGACGCCGAGGTCGCTGCGGAGTGGCTCGGCTCGAACGAGCTGACGGTCTTCGACGGTTTCGGCTCGGCGTGCACCACGGATGCGGCCCGCAACACGGTCATTCCGCCTCCGTTCACGCCCACTCCGCGACCGGTCGCGACGCCCACGAGCCCGGCGTCTCCCGGCGCGCAGCCCACGGTCGTCACCAACACGATCATCCGGACCGTGCCCGTTGCGGGGAGCCAGGCCGTGCTGCCGCAGACGCTCCGGTCGCTGGCAGTCAGCCGCCTGAGCCTCGCCCGCCGCATCAGCGTCACGCGCCTGCGCCTGCAGGGCCTGCGCGCGAGCATGCTCCTGCCGGCGGGCACGAAGGCGGTCCGGGTCTCGGTCTACAAGGCACGCAACGGCAAGAAGACCGGCCGCGCCCTGTTCACCGTGAACCGCGCGCCGCGCGCCGTGGGCGTGTACCGCCTGACGCTGCGGAACCGGGCCCTGCTGCGCAAGCTCCGGACGGGCTCGTACGTCATGGAGGTCAGGGCGGGGCGCAATGGCGCCGAGCTGGGCAGCGTGCGCCGGATCGCCTTCACGGTGACCCGGTAGCGGCGACCGCCGCGGAGGCGAAGCTCCGAAGCGACATGGCGATGCTCCCGGCACAGGCTCCGCCCGAGCGGGAACCGGTTCATCAGATCCGGTCTCGCCGGGCGGGCGGTCTGGGCCGGGGGCTCGCCGGCCGCTCCGACGAGCGCCTCCTCCAGATCGCCCGCGACGGCGACGAGCGGGCGTTCGCGGTGCTCTACGAGCGCCACTCGGCCGCGATCCTCCGCTACTGCCGCTCGCTCCTGCGCTCCCCGCAGGAGGCCGAGGACGTCACGCAGGAGGTGTTCGTCCTCGCGATCTCGGCGCTGCGCCGCGGTGCCGAGCCGAACGCGTTCCGCCCCTGGCTGTACCGCGTCGCGCACAACGCGTGCATGACCTCCATGCGCGTCCGGCGCCCGGTGCTGGTGGCGGACAACGGCGTCCTCGTGGGCCCGGCCGCCGCCGCCGAACCGGTCGACGGCCACCGCGAGGAGCTGCGCCAGCTCCTGGACGACATCGGCAGGCTGCCCGACGTCCAGCGCGGCGCCCTCCTCCTGCGCGAGATGGACGGGTTCTCCTACGAGCAGGTGGGCCAGGTCATGGGCCTGCCGCCGTCCACCGTCCGCGCATCGATCTTCCGCGCGCGCCGCACCCTCCAGGGGCTGGCCGAGGCGCGCGACGCCGACTGCGAGGCCATCCAGTCGGAGCTGTGCGAGCTCGCGGACCGCCGCGGGCGGCGCGCGCGCCACATCACGAGCCACCTGGACGTGTGCCCGAGCTGCCGTGAGTTCCGCGACGGCCTGCGCCGGCGCCCCGCCGTCCTCGGCGCCGTCGACCCCATCGCGCCCGCCGGCGCGATCGGCGCCCTGCTCGCGGTCAAGGGCAAGCTGCTCGGCGGGGCGGCCACGGGCGGCGGCGCCGCGATCGCCGGCGGCGGCAGCGGCGCGGCCGCCGCCAAGATCTCCGCCGTCGTCGCGTCGAGCGTCGCACTCCTGGCGGGCGCCGGGATCGAGGCCGAGCGCGTCATCGAGCGCAGCCACGAGCGCGGCGCCGCCGCGGTCGCGCGCTCCGCGGAGCCCCGCGCGCCCCGCGCTGCGCAGGCAAGCGGCACCGCCGCAGTGCCGGCGCGCCTGGCCGCAG
>DATAAR010000035.1:0-4390 GCA_036259975.1 Solirubrobacteraceae bacterium | reverse complement strand
CCGTCGTCGAGCATCTGCTCGACCTCGTCCTGGGTGACCTCCGGCTCGTCGGGCTGCTTGACGCGGATGTCGGTCGTGCCGATCACCGAGACCGTCCGGATCGGCACGAGGATGTCGCCGTCGGCCGGCATCGTGCAGCGGTTGATCACGGTGTTCACGAGGCGGTGGTTCATCGCGATCATGATCCCCTTGCCGGGGATGATCTCGACGCCCTCGATCCCGGCCAGGGCGGCGATCTGGCCGGCCCACGCCCCGGACGCGTTCAGCACGAAGCGGGCCTCGACGTCGACGTCCGCACCAGCGCGCTCGTCGTGCAGCCGCGCGCCGACCACCCGGTCGCCGTCGCGCAGGACGTCCACCACGCCGTGGTAGGTGAGCACGCGCGCGCCGCGCTGCGCGGCGCCGCCCGCCAGGGCCCAGACCGTCTTCCACGCGTCGATGCCCGCGTCGGGCACCGTGAACGCTCGTCGGATGCGGGGGTTCAGGCGCGGCTCGCGCCGCAGCGCCTCGGCGACGTCGATCTCCTGGGCGGGCACGCCCGTCCGCGCGCAGCCGGCGAGGAACTCGTCGCCGTAGGCGGGGTCGTCGTCGGGGGTCGTGACGAACAGCCCGCCGGTGTCCTCGATGCAGTCGGCCGCGATCCGCCGCAGGATCACGTTCTCCTCGATGCACTCGCGCGCGGCGTCGGGGTCCTTCACCGCGTAGCGCCCGCCCGAGTGCAGCAGCCCGTGGAACCGCCCCGACGTCCCCTCGCCGAGGTCGCGGCGCTCGGCGAGGATCGTGTCGAAGCCGCGCAGCGCGCAGTCCCACGCCACGCCCGCGCCCGTGGCGCCGCCGCCGATCACGAGGACGTCGGTCTGCAGGGGGGCCATCGCGGTCGAGTATGACGGGGCGGGGGCGGCCGGACCGCCCCCGCGCCCCGCGCGGCGTGAGGGCGCCTACCCCTCGTCGGCGTCGAACCAGTCGAAGGACTTGGTCACCGCGCGCTTCCAGTACTTGTAGTACTCGTCGCGCTGGCTGGCCTCCATCTGCGGCTCCCAGCGCTTGTCCTCGATCCAGTTCTCGCGCAGCTCGGCCTCCTCGCTCCACAGTCCGGTCGCGAGGCCGGCCGCATACGCGGCCCCGAGCGCCGTGGTCTCGGCGACCTTCGGCCGGATGACCGGCACCCCGAGCAGGTCGGCCTGGAACTGCATGAGCAGCTCGTTGCCGACCATGCCGCCGTCGACCTTGAGCGACTCGAGGTCGACGCCGGAGTCCTGGTTCATCGCCTCGACCACCTCGCGGCTCTGGAAGGCGGTCGCCTCGAGCACGGCCCGGGCTATGTGACCCGCGTTGACGTACCGCGTGAGGCCCGCGATGACGCCGCGCGCGTTGGACTTCCAGTACGGGGCGAACAGGCCGCTGAACGCCGGCACGAAGTAGCAGCCGCCGTTGTCCTCGACCGACTTCGCGAGGTCCTCGACCTCCGGCGCGGCCTTGATCATCTTGAGGTTGTCGCGCAGCCACTGGACGAGCGCGCCCGTGATCGCGATCGCGCCCTCGAGGCAGTAGATCGCGTCCTGGTCGCCGATCTTGTACCCGAGCGTCGTGAGTAGGCCGTTCTTTGAGACCACCGCCTCCGTGCCGGTGTTCAGCAGCAGGAAGTTGCCGGTGCCGTAGGTGTTCTTCGCCTCGCCCACGTCGAAGCAGGTCTGGCCGAAGGTGGCCGCCTGCTGGTCGCCCAGGTCGCCGGCGATCGGGACGCCGTTGAGCGCGCCGCCGGAGCGCACCTCGCCGTAGACGGCGCTCGACGGCCGGATCTCGGGCAGCATCGAGCTCGGCACGCCGATCGTGGACGCGATGCTCTCGTGCCACGACAGCGAGCGCAGGTCCATCAGCATCGTGCGGCTGGCGTTGGAGACGTCGGTCATGTGAATGCCGCCGTCGGTGCCGCCGGTCAGGTTCCAGATGCACCACGTGTCGATGTTGCCGAAGATCAGATCACCGGCCTCTGCCCGCTCGCGCGCGCCGTCGACGTTGTCGAGGATCCAGCGCACCTTCGGCCCCGAGAAGTATGTCGCCAGCGGCAGGCCGACCTGCTCCTGGAAGCGGTTCTGACCGCCGTCGCGGGACAGCTCGTCGACGAGCCGGTCGGTGCGAGTGTCCTGCCACACGATCGCGTTCATCACCGGCTCGCCCGTGTTGCGGTCCCACACGACGGTGGTCTCGCGCTGGTTGGTGATTCCCAGGCCCGAGATGTCGCCGGCGCTGGCGCCGGCCGCCTCGACCGCCTCGTCGATCACCTCTTGGCAGCGCGCCCAGATCTCCATGGCGTCGTGCTCGACCCACCCGGGCTTGGGATAGATCTGCTCGTGCTCCTTCTGGGCGACGGCTACGACGTCGCCGCCGTGGTCGAAGATCATGCACCGGGTGCTCGTGGTGCCCTGGTCCAGTGCAGCCGCGTACTTGGCCACGGTTCGCTCTCCTCGTGTTCGTCAGTTGGTGGCGCCGACGGCCTCCGCGGCGCTCTTCAGCAGAAGGTGCGACGAGGTCGCCCCCGGGTCCTGGTGGCCCGCGCTGCGCTCGCCGAGGTAGCTCGCGCGCCCCTTGCGCGCCACCATCGGCACGGTCGCCTCCATGCCCTCGTGGGCGGCCTGCGCCGCGCGCCCCAGCGCGGCGGCGACGTCGCTGTCGCCGGCCTGTCGCAGCGCGTCCAGCGCCGGCTTGAGCGCGTCCAGCATCGTCTTGTCGCCCGGCTCGGCCTTGCCGCGCTTGACGACGCCCTGGACGCCCGCGTCGAACGCCTCGGTGAAGCCGGCCAGGTCGAGCTCGGAGCGCCCGGCGGCGGCCTGGCCCATCTGCATGAAGAAGGTGCCGTACAGCGGCCCGGCCGCCCCGCCGACGCTCGACACGAGCGCCATCCCGACCGCCTTGAGCGACGCGCCGATGTCGTCGCCGTCGGCGGCCTGGAGGCGCTCGAGCGCCTTCTTCATGCCGCGGTCCATGTTGGTGCCGTGATCGCCGTCGCCGATCGCGCCGTCGAGCTTGGTCAGGTAGGAGCGGTTCTCCGCCACCTCGGCGGCGAACCGCTCCATCCAGTCACGAACCGCGTCGTGCGTGATGCTCACGCCGCTACGCGCCCCAGCGCAGGGCGATGGAGTCGACCGGCGCGTCCCACAAGCGCCTCAGCTCGTCGTCGAGGCGCAGCAGCGTGATCGAGCAGCCGGCCATCTCCAGCGAGGTGATGTAGTTGCCGATCAGGTTGCGGGAGATCCTGATCCCGCGCCCGTCCAGGAACTTGCTCAACTCGTTGAAGACGATGTAGAGCTCGATCAGCGGCGTCCCGCCCATGCCGTTGACGAACGCGAGCACCTCGTCGCCCTCGTTGAACGGCACGTCCTCGACGATCGGCCCGGTCAGGCGCTCGACGATCTGCGCCGCCGACTCGAGCTTCATGCGCTCGCGGCCCGGCTCGCCGTGGATGCCGATCCCGATCTCCATCTCGTCGGGGGCGAGCGTGAAGTTCGGCTCGCCGGCGGCCGGGGTGATGCACGGCGTGAGCGCCATGCCCATGCTGCGGCCCTGGTCGTTGACGTGGCGGCAGATGTCCGCGACGTCCTCGAGCGCCTTGCCCTCCTCGGCCGCCGCGCCGCAGATCTTCTCCGCGAGCACGGTCACTCCGACGCCACGTCTGCCCGCCGTGTAGAGGCTGTCCTGGACCGCGACGTCGTCGTTCGTGATCACCGAGGCGACCTCGATGCCCTCGCCCTGGGCCAGCTCGGCGGCCATCTCGAAGTTCATGACGTCGCCGGTGTAGTTCTTGACGATGTGCAGCACCCCGGCGCCGCCGTCGACGGCCTTCGTGGCCTCGAGCATCTGGTCGGGCGTGGGCGAGGTGAAGACCTCGCCCGGGCAGGCGGCGTCGAGCATGCCGCGGCCGACGTAGCCGCCGTGCATGGGCTCGTGCCCGGAGCCGCCCCCGGACACGATCGCCACCTTGCCCTGCACGGGCGCGTCGGCGCGAACGATGTACGGCGGGTCGAACACGACGCGGACCCGGTCGGAGTGCGCGGCCGCGATGCCCTCGAGCTCATCCTGCAGCACCGTGTCCGGGCTGTTGATGAGCTTCTTCATCGCGCCGGCGGTCGTATCAGCCGGGGTAGAAGACATCGAATGCCACCGCTCCGAGGATTCCGCCGATGATCGGCCCGAGGACAGGGACCCACGCGTAGCCCCAGTCGGACGGGCCCTTGCCCGCGATGGGCAGCACCGCGTGGGCGATGCGTGGCCCGAGGTCGCGGGCCGGGTTGATCGCATACCCCGTCGGCCCGCCGAGGGACATGCCGATGCCGACGACCAGGAAGCCGATGAGCAGCGGCCACAGCGCGTCGTCGGCCGTCGGCCCGGTCGC
>DATAAR010000034.1:0-9265 GCA_036259975.1 Solirubrobacteraceae bacterium | reverse complement strand
TGCGCGGAGGACTCGAGCGCGGCCGTCGCCTGGTTGGCGAACAGCCGCAGCGCCTGCAGGCGCTCGCGGGAGGGCAAGAGCCGGTCGGCGGGGCCGTCGACCCAGATCGTGCCCCGCCTCGTCTCCGCGCGGTCGGTGAGCAGCGCGGCGATCGCCGCCACGAGCTCGCGCTCGAGCGCTGCCCGGTTTCGCGGAAGCGCACGCCGCGACGGCGGCCGCGCGCAGCAGCTGCGGCGAGTGGCAAATGCGCCCCTGCAATCGGCAGATGC
Organism: Solirubrobacteraceae bacterium; assembly: GCA_036259975.1. Lineage (GTDB taxonomy): Bacteria > Actinomycetota > Thermoleophilia > Solirubrobacterales > Solirubrobacteraceae > JAOPZW01. The sequence continues at coordinate 8,996 of DATAAR010000034.1, read as the reverse complement.
CGGCGCAGCCCTGACGGGCGCATCGGCGCTTCCGACGCCGCGCGGTCGCTACTTGACCTTCGCGACCGCGCGCTCCAGCTCGCCGGCCGAGAACGCGCCCTCGAACCGCGCCGCGATCCGCCCCGAGCGGTCGATCACGAACGTCCACGGCTCCGTGCGCAGCCGCCAGGCCGCGACCGGACCCTGGATCCCCTTGCGCGGATCGTTGTCGTTCCAGATCTCCTGGTGGATCCACGCGACCCCCGCGGGGGCGCGGCTCTTGGCCTGCACCACGATGTCGACGACCGGGCCGCACACGCGGCTCTGGCACAGGGCCGGAGTGGCGAAGGTGATGACGACTGGCTTGCGGCCGAGAACGTCGGCGAGGTCGGTCCGCAGGAGGTCGGCGGCCGGCGGCGTGCGAGTGTCGAGCCGCGACGCATCGCCGCCGACGTCGGCCAGCGTGCGGGTGTGAACGCGGATCGCGCGTTCGCCCACCTCGGGCGGATCGGACGCCCTCCGCTTGACGTCGGCGCTGTGCGGGCTCGTCATCACGAGCCGGCCGTCGAGCTTCGCGATCGCGGTGACAACGTGGCGCCCCCAGCGGTGGAACGTCACGTCGGCCACGTAGACGGCCTTGGCCGCGTCGGGGTCGGCGGCCGTGGTCCGGCTCCGGAACGGCCCTGACACCTTCAGCGACTCGGAGCGCGCGATGAACGGTCCGTGGACGCCGCTGCCGTCCGGGCGCGCGGTGTACAGGGCGACGGTCGCGCCGGTGAGCTGCTTGCCGGCGACGTCGTACAGCGCGAAGCCGAAGCGGTTCGTGCCCTTGCGCAGCGAGCGCACGCTGGGCGTGAACACCAGGCTGCGTCCGGCCTCGGCCCGGAGCTCGGAGAGCGTGCGGCCGTCGGCGGCCGGGAAGTCGGCCGGCCGGCCGGTCGGCTCGGGCTCTGCAGGCGGCGTCGTGTCGACCTCGGCCGACCCACATCCGGCCGCGAGCACCGCGGCTGACCCGAGCGCGACGATCAGGATCGAGAGAGGACGTCGCACGCGGCGAGTGTAGGCACTGCTGATTGGATACCGCGCCGATACTCGGACCGGGCGACGGAGGACGAGGTGGTGGAGCGGGCGGCGATCGTGACCGGGGCGTCCAGCGGCATCGGCCTCGCGATCGCGCGGCTCCTCGGCGCGGAGGGCCACGCCGTCACGCTCGCCGCGCGGCGCCCCGAGAAGCTCCAGGCCGCGGCGGCCGAGCTCGCCGGGGAGGGCCTCGACGTGCACGCCGTCGCGGGGGAACCTGGGGCTCGAGGAGGACGTGCAGCGCGTCGTCGCCGAGCACCGGTCGCGGTACGAGCGCCTCGACGTGCTCGTGAACATCGCGGGCGTCGGCATCGGCGAGGCGGTCGGCGAGCTGACGACGAAGCGGATCGACCTCCAGCTCGCCACGAACCTGCGCTCGGTGATCCTCTTCTACCGCGAGTGCCGCCAGCTGCTCGGCGCGGCGGGGGCCGAGCACCGCGGCGCGCTCGTCGTGAACCTCGCGTCGATCGCGGGCAAGAGCGGCCAGCCGTGGCTGTCCGTCTACGGCGCAACGAAGGCGGCGATCATCAACTTCACCCAGGCCATGGGCAAGGAGCTCGCGAAGGAGGGCATCAAATCGACCGCCCTCTGCCCGCGCGTTTGTGGACACGCCGATGACGGATTTCGTCAAGGAGTCGGTGCCGGCGGAGGAGATGATCACCACGGACGACATCGCCGAGGCGGTGCGGTTCCTGCTGCGCCTCTCGCCCAACTGCGTCGTGCCGGAGATCACGTTCACGCGCCCGGACGAGGTGCTGTAGCGAGCAGCGCGCGCGCCTCCTCGTGGCCGCCGTGCGCGGCCCAGTCGGCGGGCGTGCCGTCATGGAGCGCGTCGCGGACCGACGGATCGGCGCCCGCGTCGAGCAGCGCGCGGATCGCCTCGATCTGGCCCGTCTGCGCGGCGAGGTGCAGCGCCGTGACTCCCTCGCCGTGCTGCGAGCCGCCGAACGTCGCGCCACGGTTTGGATCGGCGCCGAGCTCGACGAGGCGCCGGATCGCTCGCGCCCGGCCGCCGGCGGCGGCCCACGCGAGCGCGGTCCCGCGGTAGACGTCCGCGTTCGGGTCGGCCCCCCGCGCGACGAGGGGGCCGAGCGCCTCGACGCGGTCGCTGCGCGCCGCCCAGGAGAGCGCCTCGTCGAGGACCTCCTGCGGGTCGTCGGCCGGTTGCCACGGCGGGAAGCCGCTGTGCGGGCGGTAGAAGCCGCGGTGCGCCCCGGCGCCGGGGGTGCCCGCGAGGCGCTCGATGCGCGCGACGTCGCCGAGGCCGGCGGCAGTGCGCAGGTTGTCCGGCCGCACGCCGCCGCGGTCCGCGAGCAGCTCGGCGGTCTGGGCGTGGCCCCAGAACAGGGCGACGACGAGCGGCGTGCCGCCGTCTCCGCGGGCCTCGGCGGCGACCGGCGCGCCGGCGTCGAGCAGGATCGCGGCGAGCGTCGGTAGGCCGACGTACGCGGCCTGGTGCAGCGGGGTCCAGCCGTGCGCGTTCGCGCGGGCGGGATCGGCGCCCCGATCGAGCAGCAGCCGCACCGTCCGCTCGTCGCAGGTCGCGGTGGCCATGTTGAGGAGGTCGTTCCCGTTCGTTCCGCGGGCGGCGACGAGGTCGGGGAAGCGGTCGAGTTGCGCGCGCAGCGCGTCGAGGTCGTGGGCCTCGACCGCCCGATAGGCGCGCGCGAAGGGTTCCCCGCCGTCGCGAGCCAGTTCGGCGATGTGGCGGCGCAGCGCCGCCCACGAGGCGAACCCGTGCATGCGTGCGATCGCGGTGCGCGCGCCGGCGTCGGTCTGCGGCGCGCCAAAGCGCTCGAGCACCGCGACGGCCGCCGGGGTGCCGTCCCCCGCGGAGGCGAGCAGGCCGAAGGCACGCCCCTCGTAGTAGCCGAGGTCGTCGTGGAATGCGTGCTCCAGGTCGCGGCCGTGCGCGGCGACGCGGTCCGCGTACGCGCGCAGCCGCGGCCAGCTCGGGAAGCCGTGCTCGCGGGCGATCACGAGTTGGGCGTCGGATAGCTTGAGCTCGCGGCGCGCGCGCGGGTGGTGGGCGGCGACACGGGCATGCGCGTCCGGATCGCCGCCGCGGTGCGCGCGCAGCAGGTCCTTCGCGCGCTTGCGGAGCTGCTCCAGGCTCGGGGCGCTCGGCAGCGGGTCGGTCGTCACGACAGCCTCCTCTCCGGATGGCCCGTGGTCCGCCGGCTCCGGGCCGGGAAAGAAGGGGTCTGACGCGTCACGGCTCGACGCCGGGGTGGGCTCGGCCCTTCCCGCGGACCCGACGCGGCCCCGGCCGCGTGAAGCGAGCCTAACCGATCCCCGCGGCGTGGCGCGCCGGCCGCCGCGGCCGCCGTGGCGCGGCACCCACAGAGCGCGCGCGTGCACGAGGTCGCCCGCCCGCGGGCCGCAGGCGCGCCCTTCGTCCCGGCCGCGCGCGCATCGCCCGCCGCGCTGCGCCGCGGGCGGCGATCGATCGCGAGCCGCAAGGTCTTCCATCGGACCGTCCCGGGTGACATAGGCTTGCGCGCCCTCAACGCCACGCCGCGCGCGCGGTGGCGCGACGCGCGGCGGCGGCGCGGAAAGGCGGCTTGCATGAAGCTCGGCGTGCACATCGGCTACTGGGGCCTCGGACTCACGGCCCAGGACCAGCTCGACGTCGTCCGCGAGGCGGAGCGCCTGGGATACGAGAGCGTCTGGGCGGCCGAGGCGTACGGCTCCGACGCGGCCACCGTACTGGGCTGGATCGCCGGCCAGACCGAGCGCATCAAGATCGGCTCGGCGATCTTCCAGATGCCAGCGCGCTCCCCGGCGATGACCGCGATGACGGCCGCGACGCTCGACCAGCTCTCCGGCGGGCGCATGCTGCTCGGGATCGGCTCGTCGGGGCCGCAGGTCGCCGAGGGCTGGCATGGGCAGCGCTTCGCCCGCCAGCTGCAGCGCACCCGCGAGTACGTGGCCGTCGTCCGCAAGGCGCTCAACCGCGAGCGCCTCGAGTTCCACGGCGAGACGCTCGAGCTGCCCCTGCCCGACGGCCCCGGCAAGGCGCTGAAGCTGACGATCGCGCCCGTGCAGGAGCGCATCCCGATCTACCTCGCCGCGATCGGCCCGAAGAACACCCAGCTCACGGGCGAGATCGCCGACGGCTGGATCCCGATCTTCTTCTCCCCCGAGCACGTCGGCGAGCTGCGCCCGCTGCTCGAGGAGGGCGCAGCGCGCGCGGGGCGATCCCTGGACGGATTCGACATCGCGCCGACGGTGAACGTCGCGATCGACGACGACCTGGAGCGCGCGCGCGACCTCATGCGCCCGTTCATCGCCCTCTACGTCGGCGGCATGGGGTCGCGCGAGCAGAACTTCTACAACGCGCTGGCCTCGCGCTACGGGTTCGAGGACGCGGCACGCAAGGTCCAGGACCTCTACCTGGACGGCCGGCGCCACGAGGCCGCCGCCGCGGTGCCGGACGAGCTCGTCGACACCGTGACGCTGTGCGGCCCCGCCGACCGGGTCCGCGAGCGCCTCACCGTGTACCGCGACGCCGGCGTCGGCACGCTCGGCGTGACGCCCATGGCGATCGCGACGGGCGACCGGATCGAGCAGCTCCGCCGGATCGCCGAGCTTGCCGCCTGAGCGCCTGCGGCTGCTGCTCGGCGCCTTCGGCGACGCGGGCCACGCGTTCCCGATGATCGCGCTCGGCCGCGCCCTCGCCGCGCGCGGCCATGAGGTGACGCTGCAGACCTGGACGCGCTGGCGCGAGCACGCCGAGGCCGAGGGCATGCGCTTCGCGGCGGCGCCGGAGTACCACGTCTTCCCCACGCTCGAGCGGCCGCTGACGCCGTACGAGGCGGTCGTCCGGGCGACTGGCGCGACGCGGGCGCTCGTCGCCGACCTGCGCCCGGACGCCGTCGTCGCGGACATCCTCACGCTCGCGCCGGCGCTCGCCGGCGAACTCGAGCGGGTGCCGGTTGCGACGCTCATCCCGCATGTCGACCCGCGCGCCGCGCCCGGCCTGCCGCCGTTCTCAATCGGCGCGCGGCTCCCGCGCACGGCCGCCGGCCGCCGGCTCTGGGACGCTGCCGGCGGCATCACCGCGCGCGGCCTCGGGCTCGGCCGGACGCAGCTCAACGAGACCCGGGCCCGTCTCGGCCTGCCGCCGCTCGCGCACGTACACGGCGGCATCTCGCGGGCCCTGTGCCTGGTCGCGACGTTCCCGCAGCTCGAATACCCGCGCGCGTGGCCGCCCGGCACACACGTAGTCGGGCCGCTCCTGTGGGAGCCGGCGGCCCCCGCCGTTGACCCTCCGCCCGGAACCGACCCGCTCGTCCTGGTGGCGCCGTCGACGTCGCAGGACCGCTCGCTGCGCCTCCTCCGCGCGGCGCTTGACGGCCTCGCCGGCCTCCCTGTCCGCGTGCTGGCCACCGCGGTACCGCCCTCGCCGGAGCCGCCGCTGCCGGTGCCACTGCGCGCGAGGCTCGCCGAATGGGTGTCGTACGCGCGCGCGATGCCGCGCTGCGACGTCGTGGTCTGCCACGCCGGCCACGGCACCGTTGCGCGCGCGCTCGCGAGCGGCTGCGTGGTCGTGAGCGTGCCTGCCGGCGGCGACATGAACGAGATCGCCGCGCGGACCGAGTGGGCCGGGGTGGGGGTGCGAGTGCCGCGGCGGCTCTGTCGCCCGGGGCCGATCCGGCTCGCCGTGCAGCGGGCGCTGGCGACCCCACGACTGCGGGCCGGCGCGCGCGAGCTCGCCGCCTGGGCCGCGGCCAACGACGCCGGCGCCCGCGCCACCGCGCTCATCGAGCGCTTCGCGCGCGCACAACGCGTAGGCTCGGCGGCGCGATGATCGATCACGTGAAGGTGTTCGTGTCCGACCTCGAGCGCAGCCGCGCCTTCTACGAGCAGGCGCTCGAGCCGCTTGGGTACCGCGTCATCCTGCAGCCCGGTCCGCTGGTCCTGGGCCTCGGCGCCAACCGCCCAGACTTCTGGCTCGAGCTGCGCCCCGAGAGCGTGACCACCGCGCACCTCGCGTTCCGCGCCGAACGCCCCGACGCCGTGGATGCCTTCCACGGCGCTGCGGTCGACGCGGGCGGCCGCGACAACGGTGCGCCGGGCATGCGGCCGATGTACCACGCCCAGTACTACGGCGCGTTCGTGCTCGATCCCGACGGCAACAACGTCGAGGCCGTCTGTCACACCGCCGGCGGATGACGCTCCCGGGCAAGGCATCGGCCGTCCCCATTCAGTCGGGCAGCAGGGGCACCGACCACCCCTGGTCGCGGCCGAGCAGCACGGCGCGCGTGATCGCGGAGGATCCGAAGCGGTCGCGGACGTCGTCGAGCGCGACGTCGAGCGCGACCGCGCGCTGACCGTCGAACGGCAGCGCGAGCTGGACCAGGCGGCGGTCCTGGAGGTTGCCGAGCGAGATGCCGAGCAGCGTGAGGCCCTGGCGGCGGATCATCGGCATCGACGCCGCCAGCAGCCCGCGAGCCGTGGCGAGGATCACGCCCGTCCGCGCGGTGGCCTCGTTGAGGGTGTACGAGCGCGTCGCCCGCGTGAAGTCGTCGAAGCGCATCCGCAGCATCACGGTGCGGCAGACGCGGTCCGCCGCGCGCAGCCGGCGGGTGAGGCGGTCGGCGAGCCCGACGAGCACGGCATCGAGCGCCTCCGCGGACCGCCGCCCCCGGCCGAGCGCACGCTGCGCGCCCATCGACCGCCGCCGGCGCCCGCGCCGCACGCGCCGTGGGTCGCGATTGTGGGCGAGCGCGTGCAGCTGGCGACCAGAGGCGCGCCCCAGCATCGACACGAGCGTCGCCTCGCCCAGCCGCGCCACCTCCCCGACGGTCGTGACGCCGCACGCCCGCAGCTTCGCGGCGGTGACCGCGCCGACGCCCCAGAGCCGCTCGACCGGCAACGGGTGCAGGAACGCGAGCTCGCTCCCGGGCGGCACGACGAGCAGCCCGTCAGGCTTCGCCACCCCGCTCGCCACCTTCGCAAGGAACTTCGTCCCCGCCGCGCCGATCGTGATCGGCAGGCCGACGCGGTCGAGGACCTCGCGCTTCAGGCGCAGCGCGATCTCGGCGGGCGTGCCGGCGATCCGCCGTAGCCCGCGGACGTCGAGGAACGCCTCGTCGATCGACAGACCCTCCACGAGCGGCGTCGTGCCGTCGAAGATGTCGAAGACGGCCCGGCTGGCCTCGATGTACGCAGAGAACCGAGGCGACACGACCACCGCCTCGGGGCACAGGCGCCGCGCCTGCCTGCCGCCCATCGCCGCGCGGACGCCGCGCCGCTTGGCCTCGTAGCTCGCCGCCAACACCACCCCGCCACCGACGATCACGGGGCGGCCGCGCAGTCCTGGGGCATCGCGTTGCTCGACGGACGCGTAGAACGCGTCGAGGTCCGCGTGCAGGATGGTGGCCTCGATTCGCACGAACGTAGGTTCGCATCGCGTTCGGACGGACGACTCCAGCCTGAGCCAGCCGCCATATGCCACGGAGAGCACTCGGCGCGAGCACTTCCACCCCAGCTCCGAACCACTTCACCACTTTTCCGTCCGAGAGACGAACTAGTGTTCTCCCATGGACAGGGACTGGCTTGCCGCCCGGCTCGAGGCCGGAGAATCGATGGAGGTGATCGCCCGAGAGGTCGGGAAGCACCCGGCGACGGTCGCGTACTGGGTGAACCGGCACGGTCTGCGTTCGGTGCACGCAGAGCGGCACGCGCCGCGCGGACCGATCACCCGGGAAGACCTGGAGCTTCTCGTGGAGTGCGGGATGTCGATCCGGCAGATCGCGCGCGAGCTCGATCGCAGTCCCGGGACGATTCGCCACTGGTTGCGCCGCTACGACATGAGGACCGTCCCGGCGCGGCGTGTTCGGCGCGACGGAAGCACCGCTGAGGAGGTCGTCCGGGACTGTCCGCGCCATGGCTGGACGTGGTTTCGGAAGGTCGGCTCCCAGACGCATTACCGCTGCGCGCGCTGCGTCGTCGAGGCGGTCACCGAGCGCCGGCGACAGATCAAGGAAATCCTCGTGGAGGAGGCGGGCGGCCAGTGCGCGGCCTGTGGCTACGACGACTGCATGGCCGTTCTCCAGTTCCACCATCTCGACCCGTCCACCAAGCGGTTCCATCTCGGCCGGGAAGGGGTCACGCGCTCGCTCGCGCGGGCGAGGGAGGAGGCGCGCAAGTGCATCCTGTTGTGCGCGAACTGCAACGCCGAGGTCGAGGCCGGCCTTCGCAGCGTTCCCGTAACATCGTCGAACGCCGACCCAGTCTCTATCCTGGGTCGCGCAGTTGACGGTCCGGGGTAGCTCAATCGGCAGAGCATTCGGCTGTTAACCGAAGGGTTGTGGGTTCGAGTCCCACCCCCGGAGCTTGGAACCGCGACGGCGTCCGATCCGGGCGCCGTTTCATTTCGGGCCGAGCGTGACGTCGCGCCTCCCGCGACGGCGATCCAGCTCACCGGCGCCCGCGCTACTCGACGGGCTGCGTCTCGGCCATCGCTCGCTCGATCGCGCTGTCCCGGCGCCGGCGGAGCTCGGCTCGGCGCGCCGACAGCGGCGCCACGTCGCCCGAGCCGCGCGCCGCCGTGATGGCGCGTTCGAGCCGCAGCAACTCGAGGTTCAGCGCCTCGCCCTCCAGCGCGGCGGCCGACCCGCGCTCCCGCGCAGCGCGCACCGCCAGCTCCGCGACAAGCGCGGCGAGCTCGGTGTCCTCCGCCGGGACGCCCTCGGCCGGGGCGTCGAGGTGCTCGCGCAGGTGGCGCGCCGCGCGGCGCGTCTGCTCGCTCGTGAACGTCTCGTCGACGTCGATGTCGCGGAGGGCGCGGGCCCCGGCCGACGGCAGCGCCAGGCACTGCACCAGGAACGCCCGCTCGGCCCGCGCCGCGGCGTCGACCGGTGGTGGCAGGCAGGTCCGCCACCGTCCTATCCAGTACTCCGCCTCGCTGGTCAGGACCCGGCCGTGGG
>DATAAR010000033.1:0-6454 GCA_036259975.1 Solirubrobacteraceae bacterium | reverse complement strand
ATTCCCACGGCGGCGGCGGAATGCCGTCCGCCGCGCGCGACACGAGAACGCACGAAGGGGCCTGCGCGAAAGCCCAGGCCCCTGAGTCATCTCGTCGGAACGTATCGCGCGCGGTGCGCGCGTGTCGCTGAAGGAATGTACTCGTTAGGGTGCGAAATAGCAATGGGCGAGTGCGAAATGGTCACAGACCGATCGCAGCGGTGGCCTGCGCCAACGACTGGCCCCTTACGCCCGCACCAGCTTCCTGTACGCGATCCGGTGCGGCTGGTCGGCGTCGGGGCCCTTCCGCCGCTTCAGGTCCTCGATGTACGCCTGGTAGTTCCCCTCGGAGCAGCCGGCGTCGGGGTGTGGTTTTGGCCCGCACACCTCTTATCCCCTGATCGTGGCTGCACTTGTGCGCCAGTTGAAATGGGCGCGCGCCGCTCTGCCGCCGCAGTCGATACAATTCTGGTTACAGAAATCCCCGTTGCGCCTCGCTGGAGCGGTGTCGCCCCTTGGCTCGGACCGCGAGCTCCGCGCCCGCTGTGCGCACCGCTCAGGGGGCGTCCCCGTGCAGCTCGCGCGTCATCTCGACCATCGTCCGTCGGAACCCGGCGCGCGCGAACAAGCGCTGCGCGGCCTGGTTACCCTCCGCCGTCGTGAGCACGACGCGCGGCGCGCCGCGCACCTTCAGGAAGGCCAGGGCGGCGTCGAGCAGCAGTCGGCCGACGCCGCGGCCGCGGTACCCCGGGTCGACGAAGACGTCGTGCAGGACGCCCGCCGGCCCGCAGAGCGCCATGTAGTCGTAGCCCCCGACGGTGGCGTAGGCGTAGCCGATCACGTCCCCGCTCTCGTCGGCGACGAGGACAGCGACGTCCGGCCGGTCGAGCTGCAAGGTCAGGAAGGCCGCGTAGTCGGCGGGCGTCCGCGGTCGCGCGGCGAGGAAGCGCTGCGCGTCGAGGTTGTAATGCGCCTCGACGAGGAGCGCGCCGAGCCTCCCGAGGCGGGGGAGGTCGGCGGGCGTCGCGGGGCGGACGGTCACGGCCGGCGCGCCGGAGGGCTGCACGCGCCGGGCGGCACGTTCAGCCGCCCGTGAGCGGAAGGAGCGGTGGCTCGTGTGCCGCCGCGGTTGACGTTCAGCGCCTCGCGGCTGACGTGCCCGTCTAGCCTCCCAGCACCTCGGTCACGGCGACCGCGAGCGGCGTCGTCGGCCGGCCGATCAGCGCCGAGAGCTGGCGCGAGTCGTCGAAGAGCGCGCCCTGCGACGTGTGGACGTCGTAGCGGGCGACGGCCTGCGCGAACGCGTCCGGCATGCCGGATCCGGCGAGCGCCTTCACGTACTCCGCCTCAGGAAGGTTCCGGTAGGCGATGCTCTTCCCGGTCTGGCGCGAGAGCTCCGCCGCCAGGTCGTCGAGCGTCCACGCCGTGTCGCCCGCGAGCTCGTACGTCTTCCCCGCGTGCGTCGCCCGGTCACCCGTGAGCACCGCGACCGCCGCGTCGGCGAAGTCGGCCCGCGTTGCCGACGAGATCCGGCCCTGGCCCGCGCTGCCGATGACGGCCCCGCCCGCGAGCGCGCCGCGGATGGCGCCGGCATAGTTCTCGGTGTACCAGCCGTTGCGCAGGATGGTGAACGGGATGCCGGACGCCTGCAGCGCGCGCTCCGTCGCCACGTGCTCCGGGGCGATGTCGATCGGCGTGCGCTCGGCGTGCAGGAGGCTCGTGTAGACGATCCACTTCACGCCGGCCCGCGTCGCGGCGCGGATCACGTTGCCGTGCTGCGTCGTGCGCTTGCCGACCTCGCTGCCGGAGATCAGGAGCAGCGTGTCGACGCCGACGAGCGCCGGCGCGAGCGACTCGTGCCGGTCGTTGTAGTCGAACGCGCGGGCCTCGACGCCCAGGTCGGCGGCCTTCCCGGGCGAGCGGACGAGCGCGACGATCCGGTCGGCGGGCACGCGGCCCTTGAGCTTGTCGATGACGAGGCGGCCGAGGTGGCCGGTCGCACCGGTGATGGCGATGGTCATGTCGTTGTCTCTGAGGCTACTCGTGGTAGAGCCGGACTCGTTGCGGCAATGCGTACTCACGCGGTCAGTGAACGAGTCGGAAACCGATCTCGGTCCCCATCCCGAGCACGTAGCCGAGCAGGATGTTCTGGAGCGCCAGCGGTTCCAGGAGCCGCGCACTCTGGAGCGGACCCGCGTCGACGGCATCGAACCCGATGCCCCTGGCGAGCTCGATCACCGTCTTCTTGGCGTCGGCGTCGTCACCCGCGGCGAGAACGGTGAGCTGCTCGCCCTTCACCTTGCCGCTGTCCATGTGCTGCGCGTACACGGTGTTGAACGCCTTCACCACGCGCGCGCCCGGCAGCTTCTTCTGCAGTTCCTCGGCGCCGCTGGTCGTGAGCCCGACCGCAAGGGTCATGTCGGGATTCAGGGCGTTCGTCACGTCGATCACCACCTTGCCCTTCACGTCACCGCCCACGGTGCGAGCGACGGCGTCGATCGCGGCGAACGGCACCGCGACGATCAGGACCTCCGCCTGACGCGCCGTTTCCTTCACCTGCGCAGGGTCGTTGCCGACCGCACGCGCGTCGTGACCCGCCTTCGACAGGCCGCGCTGCAGTGCGCTGCCGACGTTGCCGTCACCGATGATCCCGATCTTCATGTGCTGTGCTCCCTCGAAGTGAAACATGATGTCGCTGAGTAGGAGCCGAGCGGCCGACCCGATGTCGAGCCGCTCGTGGCGCTCCTGGCGTCGAGCTACTTGGTGGGCACCGGCTTCTGCTCGTTCAGCCCGTACACGCGCCCGTCCGGCCCGCGGAAGTGGCGGAAGGCGTAGCCCATGTCCGGGAACCGGTTGATCTGGCCGAGCAGCTCACCACCGGCCGCCTCGACGGCGCGCGACGCGGCTTCGATGTCGTCCACGCGGTAGCCGAACGCGACCCCGCCCTCGTTGTAGCCGAAGGGCGGCAGCGCCTGTGGCAGGTACAGCTCGAGGATGGTGCCGTTCGACATCTGGAAGACCGTCACGCCCGGCATCTCCATCGTGGGCGTGAGGCCGAACGTCTCCCTCACCAGCTTGTCCATCGCCGCGAACTGCTTGTCGTCGAGCGTGAGGGCGTGCCAGGTGATGCCTTCGACTCGCATGGGATCGTCTCCGTGGTGGCTGGTCTTGACGTGGCGAGTGGGGCGAGCATGTGCGGCCGCGGAGCCGCGCACGGCACCCGCATCGTGCTACTGGATGAAGACCATCTGATCGGCCGCGGTGCCGCCCGTCTTCTCGAGCGAGATCACCATCTTCCCGTCGGCCGTGCGCTCGAGGCGGCAGCTCCAGCCGGGCTCCGCGCCGACGAGCGCCTTCATCTCGGCGTTCCGGTTGCTGATGCTCGCCACCGGCGCGCCGCTCACCGCGGGTTTCACGGCGCCGGGCTTGAGCAGGTTCACGAGGATGTACTCCTCGGAGATCGCGCCGTCCCGCCACTTGGCGACGGTGACCATCTTCGTGTTCGCCGGCGGGCCGGAGGTGCCGACCATGCACGTCCACTCGCCTTCGGCGACGACCGGATCGTGGTTGGTGAGCTGCGACCCCGGCTGCCACATCGGCTGCAGCGCCTGCACGTGCGCGTCGATGCCCTCGGTCGTGTTCCCCGCGAACTCCACCTTGACGTCGGCGGTGTGCAGACGCCGGAACATGTCCACGTCGCGGTTGTTCCACGCCACGAAGTCGAGCAGGTGGAAGTTCGTCGCGTTCGTCACGGCCACGTCGGCTGGAACCGACGACGCCGGCGCTGCGCCCGCATCGCGCGCTGCCACTGCGGTGTCACCGGCCGGGCCGGGGTTGCCCGTGGTGCAGGATACGGCTCCGAGCAGCAGCGCGAGCGTGCACGCCGCGAGGCCGCGGCTCATTCCTTCGGTGGCATTGGAGTGGAGGTTCATGCGTCGTTTCCTGAATGAATGTTTTTCGGATCCACGCCGACGTGGAGCTGGATGCCCCACGGGTCGATGGTCGTGAAGGCGGTGTCGCCTGCCGACGTCGTGGCGACGCCGCCCGCCGCGAGGCGCTGACGCGCCGCCGCGACGTCGGTGGCCGTCGGGAGGTAGATCCGCCATTCGCGGAGCCCGACCACGTTCGGCGGCATGGGCGGCACGCCCTGGCCGCGCCAGGTGTTGGCGCCGAGATGGTGGTGGTAGCCACCGGCCGACATGAACGCGCCGGTTCCGAGGTCGAACTGCAGCTCGAGGCCGAGCAGGTCCACGTAGAAGGCGATGGTGCGCTGCACGTCGCCGACGTGCAGGTGCACGTGCCCGACGCGGAGCCCCGGCGCGGCGCGCGACACGAGCGGCTCGTGCGCGGTGAGCGCGAGGAGCCCGTCGAGGTCGAGCGGGTGCGGCCGCATGTTGGCCAGGTCGAGGGTCTCGGGCCACCGCTCGCGCGGCCAGTCCCACGCGAGCTCCAGCCCGTTGCCGTCCGGGTCGGGCAGGTAGATGGCGTCGTGCGTCTGGTGATCCGAGGCTCCCTCGATCGGCGTACGCGACTCGGCGATGCGCCGGAGCGCGCGGGCGAGCTCGAGCCGCGTCGGGAAGAGGTAGGCGACGTGGTAGAGCCCTGCGTGGCGCCCGGCTCGCCTGGCGCCCGGCTCTTCCTGCAGCACCACGACCTCCTCACCGTCCGCGGCGAGGTGCGCGACCTCGTGCGCTCCCATGCGTCCGCGGCTCGCGACGTCGAGCCCGAGCACGGTCGTGTAGAACGCGACGGAGCGGTCGAGGTTCGTGACGGCGAGGCGCACCGCGCCGAGCCGGAGCGCGTCGGGTAGCACCGAGTGCGAGCCGTCGACGTAGGGAAAGCGGATGGCAGTGGTCATGGGCGGGATCTCCTGCGAAGCGGGACGAGGGTCGGGCTGACGCCCGGCGCGCGGTCAGGCGTTGCGCGGCGCGATGGGCGCGCGCTTGCCGCGACCCCATGCGATGAAGGCGGCGATGGCGGCGAGCACGAAGTTCATCGGCACCATGGCGCCTTCGCCGCGCGAGATGTGGAACGCGCTGGCGAGCGCCATGACCACCAGGAGGCCGAGCGCGGCGAGCGCCGTCAGGCGCGGCTGGATGCGCGTGAGTGAAGGCAGGACCAGCCCGAGCGCGCCGGCCAGCTCGGCTGCGCCGATGAAGCGGACGAGCGCTTCCGGGACGCTGGTGACCCAGGGGAGCTGTCCCGCGAGGGCGTCGATCGGCTGCGAGAGCTTCATGAAGCCGGTCATCAGGAACATGGCGGCGAGCAGCACCTGCGTGATCCAGAGCGAGATGTGGACGGCGCGCGAGGGGCGGGCGGCGGTGGCGGTGGGCGACATGGTGGAGGTCTCCGAGGTGCGTTATGACGTGCGATGTGATAACAATCGTGCGAACGGGGGCGTCGGCTCGGTCTGACTCTGGGGGGACTACGCCGAACCGTCGACCTGGTCGAGCAGGGCCACCAGTGTGTCGAGCTGCTCGGCCGTGAGGTTCTTCCACTGCCGCTGGTGCATCGCGGCGACGGCGGGCGCCGAGTCGATCAGGCGCTGGATTCCCGCGGGGGCGATGCGGGCCCGCACGAAGCGCCGGTTCTCCGGGTCGCGCTCGCGGACGATGAGCCCCGCCTCGACCAGCCGGTCGAGCAGGCGTGACACGTCGGGCACCTTCGAGATCAGCCGCGCCGCGAGCTCGGTCCCGCAGAGCCCGTCGGGACCGGCGCCGTTCAGGATGCGGAGGGCGTTGTACTGGACGGCCGTCAGGCCGAACGGCTTCAGCTCCTGCTCCATCGCGTGCATCATGGCGAAGGTCAGCCGGCCGAGGCGCACGGCTGCCCGCTCTTCGGGAGAGACGGTCGGGCGGAACACCGGTGCGTCCTGCTGATCACGAGGCATGTTTGAACATACCTGTTATAACACATGCCGTCAAGGACTGGCTGCGGCCCGGACGTGTCCGCGGTGATGCGCGACACGGGGGAGCCAGTCAAGTCATTCCCCGTCGGGAAGTTAGCCGTCCCGTGGACAGGGGAATCTGAAAATGGGTGTGCCGCATGATACGGTTGTCTGGTTACAAAAACTGGCTAAACCACGTTGGACGTTGTCTGGACCTCGTCACTGCGTGGCTGGCCCAAGATCGCCGATTCCCGGCGGCGGTAGACGACGTAACTACGCGCGCACCAACTTCTTATATGCGATCCGGTGCGGCTGGTCCGCGTCGGGGCCTTTGCGCTTGCGCAGGTCCTCGACATAAGACCCGAAATTCCCCTCGTGCCACACCACCTCGCTGTTCCCCTCGAACGCGAGGATGTGCGTCGCGATACGATCCAGGAACCACCGGTCGTGCGAGATCACCACCGCGCACCCGGCGAAATCCAACAAGGCCTCTTCCAACGCGCGCAGCGTATCGACGTCGAGGTCGTTCGTCGGCTCGTCCAGCAGCAAGACGTTCATCCCCGCCATCAACGTCTTCGCCAGGTGCAG
>DATAAR010000032.1:0-7698 GCA_036259975.1 Solirubrobacteraceae bacterium | reverse complement strand
AGGCTGGTGCGAGTACCCGAAGAAGAAGAAGTGCTGGTGGACGTGCCCGCACAACACGTCCGCCGCGCCGGATCCGTCGATCCTCGGCGTGCGCTGAAAGGCGCGCGCCCGAATGGCCGGGCGATCCACTCCCCGCCGCCTGCCCTTCGCGCGGCAAGCCTGCTCTGCCTTCCCGAGGCCGAGCAGGCGCTCGCGCGGGCCTGAGCGCATCCGGCGTGGGTCCAGGACCCTGCGCCGCTGATCATCGCGAACTCGCACGACGAGCGACCATGAGCACTCGGTTCGTGGCGCGCCCCGCCCAGAGCCCCCCAATGGGCGGGAGCGGCCAGCCGGCGGCGAGCGGGCGCTCGGCCGGTACCTCGAATGTGTGGCGTCCCCGCCCGCGCGCTGGCGGGCGGGGCGAGCCACGCCGATCACAGTTCAACCAGGCCCAAGCCCCGAACCAGGCGAACCGAACCGGTGCTCGGGGTGATCGGCCCTGACCGCGGAGCCTTGAGGACGTCACCGCGCCAACCCACGGCCGTACCGCTGTGCCGAGGCGGTTGTCGGTCGGCCCCAGGTGCGGGCGCAACGGGGCCGGTTCGCGTCGGACCGTCGGCCGTCTCGAGGAGGCGTTTCAGGTGGGCCAGGGGAGCGTCGCGGCGTCCCGGTTCACATCGTGGCGGCGCGGCTAGGTGACGACCCGAAACGATCTTGGCGACGTACGCGCACTTGCTGCCGCAGAGCCCGACGAGCTGGCGGCGGCGCGCGTAGCGGCGGGCTCGGAGGAGTGGGTTGACACGGCTTCCGCGCGTGCCCTATGCGATAACTCGGCTACGCGTGTTCCACGCCTCGGCGCGCCGCCGCTGATCGTCCATTGCGATAGCGGCGGG
The DNA here is from genome assembly GCA_036259975.1 of Solirubrobacteraceae bacterium. Classification (GTDB taxonomy): domain Bacteria; phylum Actinomycetota; class Thermoleophilia; order Solirubrobacterales; family Solirubrobacteraceae; genus JAOPZW01. The sequence continues at coordinate 6,826 of DATAAR010000032.1, read as the reverse complement.
CCGTGTGGATACTTGGCTCGTGCTGTCGCGGGCGCTCGCCGTTTCGACTGTAGTTCTTGTTGGCCTCCTTGCCGGCGGGATGGTCTTGATAAGGATCCTCCTTGTTCCGTTCTGGCGCGGCGCGCCTCCAGCTGAGTTCCGCGACTGGTTTGCGGCCCATTCGGGCCGCATTCGGGCGCTGATGCTGCCATTGGGAGCAGGCGCCGGCGTGGCCGCTGCTGCCTCGGCCGTGGCGGAGGTCGTGGAGAGCCGCGGCAGCGCCCCGGCGGCGGCGGCGGCCGCGGGAGCTACGGCGGGCGTCGTCGCGATCACCATCACGGTCAACGAGCCGGCCAACAGCCGCTTCACCGGCGGCGGACTGACGGACGATGAGACGGCCGAGCTGCTCGGCCGCTGGGCGCGCTGGCACGACGTCCGCGTGGTCCTTGGTCTCGCCGGCACTCTGGCGGCGGCGTTGGCGCTCACTCAGCGCGACGCTTGAGCGCTCGACCCCGCGGCGGAGGGAGTGCCGCGCACGGGGCGTTTCACGCCGTCCCCCTTCATGCATCTGAGCGGCGCCACGACGGCCGGCGCGCCGCCCCGCGGCGCTTTCGCTTTTCGCCTGGAAGCGACATCGCGAGAGGGCCTGCTTTGCCCGGCGCGTTAGCGTCTCGTGAGCAAATCGGACGCAAAGGTCCACGTTTATCGGGCGTCCGCTAGAACAGCTGGTTCTCGCCGCCGAAGACCTCGCTGACGCTGTCGTCGGTGAAGATCCGGCGGATCGAGTCGGTCAGCAGGTCGGCGCATGACAGCACGCGGATGTTGTCGGGCGCCCCCACTCGCAGCGGGATCGTGTCGGTGACGACCACCTGCTCGAAGCCCGACGACGCGAGGTTCTCGAAGGCGTTGCCGGACAGCACCGGGTGGGTCGCGGCCGCGTACACGCGGGAGGCGCCCTCGTCGAGCACGGTCTGGGCGGCCGCCTTCAGCGTGCCGGCGGTGTCGATGATGTCGTCGACGATGATCGCGGTCTTGCCGCGCACGTCGCCGATGACGTAGCCGATCTCCGCAACCTGCTGCGCCGGGCGCTCCTTGTCCAGGATCGCGAGCTCGGCCCCGATCTTCGACGCGAACTTCTTGTTCAGCTTCACGCGGCCGGCGTCCGGGGCGACCACGACCAGGTCGGTGAGCCCCAGGTCCTCGAAGTACTGCGTGAGCATCATGATCGAGGTCAGGTGGTCGACCGGGATGCTGAAGAAGCCCTGGACCTGGCCGGCGTGGAGGTCCATCGTCACCACGCGGTCGGCGCCGGCCGCCTCGAGCATGTGCGCGACCAGGCGTGCGCTGATCGGCTCGCGCGGCGCGGACTTCTTGTCCTGGCGGCTGTAGCCGTACCAGGGCGTGACCGCGATCACGCGGTGCGCGGACGCGCCCACGGCCGCGTCGATCATCTGCAGCAGCTCGATCAGCGCGTCGTTCGCGCTGACGCCGGTCGCCGGATTGCCGCACGTCGGCTGGATGAGGAAGACGTCGGCGCCGCGGATCGACTCCTCGTAGCGGCAGTAGACCTCGCCGTTGGTGAACGTCTTGAGCGTGATCGGCCCGAGATCGACGCCGATCTTGTCGGCGATCCTGGCGGCCAGTTCGGGGTTCGCCCGCCCCGAGAAGAGCATCAGCCGCTTGTCGTAGTCGATCGGGAGGCTCGTGGCCATCGCCGGCGCGATCTGGAGGCTCATCGGCACCTTTAAGTGTACGGCGCGGTCATGACGACTGTGGCTCGCCGCCGGCCCGTCGGTCGGCGTAGCCCTCGATGTTCGTCTGGCGCGCCCGCGCCACTCCGAGCGCACCCGGCGGGACGTCCTCGGTGATCACCGACCCGGCCGCCGTGTAGGCCCCGTCGCCGACGGTCACCGGCGCCACGAGCGTGGTGTCGACCGAGGTGCGGACGCGGGCGCCGATCGTCGTGCGGTGCTTGCGCCGGCCGTCGTAGTTGGCCGTGATCGTGGCCGCCCCGAGGTTGGTGCCCGCACCCACGTCCGTGTCGCCGACGTAGCTCAGGTGCGGCACCTTGGTCCGCTCGCCGATGTCGGAGTTCTTGATCTCAACGAACGTGCCGGCCTTCGCCCCCTCGCGCAGGAGCGCCCCCGGTCGGAGGTACGCGAACGGGCCGACGGTCGCGCCTGCGCGTACCTCGGCGCCGTGCAGGTACGAGTGCACGACCGTGGTCTCGTCGCCGAGCGTCGAGTCGATCACGGTGGTCAGCGGGCCGACCGTCGCGCGCTCGCCGATCGCTGTCGCGCCGCGCAGGAACGTCGACGGCTCGATCAGCGTGTCGGCGCCGATTCGCACCCCGACGTCGATCACCGTGCTCGCCGGGTCGACGAGCGTGACCCCCGCGCGCATGTGCGCCTCTCGGATGCGCTGCTGGGCGATGGCCCGCGCCGTCGCCAGCTCGACGCGGTCGTTGACGCCGAGCAGCACGGACGCGTCCTCGACCGAGTGCGCCGCCACGTGCGCGCCCTCGGCGCGCAGCAAACCCAGCGCCGCGGGCAGGTAGATCTCGCCCTGCGCGTTGTCGGTGCCGACGCGGCGCAGCGCGTCGAGCAGGGCGCCGGCGTCGAACGCGTAGATCCCGGCGTTGACCTCCAGGATCGCCATCTCCTCGGCGGTTGCGTCGCCGGGGCGCTTTGTCTCTACCACACGCTCGACCGCGCCGGAGGCGTCGCGCACCACGCGTCCGTAGCCGGTCGGGTCGGCGAGCGTCATCGTCATCATCGTCGCCACTGCGCGGTTCTCCGCGTGGGCCCCGACCAGCCTCACGATGGTCTGCGGCGTCACGAGCGGGACGTCGCCGTTGAGGACGACCACCGGCGCGTCAGCGTCCAGGTGATCGGCCGCGGCCAGCACGGCCCCGCCCGTCCCGTTCGGCTCCTGTTGCACCGCGAGCACGACGCCCTCGGGCAACCGGTCCTCGAGCGCGCGATCCGCTCCCCCGACGACGACGACCTTGCCGGCGCCGGCCTCGAGCGCCGCGGCGACGGGCCAGTCGATCATCGGCCGGCCGCAGATCTCGTGCAGCATCTTCGGGGTGCGCGAGCGCATGCGCGTTCCCTGGCCGGCCGCCAGGATCACGACGGTAGGGGCGGTCACGCGGCGGAGGTTAGAGGGCCGTCGGCGTCATAAGGGACTCCACCCTCGGGCGCAGCGTCGCGCTCGTACTCGAGGCGCCACTTGCGGATCGCGTTGTCGCTGACGCCGTAGCGGCGGCCGACGCCGACGTAGCCGAGCTCCGCGATCTCGGCGACGAGCTGCGCATACGGCGGCCGCTCGGCTCTCCGGGCCGCGGGCTGCGGGCCGCGCCGCGCGCTGACCGCACGCGCGCGAGCAGTAACGCTGGCGCTGGGACCGGGGACGGAACGGCCCTCCGCAGCGCTGGCATGTTCGCTCGACCGGAGGCAGCGCCGTGTTGCGCCCGCAGTGCGTGTCCAGCGTGGCGTTGCAGTTCGCGCAGACGATGCGAAGGTTCGCCAGCCGGTTGTCGTCCGCGACGCCGTTGACGTGATCGAGGATCAGCGACATCCGCCGCCCGTGCCACAGCTCGCCCTGGCCGCAGAGCTCGCAGCGGCGCTCCTTGAGCCCGGCGTCGTACAGGCGCTCCTTCAGGCGGGCGCGCTGGTACCGCGACCCCTCGACGAGGACCTCGTCGAGCGGCGCGGGGTCACGGCGCAACGGGGAACGGCGCGCCGCGCCGGCGTCGAAGTGATCCACCGGGATCCGCCAGACCTCCTCGGCGTAGCGCCGGATCGTGCGGTGGTTCCCGCCCGCCGGGCGCATTCCGAGGCGCCGCAGGGCGTCGCTGTAGGAGAGCGAGGCGGCGATCGCCTCGCGGGCTTCAGCTTCGGAGTAGCGAGGACCTCGACGTGGCACGAGGCGAACATTAGTTCGCCTTTCGGACGGGACACTCCGGATTGGGGAGCGAGGACTCGAACCCCGGCCTCCAGGACCAAAACCTGGCGTGCGACGCCAGCTACACCACTCCCCAGCGCGCGCACACAGCCTAGCCCGCGGCTCGGTGCTACCAGTTGCCGTCCGGCCGTTCCGGGTCGTCCTCTGACGTCCGGACGTCGTCGCTCTCCGCGTACGTCCGCTCCGCGCGGTCGTCCTCGGACACGCGCTCGCGGTCGGCGTACGGCGACGGGCCACGCGGATTCTCGGCGCGGTCGATGAGCTGCGCCTCGGACTGCTCGAAGCCCTCGGCCTGGCCGCCGCCCGCCTCCTCGACGGGACGCCGGGCCGGGTCGTCGCTGACGCCCGGGGTGGTCGGGTCGTCGTCGTAGCCGGGGACGAGGCCCGGCTCGCCGCCGATGTGCGCGGCCTCCGCCGCCGCCTCCTGCTCCTGCCTGCGCTCGAATTCGCTCTCGCGTTCCATTCCCCGTACCTACCGCGCAGCGTGGTGCGCCCAAACCGGCGCCCGAACGCGCCGGTGCGCCGGTGCGCGGCGCTACGCTCGCGCGGATGCCGCGCCGCCGCCTCCTGCCGCCCCGGAGCGCCGCCGAGCGCGCCGCGATCGTCGCGGCCAAGGCGCGGCTCGACCGGCTCTCGCTCTACCCCACGCCGGTGGACGTCCGCCGCGTGCGGATCCTGCACACGCCGTGGCTCTTCGCGCTTCCCTGGTTCCGCCGCTTCGACGGCTACGAGGCCGGGCCGCTGATCTTCCTGCGCCGCCCGCTCGAGCGGACGTCCGCCGACCTCATCGTGCACGAGCTGTGCCACGTGTGGCAGTCCCAGCACCGGTTCCTGCGACTGGCGCTCTCCTACCTCTGGGAGGGCTACCGCGAGAACCGCCACGAGGTCGAGGCCCGCTACGCCACGGCCGCCACCCGCGACACGGCCTAGCGACCGCGGATCGCGTCCGGCAGCAGCGCCGCCAGGTCCGGCGGCGTTAGCGGATCGAGCGCAAACGCGCGCGCGTCCGCCGCCGACGACAGCCGGCGGTGGTGGGCGAGCATCCCCAGCGTGACGCCGCGCTCGGCGAAGACCGGCAGGATCCCGCCCGTGAAGCCGGCCGCGGCCAGCTCGATGAGCACGTCGTCCGGCCGCGGCAGGGCGACCAGATACGGCAGCGCGTCGTGCGCGACGCCGACGACGATGTCGCAGCCGGCGGCCAGGTCGTCGAGCGCGACGCGCGCGACGGCGACGTCCAGCGCCGGGACGTCGGGGGCGGCGAGCAGCAGCGGGCCGTCGTGGCCGTGGACCGCCGCGGCCGCGGCAGGCAGCGAGGTCGCCTCATAGGCACGGTTCGGTGCGACGGCGGCCGCCCAGCGCCGGGCCCGCGCGCGCAGCTCCAGCCGCACCCGCTGCGCCGCGTGCGTCCCGAGCAGCTCGTCGAAGGCAGGGTCGGGTGCGGCGCCGAGCGCCTCGACGACCACCGCGGAGGGCTCAATCCCAGGCGAAATGGGTCCCGACCGGCTCGATCCGGGCGCCCTCGAGCCGCGGCAGCGCGGCGCCGAGGGCGCGGGCAAACGTGTCCGTGCTGGCCGCGATCAGGCGGACGAGCTCCTCGACCGGCGTGGGGTCGTCGGGCTTCACACCGTTCGCGTAGTCGGTCGCGTACCCGAGGAGCCCGTAGGGGATCTTTGCCTCGCCGGCCAGCACGGTCTCGGGCCCGGCCGTCTGGCTGACCGCGGTCACCCCCGCGTGCATCAGCGCCCGGATCTCGCTTCGCGTGTTGAAGCGCGGGCCGTCGACGTGCCCGTAGCAGCCGCCGTCGCGGACCGGATGGTCGATCTCGCGCGCGCCGGCGAGCAGGACGGCGCGCAGCGCCTCGGCGAACGGCGAGTCGAAGATCCAGTGCCCGCGGCCGGGCGCGGCCGGCTCGGTGTGAAGCGTGCAGAGCGAGCCGTCCGGGAGGCGATTGGCAGGGAAGTGCAGATCGTCGAAGACGACCAGCGTGCCGAGCTCGAGGTCCGGGTCGAGCGCGCCGCACACCGTCACGGCGAGGATCGCGTCCGCGCGCAGCTCGCGCAGCGCGGCGATGTTCGCCTGGTGCTCGACCTGGCTGCTGAGCCGCTGATGCCCCTCGCCGTGCCGGGCGACGTGAAGCACCTCGACGCCCGCGAAGCGGCCCGCCGTCACCCGGGCGGAACCGAACGGCGTCTCGACGTCCGCGGGGCCCGCAGCGTCGAGGTCGGGCAGCGCGTACGTGCCCGACCCGGTGATGATCCCGATCCGCATCGGCCCGGGATCGTATTGCCGGCGGCCGAGGCGACGCGAGCGCGCCGCGCGGTCAGTCGCGGTCGCGGCCGCGACCGTGGCGGCCGTCACGTCCGCGCCAGTCCGCGCCGGGCTCGGCGGCGGGGGCCGCAGCCGGAGCGGCGGCCGCAGCGGGCGCCGGAGCCGGAGCGGGCGTGGGACGCGCTACGGCGGCACGCTGGCGGCCGTGTCGGCGCCGGTCGCCGTCGGTGTCGCGGTCACCCCAGCGGCCACGGTCGCCGTCGTCGTCGCGATCGCGCTGCGCGGCTTGCGCGACCGCGGCGGCCGGGGCCGGCGGGGGGGTCGGCGCCGGAGCGGCCGGCCGTGAGCCGCGGCGGTTGCGGCGGTCGCGATCGCCGTGGTCACGGTCGCGGTCGTCGCCGCGACGATGGTGGTCGTCGTCGCGGGAGCGGGACGGATGCGAGTCGACCGAGGTGGCGGCGCGATCGCCGCCCGTGGCGGCGCCCTCGCGATCGTCGTCGTCTCCGCGGCTGCGGCTCCGTCGGGTGCCCTGCGCGCTGTCCGCGGTCGAGCGGCTCGGCTGGGCGGTCGGCGCGGCGGCCGCGGCCGGCGCGGCTGCGGCCGCGGGCGCCGC
>DATAAR010000031.1:0-11005 GCA_036259975.1 Solirubrobacteraceae bacterium | reverse complement strand
CCCGCGCGACATAAGTCGGCGTCGTAGCGCCCGCTCTGGCGCGAACCCGGTGCGGCGTCTCTCGCGAGAGTTGGTGCGATCGCGTGCTGATCCCGCACATGGAAGCCGCCACGATGGGGCAATGGGACTCGCGCCCGCACGTTCGCACTGACATGGACGGCTAACGTACGGCGCGCCGGGTCGACGCCGCGGTCGCCGCGCTCGCGGCACGCTGCGGTGCGGGCCGACGAGGTGACGATCCATCGCGGCATCCCCGTGACGGATGTGGCGCGGACGCTGCTCGATCTCGCCGCCGTCCTTCGCGCTTGATCGAGCTGTCGAACGGATGGGTCGAGGGCGACGCCGTCTGGTCCGAGCAGCGCCTGGTCGTCGAGCTGGACGGCTACGCGGCGCGCGGCACCCGGCACGCCTTCGAGGACGATAGCGCCCGCGATCGCGAGCTTCAGGTCGAGGGCTGGCGGACCGCGCGGATCACGGCCCGCCAGCTCGAGACCGACGCCGCGACGATCGGCCACCAGCTTCGGGCGCTGCTGCGCCGCCCCGCCTGACGAACGCGGCGCACGTTCGCCATGACGTGGCTGACGAACGTACGGAGCGCGCCCGCCGCCGGCGCATAGGGTGCACCCATGCCCGCGGCACCGCTCTCGGCCCTCACCCGCACGCTCGCCGACGTCTGCATGGGCCGCACGCCCGCCGACCTCCTCATCACGAACGGGCGCCTCGTCAACGTCCATACCCGCGAGGTCCACGAGAACACGGACGTGGCCGTCAAGGACGGGCGCGTCGCGATGTTCGGCGACGCCGCCCACACGCGTGGTCCCGAGACCGAGGTCATCGACGCCGGCGGCGCCTACCTCGTCCCCGGTCTGATCGACACGCACCTGCACGTCGAGTCGGCGATGGTGACAGTGGCGCGGTTCGCCGAAGCGGTCCTGCCGCAGGGCACGACGACCGTCCTCATCGACAACCACGAGATCGCCAACGTCCTCGGACTCGATGGGATCCGCTGGATGCTCGAGGAGGGGCGGGCGCTGCCACTGAAGGTCCTGCTCGCGGTGCCGTCGTGCGTTCCCGCGCTCCCCGGCTTCGAGGACGCGGGCGCCGTGCTCGGCGCCGACGACATCCGCACGGCCCTCGAATGGGACGGCGTGGCCGCGCTCGGCGAGATGATGAACATGCCGGGCGTCATCGGCTCCGACGCCGCCACGCACGAGATGATCGGCGCGGTCCTCGACGCCGGGCTGCCGGTCACCGGGCACTGGAGCCTCCACGGCTGGGACGACAACCGCCTGCACGCCTACGCCGCCGCGGGCATCGACTCCGACCACGAGACGGTGTTCTGCGCCGACGCGCTGGCGAAGCTGCGCGCCGGGATGTGGGTGCAGTTCCGCGAGGGCTCGGCCTGGCACGACGTCGCCGAGTGCGTCCGCGCGCTCACCGAGCACGGCCTCGACAGCCGCCACGCGCTGCTCGTCACCGACGACATGCACCCCGAGACGCTCGCCACCACGGGCCACCTCAACCACGCGGTCCGCACGGCGATCGCCGCCGGCCTCGACCCGCTGCTCGCGATCCAGCTCGCGACCGTCAACGCGGCCGAGTACATCGGCCGCCGCCACGACCTGGGCTCGATCGCGCCGGGCCGCTGCGCGGACATCCTGTTCGTGGAGGACCTCCGCGAGCTGCGCCCGCACCTCGTGCTGGCCGACGGGCGCCCGGTGCCGGCGACCATGCCGGCGCTCGAGCCGCCCGCCGCGTTCCGCGCCACGGTCCACCTGCGGCGCCCGCTCACGACCGACGATCTGCGCGTCGGCGCCGCGGGCCGGAACGGGACGGCGAAGGTCCGCGCCATCGGCATGGTCCCCGGGCAGCTCGCCACCGAGCACCGCCTCGTCGAGGCGCCGGTCGAGAACGGGGCCGTGCCCGCCGCGCCGGAGCTCGACCTCGCCAAGGCGGCGAGCATCGAGCGCCACGGCGGCTCGGGCTCGATCGGGCTTGGGTTCGTCCAGGGCCTCGGCCTGAGGCGCGGCGCGGTCGCGACGACCGTCGCGCACGACAACCACAACCTGTTCGCGGTGGGCACGAACGACGCCGACATGCTCGTCGCCATCGAGCGCCTGGCCGAGGCCGGCGGCGGCATGATCGCGGTCGATGACGGCGAGGTGCTCGCGCTCGTCGAGCTGCCGATCGCGGGGCTGATCTCCGACCGCCCGGTGGCCGAGGTCGCCGCGCAGGTGCGCGCCCTCGACGCCGCCTACACCGCGCTCGGGACCACGATCGAGTACCCGTTCATGATGGTGTCGTTCCTGTCGCTGGGCGTGATCCCGGCGCTGCGGCTGACGAACCGCGGGCTGGTCGACGGGCGCGAGTTCGCCCTCGTCGAGCCGGTGCTCACCTGAGGCGGTGGCCCTCGGCGAGCTCGCGTGCGCGCGCGATCGTGGCCACATCGAGCGCGGCCTCGCGCAGCCGCCCGGCCTCGCGCGCGGCGTACGCGTCGAGCACCGCCCGCTGCACCGCCTCCACCGTCAGGTCCGGCACGTCGTCGCCGGCCGCGCCCGCCGTGGCCGGGTCCCAGCCGAGACCGAGCGCGGCGTAGACGTCGTCGAGCACGGCGCGAACCCGCGCCCCGCCGCCCACGAGCACGACCGCCCCGAGCAGCGACGCTCCCCGCACCACCCGCTGCGCGGTCCCGGCGACCTTGACCCGCCCACGCGCGTTGACGGTCCATGCGCCCGGGCAGTACTCGCCGGGCACCTCGCCCACGCGCGCGTCGACGCCGACCGCCCGCAGGGCGCCGGCCAGCAGCTCGGCCGCCGCCGCGAAGCGCGCCTGCAGCGCGGGGATCGCCTCGGCCTCGGGGCGCACGACGTCGAGGCACAGCGCCCCCGTGTCGTAGGCGGCGGCGTGGCCGCCGGGCTGGCGCAGCACCGGCTCGAAGCCGTGTGCGCGCGCCGCCGCCACCGCCGCGGCGAATCCCGGGCGCAGCCGGTCCAGCCGCCCGAACGCGACCGTCGCGCCCGGCCGGTACAGCCGCAGCGTCGGCCCGATCTCACGGCGGGCGGCCCGCTCGAGCAGCGCGTGGCCGATCGCGACGTCGAGCGCGGGGTCGTCGGGGAAGCCATCGCGCACGAGCCGCACGCGCGGGACCGTACCCCCGCTCATCGCGCGTTGTCCGCCGCCGGACGCCGGGTAACGTGAACCGTCGATGGCAGACGCCGAGTACCCCTGGGAGCGGCCTCTGGGGGCGGCCCCCCAGGGCGACGGAACCGTCGAGTTCCGCGTCTGGGCGCCGGCCCCGGAGCGCATCGCCGTGCGCGTCGGCGGGACCGACCACGAGCTGACCCCGGAGGGCCTCGGGGTCCTCAGTGCGCGCGTCCCGGCCCGCACCGGCGACGACTACGCCTTCGTCCTCGATGGCCGCGAGCTGCCCGACCCCGCCTCGCGGTGGCAGCCCGAGGGCCTGCGCGGCCCGTCGCGGATCGTCGACCCGCGCGCGTTCCAGTGGACCGACGGCGGCTGGCACGGCGGCGCGGAGCTGCGCGACGCCGTCATCTACGAGCTGCACGTCGGCACCTTCACCGCCGCGGGAACGTTCGAGGCCGCGATCGAGCACCTGCCGGGGCTCGCCCGCATCGGGGTCACGCACATCGAGCTCATGCCCGTGGCCGAGTTCCCGGGCGCCCGCGGCTGGGGCTACGACGGCGTGTACATCAGCGCCGCGCAGTCGAGCTACGGCGGCCCGCTCGGCCTCCAGCGCCTCGTGGACGCCGCCCACGCCGCCGGGCTCGGGGTCATCCTCGACGTCGTCTACAACCACGTGGGCGCCTCCGGCGGCGCGGCGCTCGAGGCCTACGGCCCGTACTTCACCGACAAGTACTCGACGTTCTGGGGCCAGGCCATCAACTACGACGACGCCGAGTCCGACGCCGTCCGCGAGTGGGTGCTGCAGAGCGCCGAGGGCTGGATCCGCGACTTCCACGTCGACGGCCTGCGCCTCGACGCCATCCACGCGATCTACGACTCGAGCGCCCGCCACCTCCTCCAGGAGCTCGCGCAGCGGGTCCACGCCCGCAGCCACCGCGCGCTCGTCATCTCGGAGAGCGGCCTGAACGACCCGCGGGTGGTGCGCCCGGCGAGCCGCGGCGGCCTCGGCCACGACGGCCAGTGGGCCGACGACTTCCACCACGCCCTGCGCGTGCTGCTCACCGGCGACCGCGCCGGCTACTACGAGGAGTTCGGGCGGGTCGAGCAGCTCGCCAAGGCGTTCCGGCGCCCGTTCGTCCACGATGGCGACTACTCGACGTTCCGCCGCCGGCGGTTCGGCGCGCCCGCCGGCGACAGGCCCGCCGAGCAGTTCGTCGTGTTCGCCCAGAACCACGACCAGGTCGGCAACCGCGCGTTCGGCGACCGCCTTCCGGAGGACGCTCGCCCGCTGGCCGCGTTCTGCACGCTGCTCTCGCCGTTCGTTCCGATGCTGTTCATGGGGGAGGAGTACGGGGAGATCGCGCCGTTTCAGTTCTTCACGGACCACATCGACGAGGAGATCGCCGTCGCGACCCGCGAGGGGCGCCGGCGCGAGTTCTCGGCGTTCGCCGAGTTCTCGGGCGAGGAGGTCCCCGACCCGCAGGACGCCGCGACGTTCGAGCGATCGAAGCTCACCCGCCACGGGAACGAGAGCCTCCGTGACCTGTACGAGCGCCTGCTGCGCGTCCGCCGCGAGCTTCCGGCCGGCGAGGACGCCGACGCGATCGACCACGACGCCGGCGTGCCCTGGCTGCGTGTCCGGCGCGGGCGCCATACGCTGGTGTGCAACTTCGCCGACGGGCAGGCCGCGGTGCCGGTCGACGGTGCGTTCGAGGTCGTGCTCGCCACGCACGACGGCGCGCGACTCGAGAACGGCCGCGTGCACCTGCCCCCCCGAGCCGGCGCCCTGCTGAGATGAGCACGACTCCCATCACCGCCGCGACGCGCCGCGCCTGGCCCGGGGTCCCGTTCCCGCTCGGCGCGACGTGGAACGGCCACGGCACGAACTTCGCGCTGTTCTCCGAAAACGCCGACCGCGTCGCGCTGTGCCTGTTCGACGACGACGGCAACGAGGAGCAGATCGACCTCCCGGAGCGCACCGCCCACATCTGGCACGGCTACCTCCCCGGCGTCGGCCCCGGGCAGCGCTACGGCTACCGCGTCCACGGCCCGTACGCGCCGGCGCAGGGCCACCGCTTCAACCCGGCCAAGCTGCTGATCGACCCGTACGCCAAGGCGATCGACGGCGCGGTGGACTGGGACGCCGCGAACGTCCTGCCCTACGTCCCCGACGGGACCGAGCATGCCGACCTCGAGCCCGACGACGAGGACGACGCCGAGGCGATCCCGAAGTCCGTCGTCATCGACCCGGGGTTCGACTGGGAGGGCGACGCCCCGCCGCGGACGCCGTGGAACGAGACGGTCATCTACGAGACCCACGTCAAGGGCTACACGATGCGCCACCCCGTGGTGCGCGAGGACCTCCGCGGGACCTACGCGGGCCTGGCGTCGGAGGAGGCGCTCGGCTACCTCAAGCGGCTCGGCGTCACGGCGCTCGAGCTGCTGCCGATCCACCACATCGCCGACGAGAGCTTCCTGCACGAGCGGGGGCTGACCAACTACTGGGGCTACAGCTCGATCGGCTACTTCGCGCCCCACGCCGGCTACGCCGCCACCGGCCGGCGCGGCGAGCAGGTGCGCGAGTTCAAGGGCATGGTCAAGGCCCTGCACCGCGCCGGCATCGAGGTGATCCTCGACGTCGTCTACAACCACACCGCCGAGGGCAACCACCTCGGCCCGACGCTCGGCTTCAAGGGCGTCGACAACGCCAGCTACTACCGGCTCATGCCCGACGACCGCCGGTACTACATGGACTTCACCGGCACGGGCAACTCGCTGAACGTCGTGCACCCCAGCGTCCTGCGGCTGATCATGGACTCGCTGCGCTACTGGGTGATGGAGTGCCACGTCGACGGATTCCGCTTCGACCTCGCCAGCGCCCTGGCCCGCGAGCTGTACGACGTCGACCGCCTGAGCGCGTTCTTCGACGTCATCCACCAGGACCCGGTGCTGTCGCAGGTCAAGCTCATCGCCGAGCCGTGGGACGTCGGCCCGGGCGGCTACCAGGTGGGCAACTTCCCCGTGCTGTGGAGCGAGTGGAACGGCATCTACCGCGACGTCGTCCGCGACTTCTGGCGCGGGCAGGCCAGCGTGGGCGAGTTCGCGTCGCGGTTCACCGGCTCGAGTGATCTCTACGAGTCCGACGGCCGACAGCCGTTCGCGTCGATCAACTTCATCACCGCGCACGACGGCTTCACGCTGCGCGACATGGTCTCCTACAACCAGAAGCACAACGAGGCCAACCTCGAGGACAACCGCGACGGCACGGACGACAACCGCTCGTGGAACTGCGGCGTCGAGGGCGAGACCGACGACCCCGCGATCAACGCGCTCCGCGAGCGCCAGCAGCGCAACTTCCTGGCCACGCTGTTCTTGTCGCAGGGCGTGCCCATGCTGCTCGGCGGAGACGAGATCTCGCGCTCGCAGGGCGGCAACAACAACGCCTGGTGCCAGGACAACGAGATCTCCTGGTACGAGTGGGGCCTGCGCGGCCACCAGGCCGAGCTGCACGACTTCGCCACGCGCCTGATCCGCCTGCGCCGCGACCACCCCGTCTTCCGGCGCGGAAAGTTCCTGGCCGGTCGCGAGCAGGAGGGCTCCGGCCTCCCCGACGTGTGGTGGTTCCGGCCTGACGGCCGCCGCATGACGCAGCGCGACTGGGAGGCCCAGCCGCATGTGCTCGGCGTCTTCCTCAACGGCCAGGAGATCGCCGACCGCAACGCGCAGGGCGAGCAGATCGAGGACGACTCGTTCCTGCTGCTGTTCAACGCCGGCCACGAGGACGTCGACTTCACGCTCCCCGCGCGGCGGTTCGGGGCCGAGTGGACGCACGAGTTCTGCACGTTCGACCCGAGCGTCGAGCCGAACAGCGACCGCTTCCCCGCCCGCGGCCGGGTGACGGCCCACTCTCGCTCGATGAAGCTCCTGCGGCGCGCGTCGTGAGGGCCACCTACCGCCTGCAGCTCTCCCCGGAACTGGACTTCGCCGCCGTGGCCCAGCTCGTGCCGTACCTGCGCGACCTCGGCATATCGCACCTGTACCTGTCCCCGGCGCTGCAGGCGCGGGCGGGCTCGACGCACGGCTACGACGTCGTCGACCCCACGCGGGTGTCCGAGACGCTCGGCGGCGAGGAGGGCCTGCGCGCGCTGCGCGCCGCGGGCCTGCCGATCGTGCTCGACATCGTCCCCAACCACATGGGCGTCTCCGACGAGAACCGCTGGTGGTCCGACGATCGCGAGCGGGCGAAGGTCTTCGACTGGGACCCGCGGGACGGCTGGTACCGGCGCTTCTTCGACATCGACGACCTCGCCGCCGTGCGTGTCGAGGACGAGGAGGTGTTCGCGCTCACCCACGGCAAGGTGCTCGAGTTGCTGCGCGACGGCGTGATCGACGGCGTGCGCGTCGACCACCCCGACGGCCTGGCCGACCCGGCCGGCTACCTGCGCCGCCTGGCCGCCGCCGGGGCCGAGCGCGTCTGGGTCGAGAAGATCCTGCACCCCGGCGAGCCCATGCGCGACTGGCCGGTCGAGGGCACGGTCGGCTACGAGTTCCTCAACGACGCCGCCGCCCTGTTCGTCGACCCGTCCGGCGAGGCCGAGCTCACCGACCTGTTCGCCCAGCTCACCGGCGAGACGCGCGCGTTCCGCGACGTCGCCCTGGAGGCGCAGGTGCAGCAGGCCACGACGACGTTCGCGCGCGAGGTCGCGCGGCTGCGCTCGCTGCTGGACGAGCCGGCGCTCGCCGACGCGCTCGCCGCGCTGCCGGTGTACCGCACGTACGTCGAGCCGTGGAGCGGGCGGGTCGACGACGCCGACCGCGAGGCGGTGGCCGCGGGCGGCATCGACGGGCGCCTGGCCGACGTGCTGCTGCTGCGCGAGAACGGCCACGACGAGTTCGTCACGCGCTTCCAGCAGACCTCGCCGCCGGTCACCGCCAAGGGCGTCGAGGACACCGCGTTCTACCGCTACAACCGCTTGCTGGCGCTCAACGAGGTCGGTGGCGACCCGGGCCGATTCGGCCTGAGCGTCGCCGACTTCCACGCCGCGAACGCCGGGCGCGCGGCGCGCTTCCCGCGCGGGCTGCTCGTCACGCAGACGCACGACACGAAGCGATCGGGCGACGTGCGGGCGCGGATCGGCGCGCTGGCCGGCATGGCGAGCGAGTGGCGCGAGCGCGTCCTGCGCTGGCGCGAGCTCAACAAGGGCCTGCGCGCGGACGGCGCTCCCGACGCCAACGAGGAGTACCTGATCTACCAGACGCTCGTGGGCGCGTGGCCGATCTCGGAGGAGCGCCTCGCGGCCTACCTGGAGAAGGCGCTGCGCGAGGCCAAGCGCAACACGAGCTGGGTCGAGCAGGACCACGACTGGGAGGCGCGCGTGAAGCGCTTCGCCGTCGCGCTGCTGGATCACCGGCCGTTCCTCGAGGACTTCGAGCCCTTCGCCGCCCGGGTGGCGGAGGCCGGCCGGCGCAGCGCGCTGGGCCAGCTCCTGCTCAAGCTCACCGCCCCGGGCGTGGCCGACATCTACCAGGGCGACGAGCTCGAGGCCCTGAGCCTCGTCGATCCCGACAACCGCCGGCCCGTCGACTGGGCCGTGCGCCGCGAGGCGCTCGAGCGCCTGCGCGCGGGCGCGCCGCCGACGCCCGAGACGATGAAGCTGTTCCTGATCTGGCGCGCGCTCGACCTGCGCGCGCGGCGGCAGTCGGCCTTCGCGGGCTCCTACGAGCCGGTCGAGGCCGGGCCCGACACGGTGGCCTACCTGCGCGGCGGTGAGGTGCTCGTCGTCGTGCCGGTCCGCGACCGCGGGCCGGCGTGGCTCTCGGCGCCGGGCCGCTGGCGCGACGTGCTGACCGGGGAGGAGCGCGACATTCCCGCAAACGCGACGGTGGCCGAGCTCGTGGAGCGCCACGGGCTCGGGCTGTTCGAGCGCCGTTGAGCGCCGTTCAGGGCCGGCGCTCCCACAGGTGCAGCTCGCCGAGCGCGCGGTAGCCGAGCGCCGCGTACAGCGAGCGCGCCATGCCGGCCGACCACAGCGTGGTCGACGTGCAGCCGCGGTCGCGCGCGGCCCGCAGCGCGCCGCGCATCGCGGCCCCGGCGAGCCCGCGCCGCCGCGCCTCCGGGAGCGTCGCGACGAGCCAGACGAGCGCGTTGCCGTCGTGGTCGAACGCGTAGACGGCGCTGGCCGGCCCGCCGTCGGCGTCGATGCCGAGCGCGTGGCCCGCGTCCGGCGGCAGCGCGCCGACGAGGCGCTCGAACCGGCGGTCGTCGTACCCGTACGCGCGATCGTTGATCATGCCGACCGTCGCCAGATCGAGCGGCGCGAGCGCCGGCGCGTCGTCGAGGTGGAGCTCGTCCAGGCCGACGCCCATCTGCGTCGTGACGGTGTCGAGCACGAGGCCGGCGTCGCGGGCGGCGGCCTCGGCCCCTGGCCCGCGCGCGGGATCGATCCACACGCCCCATTTCGCCAAGCCGGCCGCCCGGTAGGTCTCGTCGAGCGCCGCGACCGGAAGCGCGGGCGCGGCTGCGTCGCGCGGCGCGACGACGTTCAGCAGCGACGAGCCCGGCACGTCCGGCACGACCGCGGCCAGGGCTCCGTCGACCTCGTGCACGCTGCCGATCGCGGCGCGCCCGGTGAGACGCACGGCCTCCAGCATCCCCTCCCACAGGCGCCGGCGCAGCGTCGCGTCGTCCATGGCGGCCGATCGTAGCCGCGCGACGTGCGCGGGACGGCCGCCCCCGCGAGCGCGCGCCGCTCAGGGCCGCAGCACGATCTTGCCGCGCACGTGACCGCCCTCGAGCGTCTCATGGGCGCGGGCGGCCTCGGCCAGCGGGACCACCTCGTGCAGGTGCACGCGCAGCCGCCCGGCGTCGGCCATCGCGGCGAGCACCCGCAGGCCTGACGCGCTCGGGCGCACGAAGATGTAGTGCCCGCGGAGGCCGCGCTCGCGCAGCCGGCCGGCGTCCGGCGGCAGGGTGATGGAGCCGAGCCGGCCCCGGCCCGGCGCGAGCACCTCCGCGCTGCGCTTCTGCACCTCGCCGCCGACCAGGTCGGCGACCGCGTCGATGCCGCCCGGGTGGCGCTCGCGGACCGCCGAGACAAAGTCCTCGCTCGTGTAGTCGATGACCTCGTCGGCGCCGAGCTCGCGCAGGTAGTCGTGGTTCGCGGCGCTCGCGGTGGCGATGACGTGCGCGTCGTCGTCCTTGGCGATCTGCACGGCGAAGCCGCCCACGCCGCCGGCCGCCGCATGGATGAGCACGCGCTCGCCGCCGGTGATCCGCATCGCGTCGCGCAGGAGCTGCAGCGCGGTGAGCCCGGCGAGCGGCACGCCGCCCGCCTCCTCGAACGAGAGCTCCCGCGGCTTGGGCGCCACCGCGTAGTCGCGCATCGCCACGAGCTCGGCGTAGGTCCCGTCGCGCACGAAGTCCTTGCGGCAGTACGCGAACACCTCGTCGCCGGGCGCGAACTCGGTGACCGCCGGGCCCACCTGCTCGACCACCCCGGCGGCGTCCCACCCGGGGACGAGCGGGAAGAAGTGCGGGATGCGCCCGGCGAGGTTGCCCTGGCGGATCTTGTAGTCGACGGGGTTGATGCCGGCCGCGCGGACGCGGATCAGCACGCTGTCCGGACCGACGAGCGGGTCGTCCAAATCCGTCGGGCGCAGCCGGTCGGCGCCGCCGAATTCGGTGATCGCGATGGCGCGCATGGGACCGAGCCCTACCCATGGGCGGCCGGCGCGGCACCGCCCTATGCTGCGGGCGTGCCCGAGCTGCTGCTGGTCGCCACCACCTCGACCTTCGACGCCCGCGACCTCGTGCGGGCGCTGGAGCGCCAGGCGCCCGAGGGCGTCGGCGTGCGCTCCGCCC
>DATAAR010000030.1:0-10198 GCA_036259975.1 Solirubrobacteraceae bacterium | reverse complement strand
CCGCGATCCTCGCGGCCGCCGGCACGTTCGACTCCGGGGAGCGCTCCGCCCCGCGGTCGCCCACTCCCGCCCCCGCGCCGACACGGCCGTCGCGCGACGCGGCGCCCGCGACCGCCGATGCCTCCGCGTCCGCCGTCGGGCGCGTCCACCGCGCGGCGAGCGCCGGCGTCGTCTCGATCCGGGCCGGGGCGGGGGCGGGAACCGGCTTCGTGATCGACCGCCGCGGGCGGATCGTCACGAACGCGCACGTCGTGGGGAGCGCCCGCCGCGTGCGACTCCAGTTCGGCGAGGGCGTGCGCTCGGTCTCCGGCCGGGTGCTCGGGCGCGACCGATCGTCCGACCTCGCACTGGTCCGCATCCGCCCGGCGGCGATCCGCGGCGGTGTGCGCCCGCTGCGCTTCGCGGACTCCGATCGCGTCCGCGTCGGCGACCTCGCCGTCGCGATCGGCACCCCCTTCGGGCTCGCGCGCACGGTCACCGCCGGGGTGGTGTCGGCGCTGGGGCGCCACATCGACGCGCCGGACGGGTTCTCGATCCCGGCGCGATCCAGACCGACGCCGCGATCAACCCGGGCAACTCGGGCGGGCCGCTGCTGGACCGCGAGGCGCGGGTGATCGGGGTCAACTCGCAGATCGAGACCGGCGGCGCCGGCCGCGGCAACGTCGGCGTCGGCTTCGCCGTGCCGTCGAATGTGGTGCGGACGGTGACCGCGCAGCTCGAGGCGGAGGGCCGCGTCCACCGCGCCTACCTCGGGGTCAGCACCGGCGTGGCGCCCTCGGGCGGGGCGCGCGTGCGGTCGGTCGTCCCCGGCGGGCCGGCCGCGCGCGCCGGGCTGCGTGTGGGCGACGTGATCCTGCGCATCGGCGCCGCGCCGGTGCGCACGACGGCCGACGTCAGCGAGGCGGTGTTTGCCGCCCGGCCCGCGCAGGGCGTCCGCCTGCAGTACCGGCGCGCCGGACGGACGCGGAGCGCCGAGGTGCGTCTCGCGCGGCGCCCGGCCGGCGCGGCCGGGGCGAGGGCCGTGCCGTGAGCGCGGGCGACCGCGTGACCGACCTCGTCCCGTTCGTGCACGTTGCGGACGTCGACCGATCGGTCGGGTTCTACGAGTTGCTCGGCTTCGCGCTCGAGGCCGAGCTCCGGCCCCAGGGCCGGCGGATCTGGGCGTTCCTCGAGCGCGGCGACGCGCGGATCATGGTGGCCTCGGCCGACGCGCCCGTCGACCCGGCGGCCAGGCGGTCCTCTTCTACCTCCACACGCGCGACCTCGACGGCCTACGCGCGCGCACCTGCGCGCGAGCGGCGTCGCGGCGGGCGAGATCACGACCGGCGGGCCGGGCCCGGACCGCCAGACGTGCGTCGACGACCCCCGACGGCTACTGACTGATGGTCGCGGAGATCGAAGGCGCGCGGGTCGGCGCGGTCGCGGGCTCGTAGGAAAAGAGACTGGTTCTCATTTCGATGGTACGGTGGGCGCGGTGCTCGAGGCCTTCACCCTGCCCTTCGTCCAGCGCGGCCTGCTCGAGGTCTTCGCGCTCGCGCTCGCGGCCGGGTTGCTGGGGACATGGATCGTCCTGCGCGGCCTCGCGTTCTACGCGCACGCGGTCGGCACCGCGGCGTTCCCGGGGCTCGTGCTCGCCGAGGGCCTGGGCTTCTCGGCGCTGCTCGGCGCATTTGCGACCGCGATCCTGGTCGCGGCGCTCGTCGGGGCGCTCGCCCGCCGCGAGCGGGGCGCCGAGGACGCGCTCACCGCGCTGGTCCTCGTCGGCGCGCTCGCGCTGGGAGTGATCCTCGCCAGCGACGTGTTCGCGTCGACCGGCGGGGTCGACCGGCTCCTGTTCGGCAGCCTGCTGCTCACCGGTCCCGACGACCTGGCGCTGGCCGCCGCGGCCAGCGGCGCGGCGCTGCTCGGAACGGTCGTCCTGGGCGCGCGCTGGCTGGCGAGCGGCTTCGACCCGGAGATCGCCCGCGCGCAGGGGCTGCGCTCGGCCGTGCCCGACGCGGTGCTGCTGGCGCTCGTCGCGCTGGCCGCCGTCGCGTCGCTGCGGATCGCCGGCGCCCTGCTGGCCACGGCGCTCATCGTCGTGCCCGCGGCGACGACGCGGCTGGTGTTCGACCGGATGGCGCCGTGGCAGGCGGCGACGGTCGCGCTGGTGCTGGTTGAGGGGGTCGCCGGCCTGTGGGCGTCGGTCGAGCTCAACGCGCCGCCGGGGCCGGCGATCGCCGTGCTCTCGGGCGCGGTGTTCGCCGCGACGGGGCTGTGGCGCGTGCTCGGCGCGCGCCGGCGCCGGCTCGCCGCCGCGGCGGTCGCGCTCGGGCTGCTCGCCGCCGGCTGCGGCTCGGCGGCGGGCGGCGACGGGGACCGCCCGAAGATCGTGGCGACGACGACGCAGCTCGCCGACTTCGCCCGCCAGGTCGGGGGTGCCGGGGTCGACGTGGTCCCTCTGCTGCGCGCGAACAGCGACCCGCACGAGTACGAGCCGCGGCCGCGCGACATCCAGGACGTCGCGCAGGCCGACCTCGTCCTGCGCAGCGGCGGCGAGGTCGACGAGTGGCTGTCGGGGGTGCTCGAGAACGCCGGCGCGGACGCGCCGGTCGTGGACGCCGGCGCGGGCCGGCCGTTCGCGCGCGCGGAGCCGCACTGGTGGCACGACCCGCGCAACGCACGCCACGCCGTCGCGCGCATCCGCGACGCCCTGATCCGGGTCGAGCCCTCGGGCCGCGCGCGCTTCACCCGTAACGCCGCCGCCTACGACCGCCGGCTGCGCGCGCTCGACGCCGGCATCGCGCGCTGCATGGCGGCCGTGCCGGCCGCGCAGCGCAAGATGGTCACCGACCACGACGCGTTCGGCGCCTTCGCCGCCCGCTACGGGATCACCGTCGTCGGCGCGGTGATCCCGGCGCGCACCACGCAGGCGCAGCCGTCCGCCGGCGAGCTCAGCCGGCTGGCCGGCGTGATCCGGCGCGAGCGCGTGCGCGCGGTGTTCCCGGAGGCGTCGGTCAACGCGCGCCTGGCGCGCGCGATCGCCGAGCAGACGGGCGCCTCGGCGCGCTACGAGCTCTACGGCGACACCCTGGGGCCCGCAGGCTCGGATGGCGCCACGTACCTGCAGAGCGAGGCGCACAACGCCGACGCGATGGTGCGGGGCTTCACCGGAGGACGGCGCGGGTGCGCGGCCCCGCGGTGAACGCGACGGGGGTCGCGTGCCGCGACCTGACGCTCGCCTACGGCGCCCGCACGGTGCTGCGCGACGTCACGTTCGCCGTGGCGCCGGGCGAGCGGGCGGCCGTGCTCGGCCCCAACGGCGGCGGCAAGACGACCCTGTTCCGCGCGCTCACCCGCGAGCTCCAGCCGGTGTCGGGCGAGATCGCCGCGCCCCCCCGGCCGGGCGTCGTGCCGCAGACCGAGCGCTCGCGCCTGGACTTCCCGGTCAGCGCGCTCGACGTCGCGCTCATGGGGTCCGTCTCGCGCCTGCCGTGGTGGCGCCGGCCGGGGCGCGCCGAGCGCGAGCGCGCCCGCGCGGCGCTCGCCCGGGTCGGCCTGGACGCCCAGGCGGACGAGACGTTCGGCGGGCTGTCCGGTGGCCAGCGCCAGCGCGTGCTGCTCGCCCGCGCACTCGTGCAGGACGCGCCGGTGCTGCTGCTCGACGAGCCGTTCTCGGGCCTTGACACGCGCAGCGCGGAGCTCGTGATGGGCCTGCTCGACGAGCTCGCCGGCGAGGGCCGCGCGGTGCTCGTCGCGACCCACGACGTCGAGCAGGCGCGCGCGTGGGACCTCGTCCTGTGCCTGAACCGGACGCAGATCGCCTTCGGCCCACCCCAGCAGACGCTGACGCTGCCCGTGCTCGAGCGCACGTACGGCGGCGAGATCGTCGAGCTGCCGGGCCGGGGCGGGCACGCCGTCCTGCCGCCGCATCACCACGACCACTGATGCTCGGCTGGCTCCTCGATCCATGGGCCGATCCGATCAACGTGCGGGCGCTCGTCGAGGTGCTGCTGCTCGGCGCGACCGGCGGCGCGCTGGGATGCTGGATTGTCTTCTACCGGCTCGCCTACAGCGCCGAGTCGCTCGCGCACGCCTTGCTGCCGGGCCTGGTCGTGGCCGCGCTCACGGGCGCGCCGCTCGTGCTCGGCGCCGCCGCCGGCCTGCTGCTGGCCGCCGTCGCGGTGGCGGTGGCGGGCCGCACGCCGGCGATCGGCCACGACACCGCGGTCGCGGTCGTGGTCACCGCCCTGCTCGGGCTGGGCGCCCTGCTCGCGCTGTCGCCCGAGACCCCCGCCCGCCTGCAGGAGCTCCTGTTCGGCGACCTGCTCGGCGTCGCCGGTCGCGACCTGGCGCTGGCGGGGGCGCTGGCGGCCGTGGTGCTTGTCGCGCTGGCGGTGCTGCACCAGGCGCTGCTCGTGGTCGGCTTCGACCGCGCCAGCGCCGCCGCGCTGGGCCGCGCGCCGCTCGCCGTCGACATCGCGCTCGGGGTGCTCGTCGCGCTCGCGATCCTGGTCGCGGTGCAGGGCCTCGGCAACCTCCTCGTCGTCGCGGTGCTCGTCGCGCCGGCGGCCGCCGCGCGCCAGCTCACGCGCCGGGTGCCGAGCATGATGGCGGTCGCGGTCGCGATCGCGATCGGCGCGGGCGTGGGCGGGCTGTACGCGTCGTTCTACCTCGACACCGCGGCGGGCGCCTCGATCGCGGCGGCCCTCGTGCTCGCCTACGCGGCCGCCCACGCGGCGCGGGCCGCCGGCATTGCACGCCGCGCGTAGCCGCGACTCAGCCGCCGGGCCGATCGAACGGGACGTTCTGGAGGCGCACCTGCCCGCGTGCCACGAGCTTGCCGTCGGCGCGCGCGATCTCGCACTGCCAGAGCTGCTGCGTGCGGCCCCGGTGGACCGGCGTCGCGGTGATGTGCAGGGCACCGGAGCGATGGGGGCGCAGGAAGTCGGTGTGGTTGGCCAGCCCGACGGCGAACATGCCCTCGTCCGCGACCGCCAGCGACGCGCCGATGCTGCACGCGCTCTCGATCGCCGTGGCGTAGACGCCGCCGTGGACCACGCCCCACGGCGTGTGGTGCTGCGGGCCGGCGGCGATCGTGCCCGTCACGCGCTCGGCGCCGGCCTCGCCGACCTCCAGGCCGGCGGCCTGGACGAACGCGGGCGCGCGCTCGAGGCTCAGGTCGGGGAGCTCGGGCATGGCGGCGCGATCAGCGGCAGTCGGCGCACGCGCCGTGGAGGACGATCTCGTGCTCGGAGACGTCGAAGGTGACGCGCTCGGCGACGCGGTCGATCGTCGCCTCGAGCTCGTCGTCGGCGAACGGGATGACCTCGCCGCAGCGGGCGCAGACCATGTGGTGGTGGTGATCGCCGCCGGGGCGGTTGGGCTCGTATCGGGCGATGCCCTGGCCGACGTCGATTCTCGCCACCAGGCCGAGCCCCTCGAGCTGGTCGAGGACGCGGTACACCGTGGCGCGCGCGACGCCGCGACCGCCCTCGCGCAGCTTCGCCTCGATCTCGTACGCCGACAGCGCGCAGGACTGATCGTCGAGGAGCTCGACGACGGCCGCGCGACCGCCCCCGCGCCGGAATCCGGCCTCAGCCAGCCGCGCCTGGGCGAGGTCGGACCAAGAACCGGCGTTTGCAGCCATCGCCGGACAGCGTACCTTCGTTGCCGTGCACGACGGCCAGCTCATTCTCATCGCCGGATTGCTGCTGGCCGCCGGTCTGCTGGCCTCGCTCCTCGCCGGCCGGGTGCGAGTGCCGAGCCTGCTGCTGTTCCTCTGCCTCGGCATGGCGATCGGGTCCGACGGCACGGGCTGGATCGACTTCAGCGACTACGAGCTCGCGCGCACCATCGGCATCGTCGCCCTCGCGCTGATCCTGTTCGAGGGCGGGCTGACGTCCGGTCTGTTCGAGATCCGCCCGGTGCTGCCGCCGGCGATCTCGCTCGCCGTCGTCGGCACCGTCGCGACGGCCGTCGTCACGGGCCTGGCCGCGGCGTGGCTCTTCGACCTGTCGACGCTCGAGGGGCTGCTGCTCGGCGCGGTGCTCGCGTCGACCGACGGGGCGGCGATCTTCGGCCTGTTGCGCAGCTCGACGCTCGAGCGCAAGCTCGCCAGCACGCTCGAGGCCGAGTCGGGCTTCAACGACCCGATGGCCGTGCTGCTCGTGATCGGCTTCATCGAATGGGTGCAGCAGCCGGACTACGGGCTGGCCGACATGATCGTGCTGCTCGTGCGCCAGCTCGGCATCGGGCTCCTCGTCGGCGCGGTCGTCGGCGTGGCGACGGTGTGGGCGCTGCGGCGGGTGCGGCTCGACACGGCCGGCCTGTACCCCGTCGCCTCGCTCGCGGCCGCCGCGCTGGCGTTCGGCGGCGCGGAAACGCTGCACGGCTCGGGCTTCCTGGCGGTCTACCTCGCGGGCCTCGCGCTCGGCACCGCGGGCATCCCGGCGCAGCGCACCGTCACGAGCTTCCACCAGGGCCTGGCATGGGTGGCGCAGGTCGCGCTGTTCCTGAGCCTGGGTCTGCTCGTGTTCCCGAGCGAGCTCGACGACATCGCGTTCCAGGGCACCGTGCTCGCGCTCGTCGTCGTCCTCGTGGCGCGGCCGGCGGCGGTGTGGCTGGCGACGCTCCCGTGGCGCTACAGCGTGGCGGACCGGGTGATCCTCTCGGTCGCCGGCCTGCGCGGCGCGGTGCCGGTGGTCCTCGCGACGTTCCCGGTGATCGCCGGCGTGGAGGGCAGCACCGAGCTCTTCAGCATCGTGTTCTTCGCGGTGCTGATCTCGACGGTCCTGCAGGGCGCGTCGTTCGAGTCGCTCGCCGAGCGCCTTGGCGTGACCACGCGCGAGCCGGCGGTTCCCCAGCCGCTCGCGGAGGCGGGCACGATCCGCCGGCTCGGCGCGGAGGTGCTCGAGTTCCCCATCGGCTCGGGGGACGCGATCGTGGGCGCGCGCGTGCGCGACCTCGCGCTGCCCCGCGAGGCGGTCGTCAACGTGATCGTCCGCGACGCGCAGGCGATCCCCCCGCGTGGCTCGACGCGCCTGCTCGCCGGCGATCAGCTGCACGTCCTGATCCGCTCGGAGATGGCCGGCATCATGCCCCGGCTGGTGAAGCGCTGGCGCGAGGGGCCGATCGGTCCCGAGCCGCGTCCCCGGCGCGTCCCGCGCGGCGCGGCCACGGTGCTCAGCGTGCGCCCGTACCGCGAGGGGACGGTCGAGGGCGACCTGTCGCGCCCGCGAGCCGTCCTGGGCGAGCCCGCGGTCGCCCAGCTGCGCATCCGGCGTGACACGCCGGGCGCGCTGGTCGCGCTGGCCGACGGCCGCTATGCGGTGACCGGACCGCTGATCGTGGTCGGCAGCCGCCAGGACATCACCCAGTTCGCCACGCGGCGGATGCGGCGCCTGCCGGCCGACAGCCCGGAGCGTCCCTGGCTCCAGAACGTCGTCGCCGCGATGGCGTCGGACCTGCCGGAGTAGGGGCGGGCGCAGCGCTCGCAGCAGCACCGCGCCGGAGCGGAACGCCTGCAACGCGCGCTGCGCGCGAAAGGAGCGCGCGCGCACCCGGCGAACCGCAGCCCATGCGCAATCGCCAGCTTCACGCGGCCCTGGCCGCCTTCGCGGAGGAGGCGGCGTGGCAGCTCGCCTCCGACGCCACCGAGGGCGCCGAGGTCGCGTTCGAGGTCGTCGCCGCCGGCCGGCGCGACTCGCCGCTGTACTGCTACCGGCCGCTCACGGGCGACTTCATCACCGAGCGCGTCAGCCTGCTCGGCCGCCTGCCGAGCTACCTGCCGGCGCTCGCGGCGCTCTCGGACAGCGGCGGCCTCGACGCGTACCTCGAGCACCGCGGCCAGCCCGTGCCCCGCGACGGCCGCGAGCGCGCGGAGGCGACGCTCCGCGCGTTCCTCGCGCGGGTCTTCGAGGACTCCTCCGACTTCGTGCTCTCGCCCGACCGGCTCAAGCACGCCCTGCACGAGCTCGAGCAGACGCTGTACCGCGGGCGCACGGAGACCGTCGTGATCGCCCCGCTGCTCGGTCTCGAGGTCGTCTCGCCGGAGATCGGCCTGGGCAACGGGCTCACGCTCGTGCGCGGCGACGCGTTCCCCGAGGACGCCCCGGCGGAGGCGCTGTTCACGCCCGGCGCCCCCCGTCCGCACCTGCTCGCGGTGCTGCGCTGGGAGGCCGCGCCGGGCGACCCGTCGCCGGTCGGGCACGCGCGCGTCCGCCTGCGCCGGCTGCTGACCGCCCTGCGCCTGTTCGAGGCCGGCGCCTTCGCGTTCGGCCCGCTGGGCTGGACCCGCACGGGGGGCGGCGTGTGGCAGCCGTTCGCGCTCGGCGCGCTCGGGCACCGCACCGGCGAGCCGCTGGCGATCGGTCCCGAGCAGGAGGACGAGCTGCGCGCGTTCTGCAGCCTGATCGCGCGACGCACGCCGCGCAGCGGCGAGATCGCCTGGGCGCTGCGGCGCTTCGAGATGGCCTGCGACCGCACAGTGCCGGCCGAGGCGCTCAGCGACCATCTGCTCGCCCTGCGCGCGCTGCTCGAGCCCGAGGGGCCGGGCTCCGGGCGCCTGGCCGGGCGGCTCGCCGCGTTGTGCGCGACCGAGGAGCACCGCCCGGCGCTGGCGCAGCGGGTGGCGCACATCGCGGCGCTCGAGAGGCCGGTGATCGCCGGCCTGGCGGTCGACCCGGCCGTCGACGGGTTCGTCGCCGAGCTGGCCGGCCACCTGCGCGCGCTGCTGCGCGACGTCCTCTGCGGCCACCTCGACGCCGACCTGCGCGCGCTGGCCGACGAGATCCTCGCCGAGGCGGTCCGGGCGGCGCGCGAGGCGGCGGACGCGGAGGTGCGCGCGGAACGCGAGGCCGCCGCCGCGGCGGCCGAGGAGCGCGAGCGCCAGGAGGCCTACGACCCGGGCTTCGTGCGCTTCGCCGAGCCCTGATCGAGCCGCTCGGCGCGCGTCGAGTCCTTCGCGGCGGCCTGCTTCTTCGGCGTCTTGTTCGGCTTCGGCTTGGGCTTCGGGGGCGGCGGGGTCACGGTGACGGTCGCGGTGCGCCGGGCGCCGCGGCCGTTGATCGCCCGCGCGTCGAGCGCCACGGTGAGGTGGCCGGCGCGGCGCACCGGCAGCAGGAGCCTGGCGCCGCCGCGGCCCAGGACCAGGCGGCGGTCGAGCAGGACCCGGCCGGTGCGGTCGCGCACGGACACGCGCGCCGCCGACTGCTTCGAGGCCCCGAGCGCGATCGTCACGCGGCGCGGCGCGCGGGCGCGCGCGGGCACGGTCAGCCACAGCCGCGGCGCCTCGGTCGTGTAGCGCGTGAAGCGCGCCGCCGCCGGGCAGAAGCCGCGCGCAAGCGCGCGCCGGCACATGCCGCGCGCGAAGCGGGCCGCGAGGGTGTGATAGTTCATGTCGGCCTCGGCGCCATTGAGGCTATAGAGCGTCCACGCGCCCGTGTCGAAGCCGGGCAGGCGGGCAGCGAGCGCGCGCGCGGCGCGGCGCGCCAGGCGAGCGGCGTCGCGGTCGCGGGTGATGCGGGCGTAGTCCGCCACGCCGATGAGCGCCTGCTCCTCGCCGTTGAGGACGCGCAGGCCGGGCCGGAACGAGTACATGGCGAGCTGGCGCACGAGGCCGCTCTCGTCGCGCACGGCCGCGCCGCGCGGGGCGTCGCGCGTCAGCGCTCGGTACGCCTCGCGCGCGGCGACGGCGTAGCGCCGCTGCTTCGTGATCGCCGAGGCGCGCGCGAGCGCCTGCGCGCCCGTGGCCTGCGTCATGGCCGACACCCAGCCGGGCCGGCCGCCGCCGAACGCGAACAGGTACTCGAAGCGCAGCGTGGGCCCGGCCGGGACCCCGATCTGCACCAGGCGGTCCGCCGCCGCGGCGAGCGTCCGGCGGCGGCAGCGCCAGCCGCGCCGGCGCGCCGCGGGGGTGCAGGTCGCCGCGAGCGCGTTGACCTTGCCCGCCGTGCCGAGGGGATGGACCTGCATGCCGAACGGCGGGCGGTGACTGTAGACCGCGGCGTCGCCGGGCAGCCGCACGCGGGCACCGGCGGGGGGCAGCGGGCGGTCCGCCCGCGCGACGGCGACGGAGGCGCGCACGCCGGAGAGCGCGGCCTCGAGACGCCCGACGCGGAGCGCGCCGCGGAGCGCGAGCCGGCGGGTGCTCCTCATCGCGTCCTCGACCAGGATGCGCGGCAACCTGCTCAACAAGGCCCGGCGGGCCCTGGTCGAG
>DATAAR010000029.1:0-20637 GCA_036259975.1 Solirubrobacteraceae bacterium | reverse complement strand
GCAATTCCACCTGCGCCCGCAGGACAACGAACGCACATCGGACATACTTGTCCCATGGCACGCTCGATCTGGACCGGCGCCATCAGCTTCGGGCTGGTGACGGTGCCGGTGAAGCTCTACAGCGCGGTGTCGCGCAAGACCGTCCGCTTCCATCAGCTCAACGGCCCCACGGGCGCGCGCATCCAGCAGAAGCGCGTCGACCCCTCCACCGGCGAGGAGGTCCCGTACGACGACATCGTCAAGGGCTTCGAGATCGGGCCGGACCGATACGTGATCATCGAGCCGGGCGAGCTCGAGGCGCTGGATCCGAAGAAGACGAGGACCATCGAGATCGAGGACTTCGTCGACCTCACCGACATCGACCCGATCATGTACGACCACCCGTACTACCTCGCCCCGGGCGCCGGCGGGGCGAAGCCCTACCGGCTGCTGCTCGAGGCCATGCGCGAGAGCGGCAAGGTCGCGATCGCCAAGGTCGTCATCCGCCAGAAGGAGAACCTGGTCGCGATCCGCCCCATGGAGGGCGACGTGCTCGGGATGGCCACGATGATCTTCGCCGACGAGGTCATCGACCCCGACCGAATCGACGAGCTCGACGCCGCGCGCGAGGTGGAGGTCAACGACCGCGAGCTGTCGATCGCCAAGCAGCTCGTCGAGTCGCTGTCCGGTGAGTTCGAGCCCGGCAAGTACCGCGACACCTACCGCGAAGAGGTGCTCGCGCTCATCGAGCGCAAGGCCGCGGGCGAGGAGATCGCCGTGCAGCCCGCGCGCGAGGAGGCCGAGGAGCCGGTACCCGACCTCATGGCCGCGCTCAAGGCGAGCCTCGACGCCGTCCGCGAGCGCGACGCCGACGCGGACGGCGAGGACGACGGCGCGAAGGCCAAGCCCAAGCGCAAGGCCGCCGCCAAGCGCAAGGCGCCGGCCAAGAAGGCTGCGGCCAAGAGCTGACGCGCGCCCGCCCGGGGGTGGGGCCCGCGCGCCGCGGGTACTGCCCGCCCGAATGGCAGCCATCACCTCCGGTCCAGCCCCGCGCGTGCGCCTGCGCCGCGCCGATTGCAGCGGCCCGGGCCTGCGCCGGGTGAGGCGAGGTCGCGGGTTCAGCTACCTCGACACCGACGGGGAGCGCCTCGACGAGCCGGAGGTCGTGCAGCGCATCGACGAGCTCGCCATCCCGCCGGCGTGGGAGGACGTGTGGATCTGCCCGTATCCCGGCGGCCACATCCAGGCCACGGGGATCGACGCCGCGGGGCGCAAGCAGTACCTCTACCACCCGCACTGGCGCGCGCGCCGCGACCAGGAGAAGTTCGACGACATGGTGGAGTTCGCCCGCGCGCTGCCCGCGCTGCGAGAGCGCGTGGAGGAGGCGCTCCAGGCCGGCGACCTGGGCCGCGAGCACGTGCTCGCCTGCGCCACGCGGCTGCTCGACCGCGGCTTCTTCCGCGTGGGCGGCGAGGACTACGCCGTGACGAACAACTCCTACGGGCTGGCGACGATGCTCAAGCGCCACGTCCGCCTGCGGGGCGACGTGCTCGTGTTCGACTACCCCGCCAAGCACGGCAAGCGCCGCGTGCAGGCCGTGGTCGACCCGCTCGTCGCGGACGTGATCGCGCGCCTCAAGGCGCGCAGCGGCGGCGGGCCGGAGCTGCTGGCGTACAAGGAGGGCCGGCGCTGGGTCGACGTGCGCTCGGAGGACATCAACGAGTACCTCAAGGCGACGACCGGCAAGGACGTCTCCGCCAAGGACTTCCGCACCTGGGGGGCGACCGTGCTCGCCGCGATGGCGCTGGCGGTCTCCGGTGAGGTGGCGACGACGAAGACCGGTCGCAAGCGCGCCATCTCGCGGGCGGTCAAGGAGGTCGCGCACTACCTCGGCAACACCCCGGCGGTGGCGCGCGCGTCGTACATCGACCCGCGGATCTTCGATCGCTACCGCGACGGCAAGACGATCGCGCACGCGCTGCCGCGAGCCGCGGAGGACGGCGACACGCCGGCGATCCAGGGGCCGATCGAGGAGGCCGTGCTCGACCTGGTGACGTGACGCCGGGGCGTCAGGCGGCTGCTTCGTCGGCGTCGAGCGCCTCGACGGCCTCGTCGCGCGTGGGGCGGATCGTGAAGATCTGGTCCAGCCCCGTGATCTCGAACGTCTTCGCGATGTTCGAATCGGTGTTGACAATCGTGAGCACCCCGTCGCGCGACCGCAGCCGCTTGACCGCGCCGATGAGGACGCCGAGCGCGGTGGAGTCGAGGAACGTGGTGCTCGTCAGGTCGACGACGATGCGCGTGTGGCCCGACTCGAGCGCCTCCCCGAGGGCCGACTTGAGCTCCGGTGCGGTGAAGAGGTCGATCTCGCCGGTGACCGCGACGACGTGGCGCTGATCGTCGATCGACTCGGTGGTGAGTGAGAATTCCGGTGGCATCTGCCCCCCTAGGTTACGGATCGGCCGGCCGGACGTCGTCGCCGGCCAGGGCCCCGGCGCCGTCCCGGCGCCCCCTGGTCGCGCTCGAAGAAGTCCCAGACCTCGACGACGTTGCCCTCGGGGTCCTCCACGTACAGGGACCGGTCGCCGCCGTCGTGCTCGACCGGCCCCCGGTACGGGTGGCCGGCCGCGTCCAGGCGCGCGGCGAGGCGGTCGAGCCCGTCCGGGCCGGCGGAGAACGCGTAGTGCACATGGCGCCCGCCCTCGTCGCCGAACTCCTTCTCGCCGGGCAGCCAGAGGCCGAGCCGGGCGCGCTCGCCCGCGGCCAGCCACACGCGGTCGTCCTCGCGCGCGAGGACCTCGAGGCCGAACACGCCGGTGTAGAAGCGCTCGAGCGCAGCCAGGTCGCGGACCTCGATCGTCAGTTCTGCGAATCCATGGGTCAGCATGACCCCGGGTACGGGCGCGGCGGCGGTCGGGCTCATGACTCGGCGAAGCGCAGGCGCAGGACGAGCTCGCCGGGCCCGTCGGCGCCCGCACGGGCGTCGACCTCGTCGGCGACGCGGTCGAAGACGTTGCCCACGCCCGGCAGCTCGGCATCGGCGAGCAGGCCCCGGGCGCCGTCCCGCGCGAGCGATCCGACCCGCAGCTCGATCCCGGCGTCGTCCGCGGCGACGACCACGCGCACGTGCTCGTCGGTCGTGTGGGACGGCGCGTGCGCGGCGACCGCGTCGGTGAGCAGCATGGCGTCGTCGAGGCGGTCGATCGGGCACTGCGCGCGCGCGGCGAGCATGCCGACGACACGGCCGAGCACCGGGCCGACGAGCGGGCCCTTGCGGACGGTCACCGAGGCCTCGTTGCCGATCTCCGCCATCAGAGGAGGTCCTCGCCCGCGTCCAGGCGGAAGCTCATGCGGACCTCGGTCTCCTCGCTCGTGCCGGTGCCGAGCTCGAGCGACTCGGCGAGAGTGGCGATCAGCGGCAGCCCCAGCCCGAGGCCGGGACTGTCGGCGCGCGGCAGGATGCCGCGGCCCTGGTCGACGACGACGACGCGCAGGACGCCCTCCTGCACGCTCGCCCGCAGGCCCATCGGCCCGTCGCCGTTCGGATACGCGTGGACGACGACGTTCGTGCACGCCTCCGTCACCGCGAGCTTGACGTCCGCGAGCGTCTGGTCGGGCATGTCGAGCACGTCCGCGAAGCCGCCGATCGCGTGCCGGGCCACCGCGACGTTCTCCGGCCGGGCCGGCAGCGTCAGCTCGAGATCGGGTGCGTCGGTCTCCACGCGGCGGTCAGGGGCAAGCGCTCCGGTCATGCCGGAGGCATCGGCCGGGATTCTGCCCACCCCACAGCAGTTCCAATCATGCTTTCGACCCCCCGGTCGAACCCTCGGAGGGCGGAGGATAGTCCGCGGCCCGGAACGACGTCGCGCAGGCCGGCGCGCGCGCCGCGGTCCGGTCGGGCGGCGCTGGCGCGTTTCGCTCCTGGGGATAGCCCCCTATCATTTCGCCCTCACCTCCGGTTGCCCGCAGCCGCACGGGGACTCACACATGATCCACACCAAGCCGCCACAGGCCGACGGCCTCTACGACCCTAGGTTCGAGCACGACGCCTGCGGCGTCGCGATGGTCGCTCGCCTGGACAACGCGCCCAGCCACGAGGTCGTCTCCCGCGCGCTCGAGGCGCTCGACAACCTCGAGCACCGCGGCGCCGAGGGCGCCGACGTGCGCACGGGCGACGGGGCCGGCATCCTCACGCAGATGCCCGACGCCTTCCTCCGGGGCGTCGTGGACTTCGAGCTGCCGCCGGCGGGCCGCTACGGCGTGGGCGTGTGCTTCCTGCCGCACGACCCGACCCACCGGGAGCAGATCGAGCAGCTGATCGAGCGCAACGTCCGCGTCGAGGGCCAGCACGTCCTCGGCTGGCGCGACGTGCCGGTCGACGAGGCGCACGTCGGCGACAGCGCCAACGCGTGCCGCCCGCACATCCGCCAGGTCTTCGTCGGGGCGGGGCCGGCCCACGACGAGGACCAGGACGCCTTCGAGCGCAAGCTCTACGTCATCCGCCGCATCGTCGAGCTCGCCGCCGGTCCCGACTTCTACGCGCCGAGCTTCTCGTCGCGCACGTGCGTGTACAAGGGGATGCTGATCTCGCACCAGCTGCGCGGCTTCTATCCCGACCTGCGGGACGAGCGCTTCGGCAGCGGCATGGCGCTGGTGCACTCGCGCTTCTCGACGAACACGTTCCCGAGCTGGGAGCTCGCCCACCCCTACCGGGTGATCTGCCACAACGGCGAGATCAACACGCTGATGGGCAACGTGAACTGGATGCGCGCGCGCGAGTCGCAGCTCGCCAGCGACCTCTTCGGCAAGGACATGCAGAAGGTCATGCCGATCGTGCGCCCCGGCGGCTCGGACTCGGCCACGTTCGACAATGTCCTCGAGCTGCTCATGCTCGCCGGGCGGTCGCTGCCGCACGCGGCGATGATGATGATCCCGGAGGCCTACCAGGGCCGCGACGACCTCTCCGACGAGCTCAAGGGCTTCTACGCGTTCCACTCCTGCCTCATGGAGCCGTGGGACGGCCCGGCGGCGGTCGCGTTCACGAACGGCCGCGTCGTCGGCGCCACGCTGGACCGCAACGGCCTGCGCCCCGGCCGCTGGGTGGAGACGAAGGACGGCTGGGTCGTGCTCGGCTCCGAGACCGGGATGCTGCGGGTCGCGCCCGACAACGTGAAGCGCCTCGGCCGGCTGCAGCCCGGCAAGCTGTTCCTCGTCGACCTCGAGCAGGGCCGGATCGTCGAGGACGAGGAGGTCAAGCGCGAGGTCTCGACGCAGAAGCCCTACGCGGAGTGGTTCCGGCGCAACGTCGTGCACTTCAACGACCTCGAGCCGGCGCCGCCGATCCGCACGAGCGAGCTGCCGCTGCGCCAGGCGCAGCTCGCCTTCGGCTACTCGCAGGAGGACCTCAAGGTGCTGATGGCGCCGATGGTCCACAACGCGGAGGAGCCCGTCGGCTCGATGGGCAACGACGTGTCGCTCGCGGTGCTCTCCGACAAGCGCCCGCCGCTGTTCAGCTACTTCAAGCAGCTCTTCGCCCAGGTCACGAACCCGCCGATCGACCCGATCCGCGAGGCGATCGTGATGTCGCTGGGCACCGGCGTCGGCGCGGAGGGCAACCTCCTCGACGAGACGCCCGAGCATGCGCACCAGCTGGTGATGGACCAGCCGATCCTGCGCAACCAGGAGCTCGAGACGCTGCGGCGCGTGTCCACCGACGTGTTCCGCGCGCACACGATCGACATCACCTGGCCGGTGGCCGAGGGCCCGGACGGCATGCAGGCCCGCCTGGCCAACGCGTGCGACGAGGCGTACGACGCGATCGAGGCCGGCTACAACATCCTGATCCTGTCCGACCGCGCGGTCGGGCCCGGCCGCGCGCCGGTGCCCTCGCTGCTCGCGGTCAGCGCGATCCATCACCACCTGGTGCGTGAGGGCACGCGCCTGCGCGCCGGCCTCGTCCTCGAGTCGGGCGAGCCGCGCGAGGTCCATCACTTCGCGACGCTGATCGGCTACGGCGCGAGCGCGATCAACCCCTACGTCATGCTCGACACGATCGACGAGCTCGCCGTGCAGGGCCGCATCGCTGGCGTCGGCGACCCCGACGAGGCCGAGCGCCGCGCGGTCAAGGCGATCGGCAAGGGGCTGCTCAAGGCGATCTCCAAGATGGGGATCTCGACGATCCAGTCCTACTGCGGCGCGCAGATCTTCGAGGCCGTCGGCCTCGAGAAGACCCTGGTCGACCGGCACTTCACCGGCACCGCGTCGCGCATCGGCGGCGTGGGGCTCGACGTGCTCGCCGAGGAGGCGCTCGACCGCCACGCGCGCGCCTGGCCGGGCGGGCTCGACGACCTGCTGCCGGTCGGCGGCGTGTACGCGTGGCGCCGCGACGGCGAGCACCACATGTGGAACCCGGAGACGATCGCGCTGCTGCAGCACGCGGTGCGCTCCGGCGACGGCAACGCGCAGGCGAAGTACGACGACTACGCGCAGAAGGTCAACGCGGAGGCCGCCCGCAGGGCCACGCTCCGCGGGCTGCTGACGTTCCGCAGCGACCAGCAGCCGGTGCCGCTCGACGAGGTCGAGCCGGCCAAGGAGATCGTCAAGCGCTTCTCGACCGGCGCGATGTCGCTCGGGTCGATCTCGACCGAGGCGCACGAGACGCTCGCGATCGCGATGAACCGCCTCGGCGGCAAGTCGAACACGGGCGAGGGCGGCGAGGACCCGCGGCGGTTCCCCAAGCCCGAGGACGGCGGCGACTGGCGGCGCTCGGCGATCAAGCAGGTCGCGTCGGGCCGCTTCGGCGTGACGATCCACTACCTGGTCAACGCCGACCAGCTGCAGATCAAGATGGCTCAGGGCGCCAAGCCCGGCGAGGGCGGCCAGCTCCCCGGGCACAAGGTCGACCGCTACATCGGCTGGGTGCGCCACACGACGCCCGGCGTCGGGCTCATCTCGCCGCCGCCGCACCACGACATCTACTCGATCGAGGACCTCAAGCAGCTCATCTACGACCTCCGCTGCGCGAACCCGGCCGGGTCGGTGAGCGTGAAGCTCGTGGCCGAGGTCGGCGTCGGCACCGTGGCCGCGGGCGTGGCGAAGGCGAACGCCAACCACGTGCTGATCTCCGGCCACGACGGCGGCACCGGCGCGTCGCCGCTGAGCTCGATCCAGTCGGCCGGCGTGCCGTGGGAGATCGGCCTGGCCGAGACCCAGCAGACGCTGCTGCGCAACGACCTGCGCTCGCGCATCATGGTCCAGACCGACGGCCAGCTCAAGACCGGCCGCGACGTTGCGATCGCCGCGTGCCTGGGCGCGGACGAGTACGGCTTCTCGACCGCCCCGCTGATCGCGACCGGCTGCATCATGATGCGCGCCTGTCACCTCAACACGTGCCCGGTCGGCATCGCGACGCAGGACCCGGAGCTGCGCAAGCGCTTCCGCGGCACGCCCGAGCACGTCGTGAACTTCTGCTTCTTCGTCGCCGAGGAGCTGCGGCGGATCATGGCCTCGCTCGGCGTGCGCACGGTGAACGAGCTCATCGGCCGCACCGACCTGCTCGAGGTCGACGCGGCGATCGACCACTGGAAGGCCCGCGGGGTGGACCTCACGCAGATCCTCCACTACCCCGACATCCCGGAGGGCGCGCCCCGCCACCGCGTCAAGCCACCGCCGCCGGTGCTCGACGACCACCTCGACTGGACGATCCTCGAGCAGGCCGCGATGGCGGTCGAGCAGAAGGAGCCGGTGCGCCTCGAGCTCGGCGTGCGCAACGTCAACCGCTGCGTGGGCGGCGTGCTGTCGAGCCGGATCGCCCAGCGCCACGGCGCAGAGGGCTTGCCCGAGGAGACCCTCCACATCGACTTCGCCGGGTCGGCGGGCCAGAGCTTCGGCGGCTGGCTCGCGCCGGGGGTGTCGTTCACGCTGCGCGGCGACGCCAACGACTACACGGGCAAGGGCCTGAGCGGCGGCGTGCTGGCCGTGCTGCCGCCCGAGGGCGTGACGTTCGCCGCCGAGGACAACGTCATCGTCGGCAACACCGTGCTGTACGGCGCCACGGATGGGCGGGCGTTCTTCCGCGGCCGCGCCGGCGAGCGCTTCGCGGTGCGCAACTCCGGCGCCAGCGCGGTGGTCGAGGGTGTCGGCGACCACGGCTGCGAGTACATGACCGGCGGCCGCGTGGTCGTGCTGGGGCCGACCGGGCGCAACTTCGCCGCCGGCATGAGCGGCGGCCTGGCGTTCGTGCTCGACGAGGAGGGCGCCTTCCGCCGCCGCGTCAACCCCGTGCTGCTCGACCAGCTCGAGCCGCTGGACGAGGCCGACGCGATCGAGGTCCGCGACCTCGTGGCCGAGCACGTGCGGCGCACGGGCTCGCCGGTCGGCCGGCGCGTGCTCGACGAGTGGGACGCGCTCGCGCCGAAGTTCGTGAAGGTGTTCCCGGCCGACTACAAGCGCGTGCTCGCCGAGCTGGCACGCCAGGAGGCGGAGGCGGCCGAGGGGAAGGCGCTCGCACCGCATCACGACCACCCCGACAGCACCGGCGGAGAAGGTTTCGTGACGACCGAGAGCGAGGACGACCTGCACATGCCGTCCGACGACGAGGTCGCCGCCGAGGGCGCCGAGCAGGTGCGCGCCGATGGGTGAGCTCGGCGGCTTCCTGCGCATCGGGCGCTCCAACGTCGCCTACGAGGACCCGGCCGAGCGCGTCCAGGGCGAGAACGCCTACCGCGAGTTCCTCGTCCAGCGGCCCGACATCGAGCTCGCCGCCCAGGGCGCGCGCTGCATGGAGTGCGGCGTGCCGTTCTGCCACAACGGCTGCCCGCTGGGCAACCTGATCCCGGACTGGAACGACCTCGTCTACCGCGGGCGCTGGCACGACGCGATCCGCCAGCTGCACGCGACCAACAACTTCCCGGAGTTCACCGGGCGCCTCTGCCCGGCGCCCTGCGAGGCCGCGTGCGTCCTCGAGATTCGCGAGGGCGACGCGGTCACGATCAAGCAGATCGAGAACGCGATCATCGACCGCGCCTGGGAGGAGGGCTGGGTCGGCCCCCAGCCGCCGCGCGCCGAGACCGGCCGCAGCGTCGCGGTCGTCGGCGCCGGCCCGGCCGGCATGGCCGCCGCCCAGCAGCTGCGCCGCGTCGGCCACCGCGTCGTGCTCCTCGAGCGCGACGAGGCCGGCGGGGGCCTGGTGCGCTTCGGCGTGCCCGACTTCAAGATCGAGAAGCGCCTCGTCGAGCGGCGGATGAAGCAGCTCGCCGAGGAGGGCGTCGAGGTGCGCCTGGGCGTCGACGTCGGCGTGGACATCAGCGCCGAGGAGCTGCGCGAGGAGTTCGACGCGGTCGTGCTCGCGATCGGCTCGCGGGTGCCCCGCGACCTGCCGGTGCCGGGCCGCGACCTGCAGGGGGTCCACTTCGCGATGGACTACCTCTACGTGTGCAACCGCGCCGTCGCGGGGTCGGACGACCGCTCGATCAGCGCCGGGGGCAAGCACGTCGTCGTCATCGGCGGCGGCGACACCGGCGCGGATTGCGTGGGCAACTCGATCCGCGAGGGCGCCGAGGCGGTGGTGCAGCTCGAGCTGCTGCCCGAGCCGCCCGCCCGGCGCCCCGACGACCGTACCCCGTGGCCGCAGTGGCCGCAGAAGTTGCGCCTGAGCTACGCGATGGAGGAGGCGCTGGCGGTCGGGCGTGGCGAGCAGGACTTCTCGATCGTCACGACCCACCTCGAGGGCGACGGCGACGGGCACGTCCGCGCGCTGCACTACGCGCAGGCCGAGCCGGCGCCGCCGTTCAAGCCCGTGCCGGGCACCGAGGGCGAACTGCGCGCCGACCTCGTGCTGCTGGCGATGGGCTTCGTGCACCCCGAGCACGAGGGCGCGGTCGACCAGCTCGGCGTCGAGAAGGACGGCCGCGGCAACGTGAAGGCGCCGACATACGAGACGTCGGTGCCCGGCGTGTTCGTCGCCGGCGACGCCCGGCGCGGCCAGTCGCTGATCGTGTGGGCGATCAACGAGGGGCGCCAGTGCGCGCGCATGGTCGACCGCCGGCTCAAGGCGCTGGACGGCGAGGAGCGCCGGCCGACGGTCCTGGTCGGTGCCGGCGACGCGGACGACGGCGCCGAGGGCCCGCCGCAGGTCGCCGCCCCGGCGCTGTGACGGCACGCGCCGGCGTGGCCCGAGGCGCAGCGTCAGCTGCGGATTGATCGCGGGCGGTGGCGCGCTACTCCGGGTGCGGGGCCGTGCGCTCGGCGATCTCCACGGCGGGTGGCGCGTGCGCCTCGACGACGACGTAGTCCTCGTGGCGCTCGAGCACGTGCTCGAGCTCGACCACCTCGTGGCCCGGCACGAGGGCGAAGCGCCTGCGGTGGGCGCGCACCGCGCCGTACTGGTCGGGGCTGAGCGCGATGAGCGTGTTGCAGCCGAGGCGGCCGCACTCGCACCGGAAGGCGATGTCAATGCCACCGCCCCGGCGCATGCAGTCGTTGAGGTAGCGCAGCAGCGCCTGGCGGGCGGCGACCCTTCGCTGCGCGGGCTCGTCGTGCGGCGCCCCGGTCATGTCCACGCTGAACAGCATCCGGCTCGACGGCAAGCCTCGCATGCGGCGGGGGCGCCGGCACGCCCAGGTTGCAAAGCACCCTGCCGCGGGCGTGGGCGCTACGCGGCGAACCTGAAGCGCATGTGCACCTGCGTGCCGTCCTCGCGCTGCCGGATCTCGAGCAGGTCGCAGGCGTCGGCGATCAGCGCCAGCCCGAATCCGAGCCCGGGGCTGTCCGGGCGCGGGCGCATGCCGATCCCGTGGTCGATCACCCGCACCCACGCGCCGCCATCGTCGAGAGCGACGGCGACCCGGAGGCGTCCGGGCGCCTGCGTCGCGCCGACGTCGCGGTAGGCGTGCACGACGACGTTGGTCACGGCCTCCGACACGGCGAGGTCGACGGCGGCCATGTCGACGCCCGTGCCCTGCAGGGTCGCGCGGACGGCGTACCGGGCGCGCGGACAGCTCTCCGGTATCGCCGGCAACTCGAGATCGAGCGATTGCCCGATGGCGTCTCCACCCACCTGGACCCCAGATACCCGTTGCCGCGGCGTCGCACTGTGACGACGTGCGGGAGCAACATCAGCGCCCCGCGCGGTGCCCCCCGGAACGAGCTGACCTGCTCGATCCCGCTCGGCCGGTTCGCGTAGCGCAGCGCGGTCGGCAGCAGCCCGGGGCGAACGTCAGCTGCCGACGCGCACCCGGCGGCGAGGCACGCGCTCCGGGCGGCACGGGAACTGCCCGCGGGTCCCGAAGGGCGCGGACTTGAATGTGCGGGTCAGATCGGTGCTGGTGACGCGGTCGAAGCGCGGCGTCAGCGCGTCGTACATGCGCGCCTGGCGGTCGCCGCCCGCCGGCGGCGGCACCGCGCGCAGCTGGCCGGACGGCACGATGTTGAGCGCGGTGGCCGCGAAGTCGCGCGTTTGCGCGCGTGCGCGAGCAGGAACTGCGCCGCCGCGGCGAGCCAGGCGCGGCGAGGGAGGCTGGGCATGCGCGGCACGCTATAGGCGCGCCGCGAACCTGACGCCGGGTCACTCGTTAGGGTGGCCCGGTGCGCGCCCACCCGACCGCCGCGATCACCGGCGCCCGATCGGCCGGCATCGCCGCCGCCCGGGCGGGACCGGCCGGCAAGCGCGAGCGCACGAAGGCGGCCAACCGCGAGGCGATCCTCGCCGCCGCGCGCGCGGTGTTCTCGGACGTCGGCTACGGCGCCGCGAGCGTTCGCGACATCGTGCGCCGCACGGACCTCGCCAGCGGCACCTTCTACAACTACTTCCCGGACAAGGAGTCCGTGCTGCGCGCGCTGGTCGACGAGATCGCCGTCGAGGCGCGGGCCCGGGTCCGCGCGGCGCGCGCGGCCGCCACGACGCTCGAGGCCTTCGTCGCGGACGGCTACCGCGCCTACTTCGGATTCCTGGCTCGCGACCCGTCGACGGTCGCGCTGATGCGCCGCAACGCGGGCACGATCCGCGCGCTGTTCGACGAGCCCGCGCTCGGCGCCGGCATCGACGAGCTGCGAGCGGACCTCGAGGCCGGGGTTGCGGCCGGCGCGCTGCCCCCGCACGACACGGAGCTCATGGCGGCGGCCATGGTCGGCTCCGCGGTCGAGGTGGGCATCGCGATGGTCGCCGCCGACCCGATCGACGTGGAGCGCGCGGTCTCGCTGGTCACCACCGTGTACGTGGGCGCGTTCGAGCACATACAGCGGTAGGGATGGTTCGCGGCACGGCGAAACTTCAGCGCAGCTAGCCTGTTCCTGCGAGTCGATGCGGGTACAGGCCTCTGCCGCCGCATCCATGAGCCTCCTGGGTTCGACGCTGACTGCTCCGACGACCGAAAGAGGTTGCCCCAGCCCCATGCGACGTCTTCTGTTCCCCATTGCCCTGCTCATCGCGCTGCTGGCCGTCCCGGCCACCGGCCATGCCTACACGCTCGGCGTGAGCGATCAGCAGGCCTCGACCTTCACGCACCCGCTCTTCGACGCGCTGAAGTTCAGGGCGGCGCGGTACATCGCGCCGTATGACGTGATGAGCTCGCCTGGCGACCTCGCCGCCGCGCAGGCCTG
Source organism: Solirubrobacteraceae bacterium (assembly GCA_036259975.1). GTDB lineage: Bacteria > Actinomycetota > Thermoleophilia > Solirubrobacterales > Solirubrobacteraceae > JAOPZW01. The sequence continues at coordinate 8,061 of DATAAR010000029.1, read as the reverse complement.
GATCGCCGCCGCGCAGGCCAAGAACCAGCGCATCCTCGTGCACTTCGAGCGCTCGCACCGAAGCGGCCGCGAGCGCCGCCTGCCCTCGGTGCGCGAGTACCGGCGCGAGATCACGAAGTTCCGCAACGCGTTCCCGACCATCCGCGAGATCGGCGTCTGGAACGAGGCCAACCGCTGCCAGTCGCGGACCCGCGTGGCCGGCCAGCCGACCTGCCGCAAGGAGCAGCGCCTCGCGTCGTACTTCAAGGCCGCGCGCTCGGTCTTCAACCGGCCCGGCACCCGCATCGTGGCGCTCGACGTGCTCGACGAGCAGAACGTGAACCGCACGGTGAACACGATCCGCCGCTTCCGCCGCTTCGCGGGCTCGCGGGCGACCATCCTCGGCTTCCACAACTACTCGGACACGAACCGCGGCTCGACGACCCGCACGCGGCGCGTGCTGGCCGCCTGGCGGGGGCGCGTGTGGCTGACCGAGACCGGCGGCATCGTCAAGCTCGGCCGCGCCTTCCGCACGAGCACCTCTCGGGCCGCCCGGGCGCTCGGATGCATGTTCTCGCTGGCGAAGAGCAACCGGCGGATCCAGCGGCTCTACGTCTACCAGTTCAACCCGGCCCACTCGCCGAGCGACGACTTCGACGCGGGGCTCATCAACCGCAACGGGACCAAGCGCCCGGGCTACACGGTCGTGCAGCGCAAGCGCGCCCGCGCCTGCCGTCCCTAGGACCTGCGCAGGCGGCGGACTCGGTCGGCACCCGCCTACACTCTGGGCGGGTGCCGACCTTCTGTCGCCACAACCGCCTCGAGGCGAACTGCCCGATCTGCTCACGCAAGCGGGCGATCGAAGGCGCCCCGACGCGGCCGGCCCGCCGTCCCACCGAGGCCCGCCCGGCGCCGAGCACCGGCCGGCGCCGGCCCGTCCGGGCCGCCGGTGACCTGCGCGTCCGGCGCGTCACGCGCGCCGCCGACGACGGCTACGAGCACGACCTCGCTCCGGGCCTGCGCGCCACCGTCGAGGCGGCGCGGCTAGCGGACGAGCTCGCGTTCTCGGCCGCCCGCCTCGAACAGCTGCGCACCCAGCCGCGTGGCCTGTACGCCGACGTGGTCCTCCTCGACGACCCGGAGGAGGCGGCGTGGCTGGCGTTCCAGATCGCCTACATCTCGCCCCTCGAGGGTCCGGACCCATTCTCCGTGATCGACGTGGCGCGCACGACGTGGGCCAGCGGCGAGCCGCCGGACCTGCAGTTCGCGCAGCTCGGCCCTCGCTCCGCGCACGATCCCAGCCGCGGCACCAAGACGCTCGACGCCTACCGCGCGTGGGCGCGGCGCGCGGGCTCGCAGGCGGCCGGCTTCGCCGGCGAGCCGTCGTGGACCCCGCAGCGCCGCTTCGAGCGGGCGTTCGAGCGCCTCGCCCTGCCGGGCTTCGGCCGCGGCCCGCGCTACGAGCTCCTCGTGCTGCTCGGCACGCTCGGCGTCTTCGACCTGAGCCCCTGGTCGCTGCACCTCGCCGACCCGGCGGACCCGACCACGGTCGCGGCGAAGCGCGTGTTCGGCATCGGCGACGCGATGAACCTCCAGCGCCGCGCGAGCGACCTGGCGGCGGCTGCGGAGCTGCCGATCGAGGCGCTCGACCTGGCGCTGCTGAACTGGTCGCGCCCCGAGGAGGAGCGCATCACGGCCGGGGCCCGCGACGTCGACGACGGTGCGCGCCGCGAGGCGCTGCGGCGGCTGCTGCACGCCGAATCCGGCGGCGACTGAGCGCAGCCACCGACGCTGGTTCCAACCGATTCCAGGCGGTCCGCGAGCGCGCGGCCGACCTCCGGGCGCGGATCGCCGAGCTCAGTGGCTGAGCGCCCCGATCGCCCGGCACGCCTCCACGTGGAATCGCGTGGCGTACCCGAGGTCGTCGACGTGGATTCGCTCGTCGGTGCTGTGGATCCCGGCCGCAGCAATCTCGTACGGCGTGTGGCGCATCGGCCAGAAGCCGTAGGCGACGGAGCCGAACGCCGCGCGCATGAAGTGCGAGTCGGTGAAGCCGGTGCAGAGCGTCGGCAGGAGCACGGCGCCGGGGTCGTTGTCGGCGACGAACCGGCGGCAGACCTCGAACAGCGGCGTGTCGATCGGCGACACGGTGCCTCCGATGGGCGGCTCCAGGAACTCGAGCTCGTAGGCGACGCCGTCGCCGAGCGCGGCGCGGAGCTCCGCCTCGAGGTCGGCCTCCGCGGTCCCGGGCAGCACGCGGCAGTCGCACTCGACGCTGGCCCGCGCGGGCATCACGTTGCGCGCGGTCGAGCCGTGCAGGCGCGTGGGCGCGATCGTGGTCTGGAACAGCGGGCCGACGAGCTCCGACAGCGCCGGATGCAGGCGCTGGGCGCGCTGGATCGCGCCGTCGAGGTCCCCGTCGACCGTCCCGACGAGCGCCTCGAGCAGCGCGGCGGTCTCGGGCAGGAGCCGGCGCGCCGGGCGGTGCGCCGCCAGCCGGGAGATGAGCGCCGCGAGCCGCGGCACCGCGTTGGCGCCGGAGTCCGGCGTGGACGCGTGCGCGGCGTGGCCGAGCGCGGTCACCCGCGCGGGGAGCGTCGCCTTCTCGCCGACGTTGATCGTCACCACGGTGCGGCCGTCGGCCAGCGCGAGGCGCTCGGACGCGCCCTCGTTGAGGACGTAGTCGGCGGCGATGTCGGGGCGTTCGCGCACGAGCCACGTGAGGCCGACCTCGCCGGCGCCGTCCTCCTCGTCGGCCTCGGCGATGAACAGGAGGTCGCCCCGGGGCCGGAACCCCGAGCGCGCCAGCACGGCGAGCGCGACCGCGCGCGACGCGGTCTCGTTCTTCATGTCGACCGCCCCGCGGCCCCACAGGTAGCCGTCCGCGTCGAGGTGGCCGGCGAAGGGCGGATGCCGCCAGCCCGCCGGATCGGCGGGGACGACGTCGGTGTGCCCCAGGAGGGCGAGCGACGGCCCGTCGCCCGTGCCGGGAATGCGTGCGATCAGGTTCGCCCGCGCGGGGTCGCGGGCGACGAGCTCGCAGTCGACGCCGCTGGCCTCGAGGTAGTCGCGCAGCAGCAGCGCGGCGGGCGTCTCGTTGCCGGGCGGGTTGGACGTGTCCAGGCGGATCAGCTCGCGCAGCAGCGCCGCGGTCTCGTGGCGCAGCGCGTGCTCGTCCGGGTCCGCCATGGCGCGAGCATACGATGACGCTCGGGCGCCCCGGGTCAGTCGAGCATGCTGAGCGCGACCAGCAGGAACGCGGCCGCCGCGATCTCGAGCAGGAAGCCGCCGAACGGGATCAGCGCGGCGACCAGGAAGCAGGCGAGCGCGGCGGCCAGGAGCCGCAGCGTGCGGCGCCAGGACGGGCGCGGCTCGCCGCGGTAGCGGTCGTCCGGCGTGTCGATGAGCATGAGCGGCAACATCGCGCGCCTGCCGAGCTTACCCCGCTCCGGCCTCCGGCGGACCCGGTGTGTCGGGCGCTCCGGAGCGGCCCCCGCGCGCGCGACTTCGCCGCCGTTCCGTGCTGACATCTGCCGGCTCGAACGGCGCGAGCGGGTAGTGCATGCCCATGGTTGTCGCCGACCACGGCGAGCAGCGCAGCGGGATCCCGCAGCGCCTGCGCGCCACTCGGCGTCGAGGTGTCCGCCGGCTGCTCGCGCACTTCGGCTCGCTGCGCGCGGTCTCCTTCGCCGGCGCGGGACAGATCCCGCAGGTGCGCGGCTTCGGGCCGCGGCGCTCGCGGGCGATTGAGGCGATCGCGACGCATCGGTACCGCGGCGCCCAGGGCGCCGACGGGACCGAGGCCGGGGCCGCGTCCGGCGACGGCGGTCCCGCGCGGCGGCGCCGCCGGCCGCTCAGCCGCCGCGGCGCACGGTCACGAGCGCCGCGCTCGCGGGCGGCATCGTGACGCGGAACGCGCCGAGGCGCCGCTGTAGGCGCTCGACCCGCGCGCGCCCGCGCAGCTTGCCGTCGAACGTCGCGTCGCCCCAGCCCTGACCGCCGAACGTGATGCCCCGCGTCGAGGTGACCTTGGGGCCGACCAGGCGGCGGAGCCACGCGCGGTTCGTGCCGCCGGGGACGGCGAGGCGCACCGTGTGGGTCTTGCGCGTGTCCTTGTTGATGACGACGACGCGGCGGGTGCCCGCCGGATCGACCGTCGCCCACGTCTTCAGCCGCCCGGTCGCCGGGTTCGGGCCGGTCGGCAGCAGCCGTGCGCCCTTCGGGTTCGCCCGCGCGAAGAGCAGCATGCCGTAGAACAGCGGGTTGACGCGGCCGGCGCGGTGCCCCTTGCTCACGCCGAAGTCGACCGGCGCGTAGAGCGCGCCGTTGAACGTGTGGAAGTTGACGTTGCGCGCGCCCGCGTCGGCGAGCGCGAACAGCATGTCGGCGCCCCAGAGCGCGGACGCGAGGGTGTTGCTCGCCCCGCGCACGCCGCCGCAGTTGGCCGAGTTCGTCTCGGACACGCGGAACGTCGCGCCGTGGGCGCGCGCGACGGCCGCCAGCTGCGCCATGCGGGTGACCGGCGGCGCGAACGCGCTCGAGCCGAGCAGGGACCGCGCGTACGACACGGCCGGCCGCGCGCGGCGCCGGTCGCACGTGTGCAGCGCGTAGGTGTGCGCGCTGAAGCCCATCGGCCCCGGCCCGGCCACCGACAGGAGGTCGGCCATGTGGTCCTCCCACGCCGACGTGGCGAACCCGCCCTCGGACATCGGCACGCCCGGCGCGGCCGCGGCGACGGCGGCGCGGAACGCCTGCAGCTCGGCGCGGTAGTCGCCGTAGCCGTACGTCGCCGGGCGGCGCAGGCCGCGGACCATCTGCCGCGTGCCGACCGCAAAGGTTCGCGGGCGCGTGTACAGGTCGGGCTCGTTGCCGATCTCGAGCGCGGCCAGCGTGCCCGCGGGCAGCGTGCGGGCGGCGGCCTGGGCGTAGGCCGCGGCGTTCGCCGGGTCGCCGAGCGCGAGGTTCAGGCCCAGCATGAGCGGCGTGCGCGTGCTGCCGGCCCACTGGGCGAGCACGCCGAGCCATGCCGGCGTGACGTCGGTGGCGACGCCGGCGGGGCGCGGCGCGCCGACCGGGTTCCACCACGACTCGTCGGTCGAGTTGCCGCCGAGGCGGATCGTGGGCGCGCCGTTGCCGCCCTCGGCCAGGGTCTGGACCAGGCCGGCGAAGATCGGGTTGGGACGCGTCGCGCCCAGATAGCTCGGGGCGGACCAGTACTCCATCGAGAACCCCGCGAAGGACCGCGGGATCGGCGCGCCGGCGGTCACGCCGACGGTGCGGGTATCGAGGACCTGGTCGCGGTCGACGAGCTCCGGGCTCGCGTCCTCGGAGGCCTGGCCGGGCGGGACGGCGATCATGTGGGCGCTCTCGCCGCCGCCGTCGGCGATCGCGCGGTACGTCGCGAAGGCGACCGCGGGAGTCGTGATCTGCCACGCCCCGTCGGGGCCGGTCGCGAGCGTCGCGAGCGTCTCCCAGCCGGTCGCGCCGCCGGCGAGGCGGCGCTGGACGGTGACCTGGCGAACGCCGCCCGGGCGGACCTGCCCCCACACGATGCCGCGCGGGAAGTCGACCCAGATCGGGTCGTCGAAGTGCGCGAGCGCGGGCTTGGGCTTGCCCTCGGAGTCACGGAGGCCCGACTGCCAGCCGGTGTACCGCCGGCCGCCGCCGACGGGCTCGTCGGTCCACACGTACTGCGTGAAGTTCACGACCCGCGGGTCGCGCCACGCGATGTACGCGGCCTGCTGGAGATAGCGGTCCTGCGCGCCGGGGGACACGCCGCGCATGCGGTCGGGCGGGTTGGTCTGGTAGCCGTACTCGTCGAGCCACAGGTTCAGCGGCGTGGTCGTCCCCTGGAGGCGCCCGAGGCGCTGGAGGCGGTCGATCAGCCGCTCGACCTTCCTGAGGCTGCCGAGGTCCGCATTGTCGGGGTGCGCGTACGGCTGGCTCGGCGCGTGGCGCGTGCTGTGCGGGTGGTAGGAGATGCCGTCGGCGATCGCGGGCTGGAACCCGCGGCAGCCGCCGCGGCGGATCGGGCGCAGGTCGGCGTCAACGCAGCCGAGCGCGCGCAGGAAGGCGAGCGGGCGCATGTTCGCGTTCGCGCTCTTGAGATCGGCGCCGGCCGGTGCGAGCGCGCCGATCAGCACCACGGCGCCGCTGTCGGCCTGGTGGATGGCCGGGTACGCGGCGCGCACCATCGCGCGGTAGATGTTGGCGGAGGCCGGCGTGCACCGGCGCTTTCCGCAGGTGGCCTGGGGCTGGATCCACAGGGGCAGGTTCGGCTCGTTCCAGAGGATGTACTCGTCGACCGCGCCGGCGTACCGGCTGGCGACGGCAAAGGCGAACCTGGCGAACGCCGGGGCGCTCGGCCGGTAGCGCGGGTTGCCGCGGCCCGGATTGCCCGAGGCCCAGAGCGGCGGCGGCCCGTCGATCATCAGGATCGGCTTGATCCCGGCGCGGGTCAGGCGCGCGATCGCGGCGTCGACGTGGCTCCAGGCGTACAGCGGGTCGCGATGGTCGTCCGCGCGGAAGCCGACCGGCTGGACCGCAGAGCCGGCGTCCGGCGCCACCCGCGCCCACGCGACCTGGACCCGCGCGGTGTCCACGCCCGCCTGGCGCCACTCCTCGACCGCGTCGTCGGCCCTGGCGCCGCCGGCGAAGAGCGTCGCGTCGTCGGCGATCCCGATCTGCAGCGTGCGCGCATGGGCGGTGCCGGCCGTGGACAGGGCCGCCGCCGCGAGGGTCAGGAGGAGGACGGCGGTGGACCGGCTCACGGGCAACATCAAACCCGCGGGGCGCCCGGAGTCGCGGTGAAGCGGCGCCGTGCCGCGTGCTGCGGCGGTCTGGCGCGGCGCCACTCGTCGTACGGCCGTCCAGATCCGTCCGCAAACAGCGGAAATCTTTTGCGAACGATCGCCAAAGCGGGGGAGAGATGTGCCGATTGCGGCCTACGTAGTCGAGGAAGCCTTCGCAATCCCCACGAAAAGAGTCATGGAAGACGCCGCCACCGAGGCGCTGGACGCGCCCTTCGCACGCACGAACGTCAACGAGGTGCACGCCGCGCCGGATCCCGACGCGGAGCTCGATCAGCAGGCGGCGCGGCGCTCGCCGGCGGAGGCGCAGCAGCTCGTCCTCGACCTGATCGCGGCGCACGCGGACTCGCTCCTGCGCACCGCGCGCGGCCAGAGCCTGTGTGCCGACGACGCCCAGGACGCCTACCAGCGCGGGCTCGAGATCCTGATGCGCCACGCGCACCGGCTCGACGCCGACCGCGCCGGCGGCTGGCTGCACACGGTCGTCAAGCGCGAGGCGATGGCGATCAACCGCTCGCGGCGGCGGTTCGTCGGCGGCGACGAGGCCGACCTCGACGCGCTCGAGGTCCGCACCGCGCCCTCGCCCGAGGAGCGGGTCATCGGCTTCGAGCGCGTCGCGCGGTCGGCCGAGGCGCTGCAGCGCCTGAAGCCGCAGGAGGTGCGCGCGCTCTGGCTCAAGGCGATGGGCAACAGCTACCAGGAGATCTGCGACCAGACCGGGTGGACGTACACGAAGGTCAACCGCTGCCTGGCGGAGGGCCGCAAGAGCTTCCTGGCCCGCTACGCGGGCATCGAGGCCGGCGAGGAGTGCCGGCGCTGGGCGCCGGTGCTCTCGGCGATGGTGGACGGCGAGGCGACGGCCGAGCAGGTGCTCGAGCTGCGCCCGCATCTGCGCAACTGCGCCGGCTGCCGGGCGGCGCTGCGCGAGCTGCGCGGCTCGACGGCTCCGCTGGTGGCGGTGTTCCCGGTCGGCGGGCTGGCGCTCGCGGGCGGCGCCGACGGCGCGCTGGGCGGCGCCGCGGACCTGCTCTCGCGCCTCTGGCACGGCCTGTGGGGCGACCTGAGCGAGCGCGCCGCGACGGCCGCGTTCCGAGCGCAGTCGATGGCGCACGGGCTGCTGCCGGGCAAGGCGGTCGCGACCGCGGCGTCGGCCTTGGCGCTGGCCGGTGGCGGCTATGCGGTCGAGGAGGCGCGGGAGGGGGTCGCGCCGCCGCGCGCGGTGCTCCACGCGCATGCGCCGTCGCCGGCGGTCGAGCGGCTGGCGCTCGCGGCG
>DATAAR010000028.1:0-19926 GCA_036259975.1 Solirubrobacteraceae bacterium | reverse complement strand
CGCGGCCCTGGACGCCGAGCTGCCTGACCGCGTCCTGCAGGCCCTTGTTCGCCAGCGCGTTGAACGAGCGGTCGTTGAGGCCGCCGATGTCGGTGACGACGCCGACCTTGATCTGCCTGCCCTGCGCCTCGGTGGTCTGGGCGCTGCCGCCGCCGCCCTGGTCGTCGCCGCCGCAGGCCGCGACGCCGAACGCGCCGACGACCAGGGAGAGGGCGATCACGATCGCCCGGAACGTCCTGCGGTGCACTCCTCCTCCTTTGGCTCCTGCTCGCGGCGCCGGACTCCGGGCCGGCTCCGCGCCAGTCTACGTCGGCCGCACGTCGGCGATGGCCAGTCGCGCCAGCAACTCCGCGCGCAGCTCGGGCGGCGCGAAGCTCGCGTCGATCGCCGTGCGGGTCACCTTCCGCAGCTCGGCGTCGTCCATCCCGAAGCGCTCGCGCGCGACCTCGTACTCGCCGCCCACGCTCGCCCCGAAGTAGGGCGGGTCGTCGGAGCCGAGCGTGACCCGCACGCCGGCCTCACGCAGGGCGTTCAGCGGGTGGGCCTCGTAGCTGTCGAACACGCCGAGCACGACGTTGCTCGTCGGGCAGCACTCGAGCACGATGCCGCGCGCCGCGAGCTCGCGCACCACGCGGGGGTCCTCGATCGCCCGCACGCCGTGCGAGATCCGGCTCACCGGCAGCTCGAGCGCGCCGCGGACGCTCTCGGCCCCCGCCCATTCCCCGGCGTGGACCGTGCAGCCCAGGCCGGCCTGGGCGGCGATCTCATAGGCCTCGGCGAACGGCTCGGGCGGGTAGGCGGCCTCGTCGCCCGCCATCTGGAAGCCCACCACGTACGGGTGCGGGCGGCCGGCCGCGTACGCGGCGATCCGTTGCGCCTGCTCGACGCCGAAGTTGCGGATGCAGGTCAAGAGGATCCGCGCCTCGATCCCGTGCTGGGCCCGCGCCGCGTCGATGCCCTCGGCGATGCCCGCGATGTGCTCCTCGTCGGAGAGCCCGACGAGCGCGGCGTGGTCCGGGGAGGCGATGAGCTCGACGTAGATCGCCCCCTGCTCGGCGCACGAGCGCAGGTACTCGTAGGTAACGTCGCGGTAGTCGGCCGCGGTGCGGATGACGCTCGCGGCCATGTCGTACGTGTGCAGGAAGTCGAGGAAGTCGCGCCAGGCGAAGCGGCTGGGGCCGGCGAAAACGCCGTCCGGGATGCGGAGGCCGTTGCGCTCGGCGATCCGCCGGACGAGATTCGGCGGCGCGGTGCCCTCGAGGTGGACGTGCAGCTCGGCCTTGGGGATCACCGCGCGGCCTCCAGCCGCTCCCGGACGACCGGCGTGGGGTCGGGCGCCGCGTCGCCGATCGTGAACGCCTCGCGCAGCCGCGCGGCCGCGCGATGGGCGGCGCCCGGGTCGCGCGCGTGCACGATCGCCAGCGGGCGATCGTCGACCCCGACGCGCTCGCCCGGCGCCGCGATCTCGGACAGCCCGACGGCGTGGTCGATGCCCTCGGCCTCGACGCGCCGGCCGCCGCCGAGCTCGACGACGACCATGCCGACCGCGCGGACGTCGATCGCGGTGACCACGCCCTCCCGGGCGGCGAGCGCGGCGGCGGTCGCCTCGGCGCGCCGGAGGTGGCGCTCGGGCGCCTCGAGCAGGTCGGCCGGACCGCCGAGCGCGGCCACCATCCGCGCGAAGCGCTCGGCCGCGGCGCCGCTGCGCAGCGCCTCGGCCGGATCGGCGTCGAGCCCGCCGAGGTCGAGCAGCTCGCGGCTGAGCTCGAGCGTGACCTCGACGAGCCGCGGATCGGCCTCTGCGCCCGTGAGCGCGTCGATCGCCTCGCGCACCTCGAGCGCGTTGCCGGCCGTGCGCCCGAGCACCCGGTCCATGTCCGTGACGAGCGCGCGGCACGGCAGCGCGTTGCCGCGCGCGGTCTCGACGATCGCGGCCGCGAGCTCGCGCGCGTCCTCGATGGTCTCCATGAACGCGCCGGAGCCGGCCTTGACGTCCATGACCAGCGCGTCGAGGCCGGCCGCGAGCTTCTTCGACAGGATCGAGGAGACGAGCAACGGGATCGACTCCACCGTGCCCGTGGCGTCGCGGATCGCGTACAGGCGCCGGTCGGCCGGCGCGAGCTCGGCGGTCTGCCCGACGATCGCGCAGCCGGCCTCGGCGACGACGGCGCGCAGCCTGTCGAGCCCCGGCGTCGCGGCGTAGCCGGGGATCGACTCGAGCTTGTCGAGCGTGCCGCCGGTGTGGCCGAGGCCGCGGCCGGAGATCATCGGCACGGCGCCGCCGCATGCGGCCACGATCGGCGCGAGCAGCAGCGACACCTTGTCTCCGACGCCGCCGGTCGAGTGCTTGTCCAGCGCGGGCCCGGGCAGCCCGGCCTCCGACCAGTCGAGCACCTCGCCGGAGCGCATCATCGCCCCGGTCAGCGCGATGCGCTCGGCCGCGCTCATGCCGCGCAGGACGACCGCCATGGCGAAGGCGCCGACCTGCGCGTCGGTCACGAAGCCGTCCGCGATGCCGCGCACGAGCCACTCGATCTCCCGGGCGGCGAGCGTGCCGCCGTCGCGCTTGCGCCGGATGAGCTCCTGTGCGAGCACTCAGATGCGCGCGAGGAGGTCGTCGACGAGCGAGCTCGCGCCGATCCGGAAGCGCTCCGGCGTCGCCCAGCCGGCGCCCATGACGCGGTCGGCGAGCGCGACGTACTCGGCGGCCTGCTCGGCGGTGCGGATGCCGCCCGATGCCTTGACGCCGCCGTGCCCGGCCTCCTTGACCACCCCGAGGAGCGCCTCGACCGCCTCGAAAGAGGCGCCCGGGCCGACCTTCCCGCTCGAGGTCTTGAGGAAGTCCGCGCCGGCGGCGAGCGCGCCCCGCCCGGCGTCGGGCACCATGTCGGCCGGCAGCGACCCGGTCTCGAGGATCGCCTTGAGGCGAACGCCGGGGCCGATCGCCTCGCGGACGGCGCGCACGGTGCGCTCGATCGCGTCGCGCTTGCCGACCATGAACGCCTGCCAGGGCACGACGACGTCGACCTCGGCCGCGCCCGCCTCGACGGCGTGGCCGGCGTCGGCCACGGCGATGGCCGGGTCGTCGGCCCCGAGCGGGAAGTTCGCCACCGCGGCGACCGGGACGCCGGGGCCGAGCACGCGCTCGATCCACTCCGGGTAGACGCAGATCGCCGCCACGCGGCCGGCGTCGGTGACGGCCTTGGCGGCGAGCGCGTCGATCGCCTCGGGCTCGTCGGGGCGCTCCAGCCGGGTCAGGTCGACCAGCGCCAGCGCGCGCCGAGCGTCGCCGGCGCCGCTCATGCCAGGCGCCTCACGAAGCCCTCGAGCAGGCGCGCGAGCGAGCCCGCGGCGCGCTCGGCGTCGCGCAGGGTCTGCTCGTGGCTGAGCGGCTCGTCCGACATGCCCTCGGCGAGGTTCGTGATCGTCGACACGGCCGCGACGCGCAGGCCGGCGTGGCGGGCGAGGATCGTCTCGTGCACGGTGGACATGCCCACCGCGTCGGCGCCCAGCGTGCGGAACGCGCGAATCTCGGCGGGCGTCTCGAAGCTCGGGCCGCTCACCGCGAGGTAGACGCCCTCGCCGAGCGGGATGCCGAGCTCGTCGGCCGTCGCGTGGAGCGTCACGCGCAGGTTGGGGTCGTACGCGTCGCGCAGGCTGGGGAACCGGGGTCCGAGGGAATCGTCGTTGGGCCCGACGAGCGGGTTCGAGCCGGTGAGGTTGATGTGGTCGGCGATGGCCATCAGGCTGCCAGGCCCGAGATCGGCGCGCAGCGAGCCCGCGGCGTTGGTGAGGATCAGGGTCTCGGCGCCGGCGGCCTTGAGCGCGCGCACCGGCGTGCGCAGCGCCTCGAGGTCGCCGCCTTCGTACAGGTGGGCGCGGCCCTGGAGCACGGCGACCGGCACGCCGGCGAGGCGCCCGAGCACGGCGCGGCCGGCGTGGCCCTCGACGCCTGGGCGGGGGAACCCCGGCAGCTCGCCGTAGCCGGCGACGGCCGCGTCCTGCACGGCGTCCGCGACCGAGCCCAGGCCGGACCCGAGGACGATGCCGATGCGCGGCGGCTCGGGCGCGCGTTCGCGGAGGAGCCTGGCGGCGGCCTCCGTGGGTCTCACCCGGGCAGCGCCTCCGCGCCGAACCCGAGCGGCAGCAGCTCCGCCATCGTGAGCGTCCGGCGCGGGCCGCCGGGCCGGCCGAGGTGGACCTTCGTGTCCGGCCGCGCGAACTCGGACAGCCGCTGGCGGCAGCCGCCGCACGGCGGGCAGATGTCGAGGCGCTCGGCGACGACGGCGACCTCCGTGATCTCGCTCGCCCCCGCCGCGACGAGGACGCCGATCGCCGACGCCTCGGCGCACTGGCTCTGGGGGTAGGCGGCGTTCTCGACGTTCGCGGCGGCATGGATGCTCCCGTCGGGCGCGCGCAGGGCGGCGCCGACGGGGAAGCGCGAGTAGGGGACGTGCGCGTGACGCATGGCGTCCGCGGCGGCGGCGAGCAGCTCCTCCGCCCCCGCGTCGGCCTGAACCGCGAGGAGGTCGGCATAGCCGGTGGCGACGAGGTCGTCGTCGGCGATCCCGAGCTCGGCTCGCAGCCTCGCCACGCGCCCGGCCTCGGCGCTCAGGTCCGACTCCGGCTCGGCGACGCCCTCGAGCTCGACGAACGCGCCGAGGCCCTCGACCCGGTCGAGATGGATGCGCACGCCCTCCCACACCAGGAGGTGCCGGCGCTTGTCGACGACGACCGTCGTCCCGAGCGCCGCGTCGAGCGCGTGGCGCAGCGCGGGCCCGTCGGCGACCGGCGCGAGGCGGTAGCGGCTCTCGCGCGCGGCGGCTTCGTCGGCGCGCTCGTAGGCGATGAGCTCGGCGCCGCCGGGCTCCTGCTCGCGCAGCTTGAGGCGACCGCGCGGAGCGGCGAAGTAGGTGTCGCGCTGGCGCAGCTCGCCACGGTCCTCGGCCCCCACGGCGCGGGCACGCGCGAGCGAGCGCGCCGGGTCGCGGTCGCGGGCCTTCAGCTCGACGTTGCGCCTCGGGGCGGCCATGCGCCGTGCAACCTACAAGTCGCCGCCGCGGGCGACGTGCGAGGATCGCCGCCATGCCCGAGGCCCTCAACGTGGTGCAGCACCCGGTCCTCGCCGATCGGCTCGTGGTCCTGCGCGACCGCGCGACGCCGCACGGGGCGTTCCGGCGCGCGATGGAGGAGGCTTCCGCGATCATGGCGATCGAGGCCACCCGCGACCTGCCGACGCGCGACGTCACGGTCGACACGCCGCTCGAGCCGGCCAACGGCGACCGCCTGCTCGGCGAGGTCGCCATCGTGCCGGTGCTCCGCGCGGGGCTCGGGATGGTCGACGGCTTCCTGAAGCTGCTGCCCGACGCCCGCGTCGGCCACCTCGGCATGTACCGCGACGAGGTGGACCTCGCCCCGGTCGACTACTTCGAGCGCCTGCCGCCCGGCCTGGCGGAGGCGCACGTGATCGTCCCCGACCCGATGCTCGCCACCGGCGGCAGCGCCGTCCACGCGCTGAACCGGCTCAAGGAGGCGGGCGCCGAGCGCCTGCGGCTCGTGTGCCTCGTGTGCGCGCCGGAGGGCGTCAAGGCCGTGCAGGACACCCACCCCGACGTGCCGATCTGGACCGCCGCGCTCGATCGCGAGCTCGACGACAACGGCTTCATCCGGCCGGGGCTCGGCGACGCGGGCGACCGGGCGTTCGGGACGCAGGGGTAGGCACTCCTTCGGCGCTCGTCGGCGGCGTCACGCTCGGGCGCGTGCGGCTTGCGTCTCCTCGGCGGACTGTGCACCGAGGAGAAGGAGGCCGGCGCTCGCGGCGGGCCGGTGCGGATTTCCCGCCTCTGTGTCGGCTTTTCAGCACCACCCCGAGCTACTGCGGCGCCGCAAGCACGGCCGGGGCGCCGCTACATCCGCAGCGTCTCGCCGTCCGCCGGGATCGCCACCCGCGCCCCAACGCCCGCCTCGTCCACCGCCGCCCGCAGCTCCGCCCGCGTCAGCAGGCAGTGGTTCAGCGCCTCCAGGTGCACGGCGACGATCGTCGCGCGCGGCGCCGCACGGGCGGTCTCGATTACGTCCGCGGCGTCCATGATGATCGGATCGCCCTCCGCCAGGCGCGCCGCGCCGGCGTTCACGACGACGACGTCGGGGGCGTGCTCGGCGAGCGCATCGTCTACGTCGTCGCACCAGATCGTGTCGCCCGCGACGTACACGACCGGCTCGCCCGGCGCGCGCAGGACGTAGCCCGACACGGGGCCCATCGCCTCGCCGATCGGCCCCCCGTGGCGCCCGGCAGTGCGCGCGACGCCGATCCCGCACAGGTCGATCCCGCCGGCGACGGGCCGCACGTCGGCGAAGCCGCGCTCGCGCAGCGCCGCCTCGTCCGACGGCTGGCAGGCGAGAGGGACCCGGGGCTCGAGCACCCGCACCGCCGTGTCGTCGAGGTGGTCGGAGTGCAGGTGCGTCACGAGCACCGCGTCGAGCCCCTCGACCCACTCGGCCGCCGGGCGTGGCAGGTCGACCAGCGGGTTCGGCCGCGGGTGCGGGCTGTTCGCGACCGGCGGCCGCGCGCCGGGCGGGTCGAACATCGGGTCGACGAGCAGGCGCCGCCCGCCCATCTCGAGGCGCAGGGTCGCGTTCCGTACGAGCGTCAGGTCCATGCCGCTATGGTTGCCCGCGCATGGCGGAGGATGCGAAGACGCTCATCGAGCAGGCGGTCCGGCGCTTCCTCGACGAGGTCCCGGCGCTCAAGCCCATGAAGCTCGTCGTCGGCGTGGACCTGCACGGCCGCGGCGACACGCAGCAGTTCCGCGTCGAGCTGCCGCAGCTCGAAGTGCGCAAGGACATCGCGGCGGACGCCCGCGTCCGCCTCGACATGCGCCGCGACTTCTTCAACGCGATGGTCCAGCACGGCGCGCGCGTCGCCGACTGGCGCGAGGCCTTCGAGCACGGCCAGGCCAAGGCCAGCGGCGTCGAGCAATACATGAAGCTGATCATCAACGTGGTCGAGCGCCAGGAGGAGCGCAACCGGACCCGGCGCGCTCGGCGGTAGCGGCGGGCTCGGCTCAAGCCTGGTCAACCGGGCACCACCACGTCGTCCGGCCGCCGATCGTCGTCCGCGACAGCGCTGTCCCGCATCGCGGGCAGGCTCCCTCCCGGCTTCGGTGCGGGATCAGCGCGCCGGTGTGCACGCCGCCCTTGCGGATCGCCGACCGCGTGGCCGCGCGGACGGCGACGCGCAGCCGGTCGAGCTCGTCGAGCGTGAGCTCCCCCGCCGGCCGTCGCGGGTCGATGCCCGCCTTCCACAGCGCCTCGTCGGCGAGCAGGTTGCCGACGCCCGCGATGACGGCCTGATCCATGATGCGGGCCTTGATGGCCGTACGCCCGCGGCCGACGCGCTCGCGGAACTCGGCGCGCGAGACCTCCGCGGCGTCAGGGCCCAGACGGTCGATCACCGGCTCCAGCCGGGCCCGCCCGAGCCGCCGGCGGTCGCGGAGCACCAGCGAGCCGCCGTCGGCGAAGCGGACCGTGAAGCGGTCGGCGCGGCGGGCCTCGACCGCCGGTGGCGGGTCGCCGGCCTGGTGCTCGTCGATCACGATCCGGCCCGTCATGCCGAGGTGCAGGCCGAGCGCCGGCCCGCCGCCGGAGGTCTCGCACCACATCGACTTGCCCTGGCGGTGCGCGGCGACGAGCTCGCGGCCGACGAGCGCCGCGGCGATCTCGCCGGGCGCGTGCGGGCGGCAGACGTAGGTGTCGGTGTCGTCCACTGCGACGATGCGGCGGTGAAGCGCGCGCTCGGCGATCAGCGCCCTCGCACGCTCGACCTCGGGTAGCTCCGGCATGACGCGGCAGGGTACGTGCGTGGCGCGCCCGGCCACTTGCGTCGCCGCCGAGAACCGGGCTAGGGTCGCGTCCCAGTCGAGACGAAGCGGAGGCCCCCGACGACCGACCTGTTTCCCGGGGCCGGCGTGCCCGGGCTGTTTCCGGGACCCGGCCCGCTGCCGGCGCCCGCGCCGCCCCAGCGGGCGGCGAGCGCCCGGCGCACCCGCCTCGACCGCCCGGTGCCGCCCCTGCACGCCTTCGTCGATGTGCCCGCCGGCATCCACCGGCTCGGCGAGCCGGGCGAGGAGCGCGACGTGGCGCTGCCCGGCGTGCGGATCGGCCGCTTCCCCGTCGCCTGCGCGCACGTCGCGCGGTTCGTCGCCGAGACGGGCCATCCTGTGTCGCCCGCGCTGGCGGCGCGGCTCGCGGCCGAGCAGCTCGCCGACCATCCCGCGACCGAGGTGACCTTCGCGGACGCGCTGGCGTTCTGCGCCTGGGCGGGCGCCCGGCTGCCGACCGGCGACGAGTGGGAGGCCGCGGCCCGCGGCGGGGATGGCCGCCGCTGGCCGTGGGGCGAGACGTTCGACCGCGAGCGCTGTGCGTGCGCCGAGGCGAGCGTGGGCTGGACCGAGCCCGTGACCGCGCACCCGGACGGCGCGGCCCCGTGCGGGGCCGAGCAGCTCGCCGGCAACGTCTGGGAGTGGGTCGCCGACCCGCCCGACGCGGACGGCTGGCGGGCGGTGCGTGGCGGCAGCTACCTCGACCACGCCTGGGGCCTGCGCGCCTCGCGCGCGCTGCCCGCCGATCCCGCCCGCGCGACCGCGACCACGGGATTTCGCATCGCCATGGACCCATCCACGAGGAGGCCTCAGTGACCCACGTCCGCGGGCCCGATCCCGCCGCCATCGTCGACGCCCTGCGCGACGTCTACGACCCGTGCTGCGCCGACCGTGGCGTCAGCATCGTCGACATGGGCGTCGTCGAGGACGTCCGCGTGGAGGGGACGCACGTCCGCGTCGACCTCCTGCCCACGACGGGCTGGTGCCCGTTCATCGTCACCATGTCCGACGCGATCCCCAAGCGCCTACACCGCCTGGAGGGCGTGCGGACGGTTGACGTCAACGTCGTCTGGGATCCCATGTGGACCCCCGACCGGCTCTCGGAGTCGGCTCAGCAGAAACTCGCCATGCCGCTGGATGAGCTCGAGCCCTACCGCCGGCGGCGCGTCGCCCAGGAGAGAGGAGCCTGACCATGGCCACCACCGAGACACGTCCCGGCGAGGCCGGCGCACGTGAGCGCAAGGTCCGAGCGTTCGTCTTCGACTGCGTCTGCCACATCTTCAACTTCGATCCCGCGAACGCGCTCGGCCCGCCGGGCCTGATGTTCAACGAGCACCTCTACGCCTTCCACCAGCTCATGACGCGCGAGGGCGAGCCGGTGCTCAGCCACGACGAATACATGAAGGAGTGGACCCCCGACGAGGTCTACAAGATGATCATCGAGGAGTCCGACACCGACATGATCGTCGCGCAGCCGCTGCCGCTCACCGACCTGTTCCGCGACGGGCTGTCGGACTGGCAGAAGTGCGCCGAGATGGCGGCCAAGCACCCGGACCGCGCGATCTTCTGGGGCTCGGTCAACCCGCTCGAGGGCAAGCGCGCGCTCGACCTGATGAAGCGCCAGGTCGAGGACCACGGCGCGCGTGCGTTCAAGTTCTACAACGTGCGCTACGACTACGGCGAGCCGTTCCCGTGGCGCATGGACGACCCGCGGGTCGCGTTCCCGATCTTCGAGCAGGCCCAAGAGCTCGGCGTCAACCTCATCGGCGTCCACAAGGGCATCCCGCTCGGCCCGCAGCCGCTCGAGCACACGCGCACGTTCGACATGGACGGCGCGGCGGCGAACTTCCCCGACATCAACTTCATCATCTTCCACGTCGGCATGCCATGGCTCGACGAGGTGCTGTGGCAGGTCGTCCGCTATCCGAACCTGTACGCGTCGATCGCGGCGACCGTGAACATGGTGTCCCGCCAGCCGCGCGTCTTCGCCCAGATGCTGGCGAAGATGCTGTGGTGGTGCGGGGAGGACAAGATCATCTACGGCGGCGAGACGCCGGTGTTCCACCCCCGGTGGGCGCTCGAGGACTTCTGGGACTTCGAGATCCCGGAGGACATCCTGGAGGGCACCGGCTACCCGCAGCTCACCGAGCAGGCCAAGCGCAAGATCCTCGGTGAGAACCTGGCCCGGCTGCATGGCATCGACGTCGAGGCCAAGAAGGCCGAGCTCGGGGTCCCGCTCTGAGCGCGCAGGGCGGCGGCGCGCGACTGCGCGCCGCCGTCGCCGGCGCCACCGGCTTCATCGGACCCGTCCACGCGCGGGCGGCGCGGCTCGCCGGCGCCGAGCTCGGCGGCGTGTCGGCGTCGACGCCGGAGCGCGCCCGCGAGGCGGCGGAGCGCCTCGGCGCCGCGCGCGCGTTCGCCTCGCCGCAGGAGCTGGCCGTCGCCGAAGGCGTCGACGTCGTGCACATCTGCACGCCGAACGACCTGCACGCGCCGCTGGCCGAGGCCGCGCTGCGCGCCGGCAAGCACGTCGTCTGCGAGAAGCCGCTGGCGACGACGGCCGCGGAGGCCGAGCGGCTGCTCGACGCCGCCCGGGACGCCGGCCGGGTGGCGACGGTGCCGTTCGTCTATCGCTACAACCCAACCGTCGTCGAGGCCCGGGCGAGGATCGCCGCCGGCGAGATCGGCGCCGTGCGGCTCGTGCACGGCGGCTACCTGCAGGACTGGCTTTCCACGCCCGACGACGACAACTGGCGCGTCGATCCCGCACGCAGCGGCGCGTCGCGGACGTTCGCCGACATCGGCTCGCACTGGTGCGACCTCATGGAGTTCGTCACCGGCCAGCGCATCGCCGCCGTGTGCGCGCAGACCGCCACGGTGGTTGCCGAGCGAGCCGACCGCGCCGGCGCGCCCGCGTTCGCGCCGCCCGCACAGCGTGGTCCGACGAAGCCCGTCGTCACCGAGGACCTCGCGACCATGCTGTTCCGCACCGACGCCGGCGTCGTGGGCACGATGCTCGTCAGCCAGGTGTCGCCCGGGCGCAAGAACCACCTGCACCTGGAGATCGCCGGCGAGCGCGCGTCCCTGCGCTTCGAGCAGGAGCGCCCCGAGACGCTGTGGATCGGGCGGCGCCAGGGGACGGAGATCGCGTGGCGCGATCCGGTGGCGATGCGGCCGGAGGCTGCGCGGCTGGCGACGACGCCCGCCGGCCACGCGCAGGGCTACGTCGACTGCTTCGAGGCCTTCGTCGCCGACGCCTACGACGCGATCGCGGGCGGTGACCCGCCCGGGCTGCCGCGCTTCGCCGACGGCGCGCGCTCGGCGCGCATCGTCGACGCGGTCGTCGCGTCGGCGCGCGCCGGGGCGGCGTGGGTCGAGGTCTAGCGGGGGCCTAGACGGGGCGGGCGAGGAGCGCGCGCAGCGCGTCCGCGACCGTCGGCTGCAGGGTCCACTTCCCGCGCGCGGGGATGACCCGGTGCAGGCAGTCGACGACGCCGGGGTTGCGCGCGGCCACGAAGACCTCGCAGTCGAGCCCGGACAGGCGGCGCCAGAGGTCTGCCACCGACCGCAGCGCGGGCGTCTCGTACCGGCCGACGCGCGTCAGGTCGAACACGAAGTCGCGGTAGCCGTCGACAGCCGCCGTCGCGGCGAGCTGCTCGAGCGTCTGCGCCGTCGCCTCGCGCACGTGCGCGCCCGTGTGGACCACGCAGGTGAACTCGCCCAGGCGGCGGGCGACGATGTCGGGCGCCGGCTCGAAGCCGTACGCGGTCTCCGGGACTTGTGCGAACGTCACGCGGCCCGTGGTTCCCCGCAACCGCGTTTGACAACCGTCCTTGGATGAGATCCAACCCCGCATGTCGCGGGGGGAACGCGATCAGGAGCCGGTCGCCGACAGCCCGTAGGCCTCCGCGAGCTCCGGGTCGCGGCGCGCGAGCATCTCCGCGAGATCGACCATGACCCGGCACTGCTTCCACGTCGCGTCGTCCTGCATCTTGCCGTCGATCATGTGGACGCCGCGACCGTCCGGAATGGCGTCGATCACCTTGCGCGCGAAGGCGACCTCGTCCGGATCGGGCGAGAAGACCTTCTTGGCGATGTCGATCTGGACCGGGTGCAGCGACCACGCGCCGACGCAGCCCATGAGGAAGGCGGCGCGGAACTGCGCCTCGCAGCCCGCGACGTCGCGGATGTCGCCGAACGGGCCGTAGAACGGCAGGATGCCGGTCGCGGCGCACGCGTCGACCATACGCCCGAGCGAGTAGTGCCAGAGGTCCTGCTGGGCGCTCGCCCGCGGCGCCTCTGGGTCGGCCGGATCGGGATCGCTGAGCACGCGGTAGCCGGGGTGGCCGCCGCCGACCCGCGTCGTCTTCATCCGCCGCGACGCGGCGAGGTCCGCCGGGCCCATGCTCATGCCCTGCATCCGCGGGCTCGCCGCGGCGATCTCCTCGACGTTCGCCACGCCGAGCGCCGTCTCGAGGATCGCGTGCACGAGGATCGGGCGATCGAGCCCTGCGCGCGCCTCGAGCTGCGCGAGCAGGCGATCGACGTAGTGGATGTCCCACGGGCCCTCGACCTTCGGGACCATGAGCACCTCGAGCCTGTGGCCGATCTCGGTCACGAGCGTCGTGATGTCGTCGAGCGCCCATGGCGACTCGAGGGCGTTGACCCGCGTCCACAGCGCGCACTCGCCGAGGTCCGTCTCGCGCCCGACGCGCACGAGCCCGTCGCGCGCGGCCTCCTTGCGGTCCACCGGCACGGCGTCCTCGAGGTTGCCGAGCAGCACGTCGCAGCGCGCCGCGAGATCGGGCAGCTTCGCGGCCATCTTCTCGTTGGCCGGGTCGAAGAAGTGGATCATCCGCGAGGGCTTGAGCGGGACCTCGTGGATCGGCGCCGGGGCGCCGATGGCGAGCGGCTTTGCGAAGTCGCGGGGGTTGCGCACGGGCCGGACCATATTGACTGCCGAGTCAATGCGGCACACTTGCGACCCCATGACCGAGCACGCAACCGCCGTCGACACCGACCAGGCCGCGCGCGAGGCCAGCGGCGCGCATCCCTACGGCCGCTACCTCGAGGAGTTCGAGGTCGGCGCCGTCTACAAGCACTGGCCGGCGAAGACCGTGACCGAGGCCGACGACCACCTGTTCTGCCTGATCACGATGAATCACCACCCGCTGCACATCAACGACGTGTACGCGGCGCAGTCGCAGCAGGGTCGCAACGTCGTGGTGGGCCCGCTCGTCTACTCGCTGGCGCTGGGCATGAGCGTCTCGGACGTCAGCGGCAAGGCGATCGCCAACCTCGCCACCGAGGAGCTCAAGCACCCCGCGCCGGTGTTCCACGGCGACACGCTGTTCTGCGAGTCGGAGGTCCTCGAGAAGCGCGAGTCGCAGTCGAAGCCCGACCGCGGCACCGTCAAGGTGCACACGCGCGTGCTCAACCAGGACGGCGTGCTGGTGGCCGAGTTCAAGCGGCTCGTCCTCGTGCCGCGCCGCCAGCCCGGTCCGACCGATAAAGCGGAGTCGAATGTTGAGTAGCGACCCGGCATAGCGCCGGTGTGCCACGGGTAGCCACGTCCCAAGGGGTTCCCGTGGCTCCGGTCCAAGCTGATCTCGACATCACCGTCGCGGCGGCTCCGACCGCCGCCGGCGAGGCGAGGCGCGCGCTCGCGGCGCGCCGGCTCGTCGCGTCCGAGCGCGAGCCCGAGCTCCTGCTGCTGGTCTCGGAGCTCGTCACCAACAGCGTTCGCCACGCCGGGCTGACGGACGAGGAGCGAATCCGCCTGCGCGCGCGCTGCGTGGACGACTCCGCCTATGTCGAGGTGTGCGACGCCGGCCACTCCGGGCACCTGCCCGGCAAGCGCGAGCCGAGCCTCGACGCGCTCGAGCCCGGCGGTCTCGGCCTCGTGCTCGTCGACGAGATGGCTGACCGCTGGGGCGTCGAACAGGGCGATGGCGAGACGTGCGTCTGGTTCGAGCTCGCCCGCGCCTGACGCGGGGCGACGCGACCGTGCGATAGAAGTCGGCCGCCGCCGCGGGCGCGTCGGCACTCATAGCGATTCGGATCGGACATATAGAGTTGCCCCGCGGTGGGGGCCAGGACCCCGCACGACCCTTCGAACCTTCAGGAGCTGACACCAGAGTGGCGAGCGAGATCACCGTCCCGACGAACCACGAGCGGCTGCTGGCCTGGGTCGACGAGGTCGCGGCGCTGACGAAGCCCGACCGCGTGCACTGGTGCGACGGGTCGGCGGAGGAGTACGACCGCCTGTGCCAGCTGCTCGTCGACGCCGGCACGTTCGAGCGCCTCTCCGACGCCAAGCGCCCCAACTCCTACCTCTCGCGCTCGGATCCCGACGACGTCGCGCGCGTCGAGGACCGCACGTTCATCTGCTCGATGCGGGAGGAGGACGCGGGCCCGACGAACAACTGGGAGGACCCGGAGCAGATGCGCGAGACGCTCCGCGGCCTGTTCGACGGCTCGATGCAGGGCCGCACGATGTACGTGGTGCCCTACAGCATGGGCCCCATCGGCTCGCCGATCGCCGAGATCGGCATCGAGCTGACTGATTCCGCGTACGTCGCCGTCTCCATGCGGATCATGACGAGGATGGGCCGCGCGGTCCTCGACGAGCTCGGCGAGGACGGCGACTTCGTCCCCGGCCTGCACTCCGTGGGCGCGCCGCTGGCCGAGGGCGATCAGGACGTGCCGTGGCCGTCCAACGACCAGCACAAGTACATCGTGCACTTCCCCGAGGACCGCGAGATCTGGTCCTACGGCTCCGGCTACGGCGGCAACGCGCTGCTCGGCAAGAAGTGCTTCGCGCTGCGGATCGCGTCGGTCATGGCCCGTGACGAAGGCTGGATGGCCGAGCACATGCTGATCCTCAAGCTGACGTCACCCGAGGGCGAGTCGAAGTACATCACCGCCGCGTTCCCGAGCGCGTGCGGCAAGACCAACCTGTCGATGCTGATCCCGACGCTCGAGGGCTGGACGGCCGAGACGATCGGCGACGACATCGCGTGGATGAAGTTCGGCGATGACGGGCGCCTGTACGCGATCAACCCCGAGGCCGGCTTCTTCGGCGTCGCGCCGGGCACGAGCGAGAAGACGAACCCGAACGCCGTGAAGATGGTCGAGCACGACACGATCTTCACCAACGTCGCCAAGACCGACGACGGCGACGTGTGGTGGGAGGGCCTGACGAAGGAGCCGCCGGCGCACCTGATCGACTGGCACGGCGAGGACTGGACGCCGGACTCCGACAAGCCGGCCGCGCACGCGAACTCGCGCTTCACGGTGGCGGCCGCGCAGGCGCCGTCGATCGCGCCGGAGTGGGAGGACCCGAAGGGCGTCCCGGTCGACGCGATGCTGTTCGGCGGCCGGCGCTCGACCACCGTGCCGCTGATCGTCGAGGCGCTCGACTGGCGCCACGGCGTGCTGCTCGGCTCGTTCATGGGCTCTGAGACGACCGCCGCGATCGTCGGCGACGTCGGCAAGCTGCGCCGCGACCCGTTCGCGATGCTCGCCTTCTGCGGCTACCACATGGCCGACTACTTCGCGCACTGGCTGGAGATCGGCGAGCGCGAGGGCGCGAAGCTGCCGAAGCTGTTCAACGTGAACTGGTTCCGCAAGGACCTCGAGTCCGGCCAGTACCTGTGGCCGGGCTTCGGCGACAACTCGCGCGTGCTCAAGTGGGTGTTCGAGCGCTGCGACGGCGGCGCCGAGGCCGTCGAGACGCCGATCGGGTTGGTGCCGGCGGCGGACGCGCTCGACCTGTCGGGCCTGGATCTGCCGCCGGAGACGATCGAGGCGCTGCTTCGCGTGGACGTCGACGAGTGGCGCGAGGAGATCGCGCTCATCCGCGAGTTCTTCGACAAGTTCGGCGACAGGCTGCCCGTTGAGCTCCGCGAGGCGCTGGACGGGTTGGAGGCGCGGATCGAGGGGGCGGCCTCGTAGCGCTCCGCGCCGGCGTTCGCGCCGGGCGCTGCGTTGGCGGATAGGCATCGAGGAGAAAGGGAGCGCCCGCGCTCGTGGCGCGGCCTCGGGGCGTTCTCAGGGCGAACCGCACGCTCGCCAGCTCAATGCAAGGTGCGGCACGATCGCGAGCCGGCGGCAGACCGACCGCGCCGGGCCCGCTTCCTCATCGATGCGCCGTCCGCGAGCGCGCGTTGACCGGCGGCGCCGGAGCGGAACGCCACTAAGACCCGCGGTTCGACCGCCGCCGCGCCACCTGCCGCTCGAGCGCGGCGAGTCGCTCGTCCCAGCGCCCCCCGACCTCCGCCATCCACGAGATCGCCTCGCCCATCGGCGCGGGGGTCGGCCGGTAGCGCGTCTCGCGGCCCGCGCGCCGGCCGTCGACGAGGCCGGCGTCGGCGAGCACGCCGAGGTGCTTGGCCACCGCCTGGCGCGTGATGCCGAGCGGCGCCGCGAGCTCGGTCGCGGTGGCGCTGCCGCGCGCGGCGACCTCCTCGAGCACCGTGCGGCGCGTCGGGTCCGCCAGCGCGCTGAAGACGTCGGGCTCGGTCACGCGGTCGCGAGCGCGAACGGGCCGACCGGCGCCTCGGTGACGGTGACGCGGGTTCCCGCCGGGACGGCGACGAGGCGGAGCTCGACCCGCGAGCCCGGGACGTCGT
The DNA here is from genome assembly GCA_036259975.1 of Solirubrobacteraceae bacterium. Taxonomy (GTDB): domain Bacteria; phylum Actinomycetota; class Thermoleophilia; order Solirubrobacterales; family Solirubrobacteraceae; genus JAOPZW01. The sequence goes on along the minus strand of DATAAR010000028.1, from coordinate 3,413 downwards.
CCTCGTAGAGCCAGAGCACGAGCCGCTCGGCCGGCTCGGCCTCCTCGACGATCGCGTGGCCATCCTCGCCGAGCCACTCAGCCAGCAGCTCGGGGTCCGTCAGCGCCTCCCAGACCTCGTCGGGATCGCCGTCGATGGTGATGTCACGCGCAACCATGGAGTTGCATGATACGCTCGCGGCAAAACGCAACCAAATGGTTGCACGAACCGATAAGGAGCGCACAATGCCGCTGGTCCCCATGGTCATCGAGCGCGACGGGCGCGGCGAGCGGTCGTTCGACATCTACAGCCGCCTGCTCAACGAGCGCATCGTCTTCCTCGGCTCGGCGATCGACGACGAGGTCGCCAACCTGGTGGTCGCCCAGCTGCTCCACCTCGAGGCGGCCGACCCCGACCGCGACATCTCGATGTACATCAACTGCCCGGGCGGCGTCGTCTACGCGGGACTGGCGATCTACGACACGATGCGCTTCATCAAGCCCGACGTCGCCACCGTGTGCTGCGGCGTCGCGATGTCGATGGGCTCGCTCCTGCTGGCCGGCGGCGCCGAGGGCAAGCGCTCGGCGCTGCCGAACGGCCGCGTGCTCATCCACCAGCCGCACGGCGGCTTCCAGGGCCAGAGCACCGACATCGAGATCCACGCCCGCGAGGCGCTCGCCCTGCGCCGCCGGATGGAGGAGATCTACGCCGAGCACACCGGCAGGCCCGTGGAGGAGATCAGCGACGCGATCGAGCGCGACCGCTTCTTCACCCCGACCGAGGCGCGCGACTTCGGCCTCATCGACAGGGTGATGAACGGCCGCGCGCAGAACGGCCGCTGACGCGGTCGGCGTGCAGCGGGGTCGCGCGACGCGCGATGATGCGCCCCAGTGGGCGTCGTCCACGACACCGCCCAGGCCGGGCCCGTCCTCGAGCGCCTGCTCGCGCTCGTCGACGAGCGGGTCGAGCCCGAGCGGGCGCCGGCCGTGCGCGCATTCGCTCAGGCGTACCTGCGCCGGCTCGCCGGCGACGCGGAGGAGAGCGACCCCGAGCGGCTGCTCAGCGAGGCGCTCGGCGCTTTCGAGCTCGCGGCGAGTCGCGACGGCGCGGCCGCCGCGGTGCGCGCGTTCAACCCGACGCCCGCCGAGCACGGCTACGTCACCACCGGCACCGTCCTCGAGACCAACACCGAGGACCTGCCGTTCCTCGTCGACTCGGTGAGCGCCGAGCTCGAGGCGCGGGGCCTGCAGATCGTCCGCGTGGTGCACCCCATCATCGGCACCGAGCGCGGGGGCGGCGGGCGGATCGTGCGCGTCGGCCATCCGCGCGAGTCCCCGGCGGCCGAGTCCGTGATGCACTTCGAGCTCGACCGCGCGCTCGGCCCCGAGGAGCTGGCCGACCTCGAGGAGCGGGTGCGCGAGGTGCTCGAGGACGTGCGCCGAGTGGTGCGCGCCCACGAGGCGATGCGCGGGCGGCTCGAGGAGATGATCGCGCTGGCGCTGAGCGCCGGCCGCCATTACCCCGACGAGCAGGTGCAGGAGACCGTCGCGTTCCTGCGCTGGCTGCTCGATCGCAACTTCATCTTCCTCGGCGCCCGCGAGTACGAGCTCGCCGGCGGCACGATCGCGGTGCGCCACGGCTCAGGTCTCGGGCTGCTCGAGGACACGTCGGCGTCGGCGCTCGCCGAGCCCGTGGCGCTCGCGGAGCTCGACCCGCTGCTGCGCGAGCGCGCCGAGTCCCGCGAGCTGCTCGTGGTGTCCAAGAGCAACCGGCTGTCGCCCGTGCACAAGCGCGTCCGCATGGACTACGTCGGCGTCCGGCGGCTGCACGCGGACGGGTCGAGCGCCGGCGAGTCGCGGATGCTTGGGCTGTTCACCACAAAGGCCTACAGCGAGCCCGCCAGCCAGACGCCGCTGCTCGAGGGCAAGCTGCGCGCGATCCTCGCCGCCGAGGACCTGATCCCGGGCTCGCACGACTACAAGGCGGCGGTCTCGCTCTTCGACTCGTTCCCGAAGGACGAGCTGTTCAACGCGCCCGTCGAGGACCTGCGCCGGGCGGTCGTCGCGCTGCTCGGCAGCATCGCCCCGGGGCGGGTGCGCGTGCTCGGACGGGCGCACGCCGACGGCCGCGGCGCGTCGGTCATCGTCGACGTGCCGAAGGACCGCTACGACGCCGCGCTGCTCGCGCGGCTGCGCGCCCTGATCCGCGACCGCCTGCGAGCGAGCACCGTCGACGCTCACGAGGTGCTCGGCGAGAGCGACCGCGTGCAGGTCCACTTCACCGCTCACGCGCCCGACGGCGGCCTGGCCGAGCTCAGGCCCGCCGAGCTGCGCGCGGAGGTCGCCGAGCTCACCCGCACCTGGGACGACCGGGCGCGCGACGCGCTCGTCGCGCGCCACGGCGAGCGGGGCAAGGTGCTCGCCGCGCGCTGGACGAAGCGGCTGCCGGCCTCCTACAAGGCGGCGGTGCGCCCCGAGGCCGCCGCGCAGGACATCGGCTCGTTCGAGCGGATGTTCACGTCTGGCACGCCGTTCCTCGTCGGCCTGCGCAACGAGGCCGGGCTCACCCGCATCGGCCTGTACCGGGTCGGCGGCAAGCTCGAGCTGTCGCGCGCGATGCCGATGCTCGAGCACCTGGGCCTGCGCGTCATCGAGGAGCGCCCAACGCGGCTCGTCGGCGGCCAGGGCGAGACGTGGCTGCAGGACTTCGGAGTGCTTGGACCGACCGACCGCCAGCTCGAACTCGAGGAGGCGGGCGAGCGGATCGCCGAGTGCATCGCGGCGGTCTGGCGCGGCGAGGCGGAGTCCGACTCGCTGAACCGGCTCGTCGTCACGACCGGGCTCGACTGGCGCCGGGTCGCGCTGCTGCGGGCGTACCGCAAGTACCGCCAGCGCATCGGCTCGCGCTTCACCGAGGGCTACCAGCACGACGTCATCGCGGCCAACCCGCACATCACCGAGCAGCTGGTGCGGCTGTTCGAGCTGCGCTTCGACCCCGTGCGCGAGCGCGACCCGGAGGCAGAGGCCAGGCTGCGCGAGGACATCGTCGCGGACCTCGACGCCGTCGCGTCGCTCGACCACGACCGCATCCTGCGCAACCAGCTCGGGCTGATCGAGGCGACCGTGCGGACGAACGCGTACCGCTCCGGCCGGCGCGCGCTCGCGTTCAAGGTCCGCTCCGCCGAGGTGCCGGCGATGCCGCAGCCGCCGCCGCTGTTCGAGATCTACATCTACTCGCCCGAGGTCGAGGGGATCCACCTGCGGGGCGGCAAGGTCGCGCGCGGCGGGATCCGCTGGTCGGACCGCATGGACTACCGCACCGAGGTCTTCGGCCTCATGCGCGCGCAGATGACGAAGAACGCGGTGATCGTCCCCGACGGCGCCAAGGGCGGCTTCCACCTGCACGACCAGCCCGACGACCCCCACCGGCTCCGC
>DATAAR010000027.1:0-21778 GCA_036259975.1 Solirubrobacteraceae bacterium | reverse complement strand
GCCGGCGGGCATGTCCGCGGCTAGCCGGCGCTGACGACGTGCGCTCAGCCCTCCCCGGCGGCGGTGGTGCCGAACATCAGCGTGCGCCGCCCGATGTCGTAGTACACGGCCTCGGCGCCGGCGAGCAGGTCCTGCAGGACGTCGGCGTCGTCGGCGGTGACGGTGACGATCTCCTCCCACGCGCCCTGGTCGAGCACGAGCTGGAGGGTGAACGTCCCGTTCGAGCCCGGATCGCCGGCGACCCAGGTGAACTGGTAGTGGTTGACCTGCCGTACGCGGACGCTGTCGTCGGTGACGGGCTGCGGCACCTTGGGCATCTGCTGCTCCTCCGGAGTGGGTCGATGCGGGCGGTACGGGTGTGTCCGCGCGCGTGGGGCGCCAAACGCCACACGTGGGCGCCACAACGTCCGGCCCGAGCCGCGTGCGGCACTCCGGTGCGGCCCTGAAGCGGGACCGCCCGCCGCGGCATCGCTGCCGGGCGGGCGGTCATCGCCGCGCGGGGGAGGGAGGCTTACGCCCGCGCGGGCTCGGGCTCCGGCGCGGGCGCCGGAGCCGAGAGGGTGTCCAGGGCGATCGACCCGTCCTCGCCGTCGGAGGCGCGGACGCGGGCGCCGTCGGGCAGCCGGCCCTCGAGGATCGCGCGAGTCAGCGCCTTCTCGAGCGTGCGGCGCACGTGGCGCTTCAGCGGCCGGGCGCCGAACTCCTCGTCGAAGCCCTCGCGGGCGAGCCGCGCGACGAGCGCCTCGTCGACCTCGAGCTCGATGCCGCGCTCGTCCCGCAGGCGGTCGGCGACCTGGGCGCAGATCAGCGCGCAGATGCGCTCGACCTGCTCGGCGCTCAGCGGCTTGAACGTCACGGTCTCGTCGATGCGGTTGATGAACTCGGGCAGGAACGCCGCCTTGGCGGCCGCCCGCATCCGCTCCTCGTCGGCCTGCGGCGCGGCCGCGGTGAAGCCGAGCGCGCGCTTCGCCTTCGAGGCGCCGAGGTTCGACGTCATCACCAGCACCGTGTTCGAGAAGTCCACGGTGCGGCCCTCGCCGTCGGTGAGGCGGCCGCCGCCCGTACTCGGTGGTGCTGCTCGACGAGATCGAGAAGGCGCACCGGCTCGGTGAGCTGGCCACCGTCGCCGTAGCCGACGTAGCCCGGGGGCGACCCGATCAGCCGCGCGACCGTGTGCGGCTCGCGGTACTCGGACATGTCGATCCGGACGAGCGCCTTCTCGGTGGCGAACAGCCGCTCGGCGAGGGCCTTGACCAGCTCGGTCTTGCCGACGCCGGTCGGGCCCAGGAACAGGAAGCTGCCCAGCGGCCGGTCGCCGTCGGCCAGGCCGACGCGGGCGCGGCGCACGGTGTCGGCGACCAGCTCGACGGCCTCGTCCTGGCCGATCACGCGCCGGTGGAGGTCCTCCTCCAGCGTGTGCAGCCGCTCGAGCTCGCCGGCGACAAGCTCGCCGACGGGGATCCCGGTGCGCGCGGCGACGACCGCGGCGACGTCGGTCTCGCCGACGTATGCGGTGCCCTCGCCGGGCTCGCCCAGCTCGGCCAGCCGCCTCTCCAGGGTCTCGATGCGGACCTTCAGCTCCCCGGCGCGCTCGTACGCCTCGTCGGCCACGGCGGCGCGCTTGGCCTCCTCGGCCTCGGCGAGCTCGTCGCGCAGCGCGGCGGCGTCGTCGCCGCCCGCGCCGGTGCGCAGGCGCACCTTGGCGGAGGCCTGGTCCATCAGGTCGATCGCCTTGTCCGGCAGCTGGTACTCGGTGATGTAGCGGTCCGACAGGCGCGCGGCCGCCACCAGCGCCGCGTCGTCGATGACCGCGGCGTGGTGCAGCTCGTACGCCCCGCGCAGGCCGCGCAGGATCTCGACGGTCTCGTCCACCGACGGCTCCTCGACCATGACCGGCGAGAAGCGGCGCGCGAGCGCGCCGTCACGCTCGATCTTGCGGTACTCGGCCAGCGTGGTCGCGCCGATCATCCGAAGCTCGCCGCGGGCGAGCATCGGCTTCAGCATGTTCGCGGCGTCCATCGCACCCTCGGCGTTGCCGGCGCCGAGGATCGTGTGCAGCTCGTCGACGAACAGCAGCACGCGGCCCTCCGACTCGACGACCTCCGCCAGCAGGGCCTTCATGCGCTGCTCGAACTGGCCGCGGTACTGGGCGCCGGCGAGCATGCCGGCGAGGTCGAGCGACACCAGCCGCGCGCCCTGCAGCGTCGCGGGGACGTCGCCCTCGGCGATGCGGCGGGCGAGGCCCTCGACGATCGCGGTCTTGCCCACGCCGGCCTCGCCGATCAGGACGGCGTTGTTCTTGCGCCGGCGGGCGAGGATCTCGACGGTCTGCTCGATCTCCTCCGCCCGGCCGATCACCGGGTCGATCCGCCCGGCCTCGGCCTCCGCGGTGAGGTCGCGGCCGAACTCGTCGAGCGCCGGAGTCTTGCTCCGCGGCTGCTCGCTCGCGGCGGCGCCGCCCGCGACCGGGCCGCCCGGCGGCAGCGCGCCGGTCTGCATGAGCCGGCGCGCGCAGTGCTGGCACAGCGTCACGCGTGCCGGCCCGCTGGGCCCGGCGACCATCGCCGATACCGCGCCGGGGCGGACGGCGCAGGCCGAGCACAGGGGCGCACCGCCGCGCTCGAAGCTCTGGAAGTCGTTCTGCATGTGGTGTTCTCTTCCTTCGATACGTCTCCAAGGGCGACTGAAAGATCTCAGTCGGCCTGACTAAGGTTACTTCCAGTAAGCGAAGTCCGTGTGACGCGCGTCACAGGAGGGGTAGGACGGACCGCTACGCGAGAGCGCGGACGGCGAGCTCGTGGCCCCGCTCCAGCGCCGCGCCTGCCGGCGCGCCGTCCAGCCAAGCGGCGAGGAACCCCGCCGTGAACGCGTCGCCGGCGCCGGTGGTGTCGGCGACCGCGCCGGCCACGACGGCCGGCGCCTCGAGCGTCACCCGGCCGTCGCTCCACAGCGCGCCCTCGGCGCCGCGCGTCACGACCACCTCGCGGGCGTGCAGGCTCAGCGCCCGGGCCGCGGCCCGCGGGTCCCCCTTGCCCGTCAGCGCCCGCGCCTCGTCGGCGTTCGGGAGCAGCAGGTCGGGGTGGCCGACGAGCCGCAGGAACCGGTCGGCGCCGTGCTGCGCGAGCAGCGCCGCCGACGACGGGTCGATCGAGACCGTCATCCCGGCCGCGCGAGCACGCGCGAGCGCGACCCGCCCCGCGTCGACGGAACCCGCGCGCAGGAGCGTGTAGCCCGCGACGTGGAGGTGGGCGCCGCGCCGGAAACAGCGGGACGGCAGGTCGCCGGGAGCCAGGGCGGCGTTCGCGCCGGGGTCGGGCAGCATCGAGCGCTCGCCGTCGGGCGCCACGAGCACGACACACGTGCCGGTGGGCCGCTCGGGATCCTCGGTCAGCTGCAGGCGGACGCCGTGGTGGCGCAGGCCCTTGGCGGCGCGCGCGGCCGCGACGTCCGCGCCGACGCGCGCGGCGAGCGTGACGTCCACCCCGGCCTCCGCAAGCCAGGCGGCGACGTTCGCGCCCGCGCCGCCCGGCCGCGTGACGATCGAGGCCGGCGTGTCGCTGCCGGCGGCGAGCGGGCCGCTCATCCGTGCCACGACGTCGACCATGACGTCGCCAACGACGAGGACGGGCCTCATGGCGCCGCGGCCGCCACCGCGATCTCACCCGCCAGGCGCGCGTTGCGCAGGACGAGCCGGACATTGACCTCGAGCGAGGCGCCGCCGGTCTCCCCATGGAAGTGGTCGAGCAGGAACGGCGTCACGTCTCGTCCCGTCACGCCGCGCGCCGCGACGGCCTCGAGCCCCTCGCGGAGCACGCGGTCGTGGAGCGCGGGGTCGAGCTGCTCGTCCGGCGGCAGGGCGTTCGCGACGACGATCGCGTGGCGCTCGACGCCGACCTCGTCACGGGCGCGCATGACCGTCGCCACCTCCGCCGGCGATTCGACCCGCCAGCCGACCGGGTGCCCCGAGTCGGAGAGGTAGAACCCCGGGAACGCGTCGGTGCGGTAGCCCAGGACGGTGACGTTCAGCGTCTCGAGGCGCTCGAGCGTCGCGCCGACGTCGAGGATCGACTTCACGCCGGCGCACACGAGCACGATCCGCGTCCGCGCGAGCGTCGTGAGGTCCGCCGACTCGTCCCACGACTCGCGCGCGCCGCGGTGGACGCCGCCGACGCCGCCGGTCGCGAACACCTCGATCCCGGCGCGCGCGGCGAGGTGCGCGGTCGAGGCGACCGTGGTGGCGGCATCGACGCCCTGGGCGACGGCGGGGGCGAGGTCGCGCACGCCGGCCTTGATCACGTCCTCGCCCAGGGCGACCGCCTCGAGCGCGTCGTCGTCGAGCCCCACCCGCACGTCGCCGCCGACGACCGCCACCGTCGCCGGCACCGCGCCCGCCGACCGCACGGCCGCCTCCGCCTCCCGGGCGACGCGCAGGTTCTCGGGCGCGGGCAGCCCGTGCGCGATCAGCGTGCTCTCGAGCGCGACGACGCCCCGGCCGGCGTGCAGCGCGTCGGAGACCTCCGGCTGGACGATCACCGGCGCGGAGCATGCCACTCCGCGCGGGCGGCGAACGGTGGGTCCGCGTGCGGCGGCGTACCCGAGCTGAGGCCAGCGCCCTGACGGGAATAGATTAGGTTAGTTGACTCTTACGTAAGACTACGCTAACGTGATGTCTCGTGCAGGACGCCATCGAGGCCATCGCCGATCCCCGCCGCCGCCGGATCCTCGAGCTTGTCCGCGCCGAGGAGCTGCCCGCCGGCGCGATCGCGGCGCAGTTCGGCGACGTCACGCGGCCCGCGATCTCCCAGCACCTCCGCGTGCTGCGCGAGGCGGGGCTGCTGGCCGAGCGGCGCGACGGCGTGCGGCGCCTGTACCGCGCGCGCGCCGAGGGCCTGGAGGGCGTGCGCGAGTTTCTCGACCAGTTCTGGGACGAGCGGCTCGCCGACCTGCGTCGGGAAGCAGAGCGAGAGGAAAGGAGCAAGCGACGTGACCGAGGCCGTGACAACTGAGCCGATCGTCAAGGAGCTGCACATCGACGCGAGCCCGGAGACCGTGTTCGCGTTCTTCACCGAGCCGGAGAAGCTGACCCGCTGGCTCGCGGTCGAGGCAACACTCGACCCGCGCCCCGGCGGCGTGTGCCACCAGACGCACCAGGACCACGACGGGACGCGATACGAGATGCGCGGCGAGTACGTCGAGCTCGTGCCGCCGTCGCGCGTCGTGTTCACGTGGGGGTTCGTCGGAACCGCCGTCCCGCCGGGGTCGAGCACGATTGAGGTGACGCTGCGCCCGGAGGGCGACGGCACGCACCTCACGTTCGTGCACCGCGACCTTCCCGCCGAGCGCGACGAGCACGACAAGGGCTGGGACGAGGTGCTCGGCCGGCTCCTCACGGCGGTCGCCGGGGGCAACCCGGACGCGGGCTGACGGCGGCGGCCGCGTTCGCGCCGGCGTCGTAGGCTGCGGGCATGACCCGGGGGACGACGCTGCGCGAGCGCGGCGCCGCGCGGGTACGCGCGCGCAGCGAGGCGCTGCTCGAGGAGGCGGCCGAGCGGTCGCGGCCGCGCACCGTGGCCGAGCGCCTCCGGGCGAACTGGCGCTGGTTCGCGCAGGCCGCGCTCGCGACGGCGCCGTCGTGGGCCCTCGCCCAGGTCGCCTTCGGCCACGAGCGCCCGATCTTCGCCCCGGTCGCCGCGCTCATCGCGGTCAGCACGACGCTCGGGCAGCGGCGCCGCTACGCGGTCGAGATGGTGATCGGCGTCGCGCTCGGCATCGGCATCGCCGACGCCCTGTTCACGGTGATCGGCTCGGGCACGTGGCAGATCGCGGTCATCGTGGTCGGCGCGATGCTGGTCGCCGTCGCGCTCGGCGGCAGCGCCGTCCTCGTCTCGGAGGCGGCGGTGTCGGCGCTGCTCGTGGTTGCGGTCCAACCGCCCGGGACGGGTCTGTCCGGGGCGCGCTTCCTCGACTCGCTCCTCGGCGGCGTGATCGGCCTGCTCGTCACCTCGGTGCTGCCCGCGAGCCCCGGCCGGACGGTGCACCGGGCGGCCGCACGGCTCCTGGCCGAGATCGCCGCGACGATCGACGACGTCGCCGTCGCGCTCGAGCGCCGCGATCCCGAGCCCGCCGAGCGCGCGTGGGCGCGCGCGTCGGAGATCGACCCCGACGTGCTGCGCGAGGCGGTCGCGGCCGGCCACGAGACGCTGCGCCTGGCGCCGTGGTTGCGCGGCACGCGGACGCAGTTCGCCCGGTACGCGCGCGCGGCGACGCAGATCGACAACGCCGTGACGAGCGTCGAGGCGCTGAGCCGCGGCGCGGTGCGTGCGATCTCGCAGGGCGACAACGTCCCCCCGCCGGTCGCCGAGGCGCTGCGCGAGCTCGCCGACGCCGTGCGCCGCCTCGAGGGCACGCTCGACGAGGGCGACGACACGGCCGTGCGCGAGCCCGCGCTCCGCGCGGCGGCCCGCGCCACGCTGGTCCTGGAGCAGACGGCCAACCTCTCGGTCAGCGTGATCGTGGTGCAGGTGCGCGCGACCGCCGTCGACCTGCTGCGCGGATCGGGCCTCGACCGCGATGAGGCGGAGCGTCAGGTACGCGAGGCGGCGCGGCTTCTGGCCTGAGCGCGAGGATCACCACCTCGGCGGGCGCGAGGAGCCGCACCGGCCAGCCGCTCGTGCCGAAGCCGGCGGTGACGTACAGGTGCCGGCCGTCCTGGACGATGTGCCCGCGCGCGTAGCGCTCCCCGAAGCGCGACGGGATCACCTTCCGGCGCAGCACGGGCACCGCGACCTGCCCGCCGTGGGTGTGGCCCGAGACCGTGAGCGCGACGCGGTCGGGCACGGCCGGGAATGTGTCGGGGTCGTGGCTGAGGAGCAGGACCGGCGCCTCGGGAGGGACGTCCCTGAGCGCGATGCCCACGTCGGGCCGGCGCATGCGGGCGTCGGCGAGCCCGGCGACGTGGAGCGCGCCGAGGTCGACGGCCTCGTCCTCGAGGACGCGGATGCCGGCGTCGCGGAGCGCGGCCGCGATGCGCTCGCCGCCGTGGTGCCAGTCGTGGTTGCCGAGCACGGCGACGACGCCGAGCCGCGCGCGCAGCGCCCCGAGGCGGCGCGCGACGGCCTCGGGAGCGACCGGCGAGCCCCCGCGCACCGTGGGGTCGACGAAGTCGCCGAGCAGCAGCGTGAGGTCGGGCGTGCACTCGTTCACGGCCGCGACCAGGCGCTTGATGCGCTTCTCGCCGACGTGCGGCGCACCGGTGTGCAGATCGGAGATCAGCCCGACGCGCAGCCCGTCGAGGGACGCCGGCCAGCCCGGGAGGCGCAGCTCGCGCTCGCGGATGCGTCCATGGCGCGGCTCATGCCACAGCGCGCGCCAGGCGACCGCGGCGGCGAGCACGCCGGCGGCGGCGCCTGCGATCGCGGCTGCGTGCGGGCGCGGCATGGCGGGTGAGGCTAGCGGCGGGCGGGCCGCCGTGGCCGAAGGTCGCGCCGCCGTGACGGTCACCCGCTGCGGACTGGCGATCCCGCACGGGCTCCCCTGCAACGCGCCGCGACCCGCCGTTGCAAGTCGCAGATGATCCTGACAGGCTCGCCCCGGGCCGCTCCGCCGCGCCGGCGGAGGCGGGGAGAAGACCACCGGAGGTGTCCGTTGAAACCGGCTCCGTTCGACTACGTCGCGCCACGGACCGTGGAGGAGGCGGTCGACCACCTGACCCGCCACGGCGCCGACGCGCGCGTCTTGGCCGGCGGCCAGAGCCTCGTGCGGCTGATGAACACGCGCTTGGCCACCCCCGCGGTGCTCGTCGACATCAACCGGATCGACGGGCTCGACGGCATCGCGCTCGAGAACGGCTCGCTCCGGATCGGCGCGCTTGCTCGCCAGCGGGCGGCGGAGCTGTCGGAGGTTGTGCACAACGAGGCGTCGCTCCTCGCCCAGGCCAGCGCCCACGTCGCCCACGCCTCCGTGCGGCGCCGCGGCACGGTGGTGGGCAGCATCGCGTTCGCCGACCCGTCGGCCGAGCTCCCCGCAGCGCTGCTCGCGCTCGACGGCGAGGCCATCGTCACCGGCCCTGACAGCGAGCGCACGGTCGCCGCCGCCGACCTCTTCACGGGCGCCTTCGAGACGAGCCTGCGCGAGGGCGAGCTCATCTCCGCCATCCGCGTTCCCCGCCGCCCCGACGCCGGTGCGGCATGGACCGAGGTCGCCCGCCGCGAGGGCGACCTGCCGGTCTGCGGCGCGGGCGCACTCGTCACGCTCGACGCCAACGGCGCCATCGCCTCCGCCCGGATCGCCCTGTGCGGTGTCGGCGCGACTCCCGTGCGCGCTATGGCGGTCGAGGAGGCGCTGACGGGCGCAGAGCCCACCGAGGACGCGATCGTCGCCGCCGCCGAGCGCGCCGCGCGCGACCTCGACCCGCCGAGCGACCCGCACGGCTCGGCGGCCTACCGCCGTCACCTCGCCGTCGCCATGACCCGCCGATCCGTGCTGCGCGCGGCCGAGCGCGCACGGGAGGGAGCCGCGAATGCCTGAGAAGGTCCGCCTCAGCATCACCGTCAACGGCGTCGAGCACGACGTCCTCGTCGAGCCGCGCACGCTGCTGCTCGACTTCCTGCGCGACGAGCTCGACCTCAAGGGCGCCCATGCCGGCTGCGAGCACGGCGTCTGCGCGGCGTGCACGGTCCTCGTGGACGGCGAGGCGACACGGTCGTGCCTCATGTTCGTCGCGCAGCTCGACGGCGCCGCGGTCCGCACGGTCGAGTCGCTCGCCGCGGCGGACGGCACGTTGCACCCGATCCAGCAGGCGTTCATGCAGGAGCACGGCCTGCAGTGCGGCTTCTGCACCCCCGGGATGCTCATGGCGGCGTGCGAGCTGCTCGAGCACACGCCGATGCCCGAACCCGACGACGTCCGCGAGGCGCTCGGCGGCAACATCTGCCGCTGCACGGGCTACCAGAACATCGTCAACGCGGTGTGCGCCGCCGGGCCGCTGCTGGCGGCGAACGTCGGCACGCCCACCGCACCGCCGGCGCAGGGAGTGTCGGCATGAGCTCCGTCGAGAAGCCGGTCCGCCGCCCGGACCGTGCCGCGCTCCAGGACCGCCGTTGGGTGGGCCGCAGCATCCCGCGCAAGGAGGACCCGAAGCTGCTGACCGGCCGCGCGGCCTACGTCGGCGACGTGAGCGTCCCCGGCCTGCTCGACGCCGCCGTTCTCCGCAGCCCGTACGCGAACGCGCGCATCCGCTCGATCGACACGTCGCGCGCGAAGGCGCTGCCCGGCGTCGTCGCCGTCCTGACCGGCGCGGACGCCGCCGAGGTGATCGAGCCGATGACAGCGTTCTGCGCCGAGCCGGTGCCGCAGCACGCGATCGCGATCGACCGCGTGCGCTTCCCCGGCGAGGCGGTCGCCGCCGTCGCCGCGACGAGCCGGTACGTCGCCGAGGACGCGTGCGCGCTCATCGACGTCGACTACGAGGTCCTGCCCGCGATCGTCGACCCGATTGCCGCCATGGACGCGGAGTCGCCGAGGGTGCACGACACGCTCGACGGCAACGTCGTATTCCACCGGCGCGTGGACTTCGGCGACGTCGACGGCGACTTCGCGCGCGCCGACCACGTCGTCCGCCGCACCGCGCGCTGGCACCGGATGGGGGCGCAGCCGCTGGAGACGGCGGGCACGATCGCGTCGTTCGACCCGTTCAGCCAGTCGATGACGCTGTGGTCGAACACGAACTTCTACAACTTCCTGCCCTGGACGTTCGCGAACATGCTGCGGGTCCCGAGCAACCGGCTGCGGGTCGTGCCCTGCACGGTCGGCGGCAGCTTCGGCAGCAAGCACCTCACCAACAAGGTGATCGCGATCGCCGGCGCGCTGTCGAAGGCGACGGGCCGGCCGGTGAAGTTCATGGAGGACCGCGCGGACAACCTCGCGGCCAACGACAACGTCGGCCCGGACCGGATCTACGACGCCGGCCTCGCGGTCACCGGCGACGGCGAGTTCATCGCGCTGCGGCTCGAGATCGTCGACGACTACGGGGCCTATTTCCAGTTCGCCCACGGCCAGCACGGCAACGCGCTGTCGCAGCCGACCGGGCCGTACCGGATCGGCAGCCTCAGCTACGAGATCTCCTGCGTGCTGACGAACAAGGTGCAGCAGGGGTTCTTCCGCGGGGCGGGCGCCGACCCGGGCAACTTCATCCTCGAGCGCCTCGTCGACGCGGCCGCCGATGAGCTCCGCCTCGACCGCGTGGAGATCCGCCGGCGCAACTTCATCCGGCCCGAGCAGTTCCCCTACAAGATCCCCACCGGGAACACGTACGACAGCGGCAACTACGAGGGCGTGCTCGACCGCGCGCTTGCGCTGGCCGACGTCGACGCGTGGCGCGGCGAGCAGGAGAAGGCCCGCGCCGAGGGTCGCTACATCGGCATCGGCCTGGCGAGCTGCCAGGAGCGCTCGGGCTACAACGCAACCGAGTGGTGGTTCCTCTACGACAAGCCGCCGCTGCCGGCGACCTCGACGCCCGAGAGCGTGAAGATCGACGTGAGCGCGTTCGGGCAGATCCGGGTCGAGCTCGGCTGTCCGTTGTGGGGCAACAGCCCAGAGACCGTCGTCAGCCAGGTGGTTGCCGAGGAGTTCGGCATCGACCCCGGCGAGGTGTCTGTCACCTACAGCGACTCGACCTCCGGCGCGATCTCGGCCGGCCCGGGCGGCAGCCGCCTGACGGTCATGCTGTCCGGCGCCGTGCGAGGCGCGTCGCGGACCATCAAGGACAAGATGATCCGGATCGCGGCGCACTCGATGGAGGCCGACCCAGCCGACGTTAAGCTCGTCGACGGCCAGGTGCGGCCCAAGGGCACGCCGAGCAAGGCGATGAGCATGGGCGACGTGGCCATGCTCGCCCACCTCTTCAAGGAGACGAACCCGGAGGGCGAGGACTCCGGCCTCGTCACGACGTTCACGTACGACCATCCGTACGCCTCGCTGCCGAGCGACGATCGCAAGGACCTGGGGGCCTTCTATCCGTTCGTCTCGCACGCGTGCCACATCCCGATCGTGGAGGTGGACGTCGAGACCGGCGTGGTGAAGGTGCTGAAGTACTACGCCGTCAACGACTGCGGCACGCTCATGAACCCGAAGCTCGTCGAGGGCCAGATCATGGGCGGCATCGTCCAGGGCATCGGCGCGGCGCTCATGGAGGAGTACCGCTACGACCAGGAGGACGGCTCGCTGGAGACCGGAACGTTCCGCGAGTACCTCCTGCCGTCCATGCACGAGGCGCCGGAGATCGTCATCGAGCACCAGGAGACGCCGTCGCCGTTCAGCGAGTTCGGCGTCAAGGGCGCCGGCGAGGGCGGCCGGCTGGTGGCGCCGACAGCGATCGCCAGCGCGATCGACGACGCGCTCAAGCCGCTCGGCGTGACGGTGAACGAGCTGCCGATGACGCCCGAGCGCGTGGTCGCGGCGATCGCGGAGGCACGGGCCTCGGCCGCGGGCGACGCCTGAGGACGGCGGCGCGGGGGGCCGCGCCGCCTGCGGCTAGGCCCCCGACGACGTCTTCCGCGGCCGCAGACGATTCCGCCCCGGACGAGAGCGGCGCCGCCGATCGGGTAGGACTCCGCGGACATGGAGCTCACCGACGACTCGCGCAAGACGTTCAACTCGCTGATGGCCGAGCTCGATTACCCGATGTTCATCGTCACCACGGTGGGCGACGACGGCGAGCGCTCGGGCTGCCTGATCGGGTTCGCGACGCAGATCAGCATCAAGCCGCCGCGCTTCCTCGCCGGGCTCTCGCACAAGAACCGCACCTACCGCGTCGCGCACGGCGCCGAGCTGCTCGGCGTGCACTTCGTGCCCGAGGACGCGGACGAGCTGGCCGAGCTGTTCGGCGGCGAGACCGGCGACGAGGTCGACAAGTTCGAGCGCTGCGAGTGGCACGAGGGGCCGGGCGGGGTCCCGGTGCTCGACGCGCTGCCGAACCGGTTCGTCGGGCGGATCGTCGAGCGCGTGGACGCCGGCGACCACGACGCGATGATCCTCGAGCCGGTCGCGGCGGAGCGGCCCGAGCCCGAGGCGGAGCTGACCTTCCACCGCGCGAAGCGCATCGAGCCTGGTCACGCCCCGTAGCCGTGGAGCGCTTCAACCGCCTGTACCCGGACCGCGCAGACGGCCTGACGGCCGTCGATGTCGCGTCCGACCTGCCCGGCGCGGCGCCGGACGGCCGCCCGTTCGTGTGCCTGAACATGATCTCGACAGCGGACGGCCGCGCCACGATCAAGGGCCGCGCCGGGAACATCGCCAACCAGGCCGATTACGAGCTCTTCCACGCGACGCGCGCGCGGATGGATGGGATCATGGTCGGCGCGGAGACGATCCGCGTCGAGAGCTACGGGCGCACGATCAACAGCGCCGAGGCGCGCGAGCGCCGCGTGCGCGAGGGGCTGCCGGCCGACGCGATCACGGTGCTCGTGACCCGCTCGGCGAACCTGCGCGCCGACGTCGGCCTGCTCCGGGCGGCGGAGAACACCGTGCTCGTCCTGACGCCGTCCGAGGACGCCGAGCTGCCGGCCGAGGCGAACGCGACAGTGAAGTACGTGCGGACGGGCGACATCGCCGAGGGCGTGCGGCGCATCCGCGAGGAGTTCGGCGTGCGCTCGCTGGTGTGCGAGGGCGGCCCGAACCTCAACGCGACGCTGCTGCCCGCAGGGCTCATCGACGAGCTGCACCTCGTGTACGCGCCGAAGCTCGGGGGCGGGGCGGATCCCCTGACGATCCTCAGCGGTCCCGAGTTGGAGCCGCCGATCGACCTCGAGCTGCGGTCGGTGCACGAGTCCGGCGGCTATCTGTTCACGCGCTACGGCGTGCTGCGCTGAGCGTCGGGGTCGTCGTCGCGGTCGACGTCCGCGCCGCGGCCCGTGCCCATGCCGCCGTCGCCGCGGCTGATGTCGGCCTCCGCGCCCGCGCCCATCGCGGTGTCCTCGGTCCCGACGGTCTCGCCGCCGACGATGTCGCCGTCCGTGGTGCGGCGCGCCGGCTCCTCGTCGCGCTCGGACACCGGCTCGGGCTGCTCGCGCTCTTCCATGCCGACCGCGTACCCGCCGGCGCCCGCGTCTAGGCTGCCGCGACATGGACCGGCGCGCGCTCAAGCGGCGGGCGAGCAAGCTCGCCAGCGTGCGCCTGCTCAACCCGGTGATGCGCCGCGCGCTCGAGGCGGGCGTCGCGCCGCGCGGCTGGGCGCTGCTCGAGACGACCGGGCGGCGCAGCGGGCAGCCGCGGCGCGTGCCGGTCGGCAACGGCCTGCGCGGCGAGCACTTCTGGATCGTCGCCGAGCACGGCCGCCACGCCGACTACGTCCGCAACATCGAGCGCGACCCGCGCGTGCGCGTGAAGGTGGGCCGGCGCTGGCACGACGGCACGGCGCACATCCTCGACGGCGAGGACCCGCGTGCGCGGCTGCGGTGGCTCAAGCGGCCGCTCAACGACGCCGGGCTCCTGCTCATGGCCAGCGAGATGCTGGTCGTGCGGATCGACCTCGATCCCTAGCGCGGCGGCTGCGGTCGCGGAATGCGAGGACTCGAATGAATCAAGCGACCGAGCGGGCCCAGCTCGCCCCGTTGAACGCGCTCGTCGGGGAGTGGGTCACCGAGGCGACGCACCCCGCGTGTCCGTCCACTGTCGTGCGCGATCGCACGCGGTTCGAGTGGCTGGAGGGCGAGCGGATCGCCGCCCGTAGCGGACGCTCCGCTTGCTGGCGCGATGCGAACGGGTTAGCGTCGTTGCAGACCATCGAGGAGGACCCATGCACGCGCGTATGACGCTGATCGAAGGTAGCGGCGACCGGCTCGACGAGGTCGTCGGCCAGGTCGAGTCGGACGTCCTCCCGCTTCTGCGCGGGCAGAGCGGCTTCAAGGGCTTCACCGTGATGGGCGACCGGTCGAGCGGACGGGTCGTCGCGGTGAGCTACTGGAACTCCGAGGACGACATGCGCGCCAGCGAGGAGGCAGTGCGCGAGTCGCGCGAGCGCGCCGCCGAGGCGGTCGGCGCGACCGGTGGGCCGCGGGTGGAGCACTACGAGGTGCTCATCGACGTGGAGGAGTGACCGCAGGACGCGCCCGTGCGCGGCGCCCCCGCCGCGCACCTTGCCTCACGACGCGTTGCCGACATCCCCCGGATCCGGTCCGAGGCGAGGACACCGGTTCGGCCCGTGACGGCGGGCATGCCGCGCCGGTGCGCCGCGGCGTCGGGTAGCGTCCGCGCATGCCGGGGCGAAAGATGCTGTTCGGGCTGGTCGCTGCCGTGGCGGTCGCCGGGTGCGGCGGCGGTGGCGAGCACCCCAGGAAGAAGGCCGCACGCGCCGGCGGGGACGCGGTCGGCAAGCCGATCGTCACCCGGTCGGCCGACTCGGACGCGCCGGCGAACGCGCCGGCCCACTGGCTGCCGCCGGAGGCGTGGGTCTACAACCACTGGCTGCCGTATGACGAGACGCGCCTGTACCGGCTGCTCGGCATCACGCGCGTCGGGCTGTGGAGGCAGCTGCGTGACGACCGCCGCACGGTGGGGCAGCTTGCCGCCCGCCATGGGTGGCCGGATGCGCGTCGGCTCGCGGCGGCGCTCGTCGCGCCCGAGGCCGGGCGCGTCGGCCCCGCGCGGCTCGCGACGCTGCAGCACCGCGCGCTGCGGACGATCACGCAGGGGCACCTCGCACAGCACCTGTTCTTCCATTCGCTGCACCAGTTCGGGATCGCGAGCGAGGCGCCCGCGATCTTCGGCGTCAGCGACATCGAGTTCCGCCGGCTGCGGCGCGCCGAGCTCAGCCCGCTGGCGATCGCGCGCCTGCACGGGCGCTCGCCGGGGCAGGTGCAGGCGCGTGCCATCGCGGTGCTGCGCGAGCGGGCGCAGACCGGCGTGCGCGGCGGCGCGATGCCGGGGGCCCAGGCCGATCGTCTCCTGCGCCGCCAGCTCAGCCAGCTCCCGCGCTGGCTCGACCAGGCCCGCTACAACGGCCCGCCCCCGACATATCGCGGCGCGCTGGTCGACGTTCCGCGCGATTACGCGTCGAACCCGGCGATCTCCGCCGACGGGCGCCATGTCGCCTACGAGGCCTACCGCCAGCGGCTGCCGCTCGCGGTCAAGCTCGGCGAGATCGCCGTCATGCGAGCCGACCTGGCCACGGGTCGGACCGCGATCGTCAGCCGCCTGCCGCGCGGCGGACCGAGCGGACCGGACCCGATCTCGGCGTACAACGCGGCGATCTCGGGGGACGGCAGGCGGATCGCGTTCGAGTCCTCGCGCGGTAACCAGAACTTCGCCAAGCGCTACGGGCGCATCGGTGTGATGCTTGCCGACCATCGTGGCGCCCGCGGCCTGGACCGGCGCAGCCGCGACGTGCCCGATTCGCAGTCCGCCTACAACCCGGTGGTGTCGGCCGACGGGTCGCGCGTCGCATACCAGGGCGTGCGCGGCGGCCGCACGGTCGTCCTCGTCGCCGACCGCCGCGGCGACACGCGGACGGCGGCACGCGGGGCCCGTGTCGGCGGTCTGCGCTTCGCCGATCCGTACGAACCGAGCATCTCGGCCGACGGCTCGAAGGTGGCCTACACGCTTGCGAGCGGCCGCGTGGACGACCCGGCGGCCGCCCGCAGTCAGGTGCTCGTCCGCGATCTCCGAAGCGGCGCGACGACGGTCGCCAGCCGCGCCGCCGGCGGCCGCCGGGCCGGCGGGTTCTCCGCCGATCCGGCCATCTCGCTCGACGGCCGCTACGTCGCGTTCACCTCGGACGACCCGGCGCTCGGCGCCCGGCGCGGGCACGCCGGCCTGTTCCTGCGCGACCTCCGCGCCGGCCGCACGCGGCGCATCCCGACGGGCAGCGCGCAGGTGCTGGACCCGGTGGTGTCGCGCGGGGCGCGTGTCGTCGCGTACACCGCGCGCCACGGCGCGCGGTCCCAGGTGATGGCGTGGACGCGGAGCACCGGAGCGGTCACGCTCGTCAGCCGCGTGAAGACCGCGGGCAACGGCGCGTCGGAAGATCCGTCGATCTCGGCCGACGGACGGCGCGTCGCGTTCACCTCGACCGCGACGAACCTCGATCCGCGCAAGGCGGACGACAGCCGCGCGATCTTCGTGCGCGACCGCGTCGCGGGGACGACGCGGATGGTCAGCGACCCGCTCGCCGCGTACCCCAAGGGCAGCGTGAAGCCGCCTGCCGTCAAGCCGGTGCCGGCCGCGGTGCCGCCGCCGGACGCCGTCGAGGCGCCCGCGCGCAACGGCGTTCTCGTGACCGACAACGCATTCGTGCGCGGCGGCGAGCGGCCGACCGTGACCATCGATGCGGGCACGCGGGTGACGTGGCGCTGGCGCTCGCGCGAGTCGCACAGCCTGGCGGTGCGGGCGGGGCCCGAGCGGTTCACGCGGCGCGCACAGAACCGCGCTGCCTACAGCCACCGGTTCACGGAGCCGGGCACGTACCGGATCGTGTGCGCGCTGCACGCGCCCGGGATGCGGATGACGGTCGTCGTGTCGCGCTAGCCTGCGCCGGCGATGTGGGCGTAGGCTGGGCCGAGCGGTCGACGTTCAGCTGCGGAGAGGTGGTGCTCATGGCCGGATCAGGAACCGATCTCGCCCAGGCGGCGACGGACCTCATCGAGGCCTTCAACCAGGCCGACTGGGAGCGCTTCCGGGGGTTGCTCGCGTCCGGCGCCGTGTACACCGAGACGGGGACGGGACGTCGCGTCGAGGGCGCGGGCGCCTATCTGCAGCTCGTGCAGGGCTGGAAGGAGGCCTTCCCCGACGTGACCGGCACGATCCGTCACAAGGTGGTCAGCGGCGACACCGCGGCGCAGGAGATCCTGTGGGAGGGGACGCACACGAGGCCGATGCAGACGCCGGCGGGGACGCTGGAGCCGACCGGACAGCGGATCAGCGTCGAGGCGTCGGTGTGGATGCGGTTCGAGGAGGGCCTGGTTCGCGAGGTGCATCACTACCTCGACGTGCTCGTCGTGCTGCAGCAGATCGGCGCGATCCCGACCGAGGCGGCGGCCTGACCCAGGCCGCGCGCCGACGCCCGACGCCCTGACCGTACCGATGGGTCGGCCGTGCCAATCAGTGAGCTGATCGCGCGTGAGCCGCGCCGTTGGCGCGTCGACTGCGTGGAAGACTCTGGGCCATGCCGATTCCGCGGGTGCGGGACTTCCACGAGGACGATCTCGATCAGGTCGTTCGGGTGTGGGAGGAGTCGCGGTCGCCTGAGCGGCGGGCGGTGTACGGACTGGCCGAGGTGTTGGCGGTCCTGCGCGACGGGGGTGTCGCGGTCGTGGCGGCGGTCGGCGAGCTCGTGGTCGGCGCGGCGGCGGCGCGCGTCGGGGGCGATCGTGGCTGGGTCGTCCTGCTGGCGCTGGCGGACGACTGGCGCGGCCGGGGCGTGGGCAGCGCCATGCTCGGTGAGCTCGAGAAGCGCGTGATGGGTCGTGGCGTGCATCGGCTGTCCGCGCTGATGGCCGAGGGCGAGACCGGCGTGACGGCGTTTCGCAACTGCGGCTATGAGACGCGCGACCTGACGTATTTCGAGCGTGTCGTGCCGTTGCAGCCGCAGGAGGTCGGACTTCTCGAGGGGCTGGGGGGCCGCATGCTCCAGCGCGGGCTATGGGAGAAGCTCGCCGGCATGGAACACGAGAAGCAGCTGATCGAGCGTCGAATCGTGCTGCCGCTCGTCGATCCGGACCTGGCGGAGGAGTACGGCGTCATCCCGCCCCACGCAATTGTCCTCTTCGGGCCGCCGGGGACCGGCAAGACGACGTTCGCCAAGGCTGTGGCGTCTCGGCTCGGGTGGCCGTTCGTGGAGGTCTTCCCGTCCCGTCTGGCCGCCGCCGGCGGCGGCCTTGCACTCGCCCTCCGCGGGACGTTCAACGACATCGACCAGCTCGAGCATGCGGTGGTGTTCATCGACGAGGTCGAGGAGATCGCGGGGCAGCGCGGCGGCAAGCCGCCGTCCCCGCTGCAGGGCGTCACGAACGAGCTGCTCAAGATCATTCCCGCCTTTCGCGACCGCGAGGGCCGGCTGCTCGTCTGCGCGACCAACTTCGTCCGCGCGCTCGACCCGGCGTTCCTGCGCCACGGCCGCTTCGACTACGTCATTCCCATCGGCGCGCCCGATGCCGCCGCCCGGGCCGCCATCTGGAGGCGCTACATCCCCGCTGGGGTCTTGGGGCGCATCGACCTCGACGCACTGGTCGAGGCGAGCGATCTGTTCACTCCCGCCGACATCGAGTTCGCCGCCCGCAAGGGGTCGCAGCGCGCGCTCGAGATCGCGGTCTACGGCGACGCCGACGAGCAGCCAGAGGTCAGAGGTCCCACGACGGCCGACTACATGGCCGCCCTGTCGGAAACGCGCCCCACGCTGACGACGGCGATCGTCAACGAGTTCACGGAGGACATCGCAACGATCGCGCGGCTGTAGCGGGTCATGCCGGGGGGAGCTGCGGTGGCGTGAGGACTACTACGTGGTCGCCCGACCCCGACGCGCCAAGCGAGCTTGACTCATCGCCAGGCAGCTCGGATGGGCGCGGGAGGCAGGCGCGAACCTCGGCCGAGCGCTCCGGCAGCCTGCGTGCACTGCCGGACCCCGCGCCTGGCGCGCTCGCGCGGGTCGCTGACCGCCGCCTGTCGTGCAAGCCGGGCGTCGGACGATTCGGTCGAGCGGCGGAACTTCGCAGCTGTGGGAGCCTGCACTCGATGCTCCGCGCGCACCCGCTCATGGTCCTCGTGCACAGTCCTTTTCTTGGACCCTCGGCGTGGGGATGGGTGGCGCGAGAGCTCGAGCAGCGCGGCCGGCCGGCGGTCGTTCCCTCGCTGCGCGCCGATGAGCCATACCGGCCGTGGCGAGACGTCTGGGACACAGTGGACGCCGTCTCGGCCCAGGTGACAGCGAGGGTCGTCCTCGTCGGTCACAGTGCTGCCGGATCGTTGCTGCCGGCGATCGCCCAAGCTGCCGCTGCACGTGTGGCTGCGATCGCGTTCGTCGACGCCTTCCTCCCCCCGCCACGCGGCACGACGCAGCTGGTGCCCGCCGAGTTCGCTGAGAAGCTGAGCGCGCTCGCCTCCGGCGACGTCCTGCCGCCCTGGTCGACCTGGTTCGGCGAGGAGGCGATGCGAGACCTGGTGCCCGATGGAGCTCGGCGCGCGCGGGTGGAGCACGACATGCCGCGCTTGCCGCTGTCGGTACTGGACACCGAGCTGCCCGTACCCGAGGGCTGGGACCGGCGCCCGTGCGCGTACGTGCTGCTCTCCACCGAGCCGTACGCGTCAAGCGCCGCCGCTGCGCGCGCGCGAGGCTGGCCGGCCGCCGAAGTGCACGGCGGCAAGCACCTCGACCTCGTCCGCCGGCCAGCCACCGTCGCCACAGCGCTTGTTGACGTCCAGCGCGCGATGTTGGCCGCCGCCTAGCATCGGCGCGCGACTCCCCACCCCCCGGTGGCTGGGCTGGCGCGCGATGCGATCCAGCGGCGCATCGGCGTTACTGCGCCTCGCGCGCAAAGCGGTAGCGCGACGAACCTTGGAGCCGCCTGGGGCGAGACTCCGAGACGATCACTACCTTGATCTCGTCGCTGGCCTTCAGCGCCCATCAGCCGGCGGTAGGGCTGGATGCCCAGCCGGCTGCCCGCGCCGACGCGTGCGCCGTCGATCGTCGAGCCCGACCGGCATGCCGTCTTCACACCCCGGATAGCCATCTGAGGTGGACTTGTCGACCTGTCCAGGCGCACCTCGACCAGATGCGTGGCCCGGGCGGCCGACGCCGCGGTCCGTCGAGTTGGGGCGATCGCGCTCCGGCCAAGGCTCGTCGCGTCGCGTCAGTCCCGCGCCGGTCGGCAGTGGCGGAGCCGGTGGACCGTCATGACCGGCCCGGGGCGCTCGTAGCTCAACGGGTAGTAGTTGAAGCTGAGATCCCACTGGAACGGTGGGGGCGGTGTATCGGCGGGGAGCGGGCTCGCGCGGAACACCACCTTGGATTCGCGGTCGAGTGCGCGGTAGAAGTCAATCGCGGCGGGCGTTCGCTCAGGCTCCACGATCTCGCGCCCACGCTGGGTCGAGCTCGAGACGTACCAGCACGCCCGCGCGTCTCGATAGACGTCGAGCATCCCCGGGAAGAGCGTGTACGGGTAGTTCTGGAAGTCCGCGCGCTTGCGCGCGCCCGGGTGCCGGCGCGCGAGGTCCCGCGCGAGCTCCGGAGTGCGCTGCCAGCGGCTCCAGCGTTCCGAAGCGAAATCGATCCGCGGGAGGCCGCCGTCGCGAAACCAGCTCCGCGGAACGCTCGGCTCCATCACGAATCGCGTTTTCGGGGGAATGTGCTTGACCATCCACTGGCGCAGCTGGGCGCGCGTGTCGGTGCGACTCAGGATGACGTCGCTGTGGACGGAATACACAACGCCCTGCGCGAGGGCCGCTACCCCCACGGCGGCCGCGGCTGGAATCGCAAGGCGCGGGCGCCACCCCGCGACGATCCTGGTCGCCTGCACACCGCCGTAGGCGGCGAGCAGCGCCAGGACCGGCATGCTCGGCATGATGTATCGGCCGAAGTACCGACCCTGCGAACCCATGTACAGCCAGAACACCAGCGCCGTGGGAATCGCAACGACGGCGGCGCCACGGTCGCGGAGGATGACGAGCAGGGCGCCGAGGACCGCCAGCCCAAGCGGTCCCCAGCCGAATCCCCAAGTCAGCGTCCACGCGTAGTACAACCAGCCGTTGTCCTGTCGCTCGCCGACCAGCGGCGGGCGCGCGTTGTACTCCACGAGGAACCGCATCGCGTCGCGGAAGACCGAGAAGTCAAGGACGGCATACGGGTGGAGGAGGAGAAAACCGGCGATCGCGGAAGCGCCGCCCCCAAGGACAGCCAGCGTCGCCCGGCGGCGCTCGCCGCCGGCGAACCGGACAGCGGCCGCGCCCACGAGCGCGAGCAGGATGATGCCGGCGTTGTACTTCATCGCTGCGGCTGCGCCGGCACCGAAACCGGCGAGGAGGTAGTCCGCGGTCCGACCGCGTCGCAGTACGAGAGCGGCTCCCACGAGCGACAGCGCGACTGCCGCGAGCGTCGGCGCGTCGTTGATCGCCTGGTGCGCGTAGAACACCGGCAGAAAGGCCACCGCGAGGATTCCGCCCGCGAGCAGGCCGCACCAGCGGTCGAAGAGGCGCTCGCCCGCGATGTACACGAGCCCGACCGAGGCGGTCGCCAAAGCGGCCGACGTCAGACGGGCGATCAAAAACGCGGTCGTGGGATCGGTCGCGTACGTCGACTGAACCGCGCTCGGGCTGCGAAACCAACCGGCATAGACGAGCGCGAGGAGATATGAGAATCCGGGTGGATTGAGCTGATAATGGGGGTTAAGGTCGCCGGAGAAGAACCCGACGGCCTTGGGCACGAAGTGGGCTCGCTCGTCGACGTTGTAGGGGAACGGGAGGCCCCAGGTGATGCCCCATAGGCGGAGCCCGAGCGCGACGAGGAGCATGCCGGCGACCGCGAGCCGCCAACCCCACGGCCGCCGCCGGCCGGCGGCACCAACAGTGCTGGACTCGGCCACGATGGAGCACGCACTCTCCAACGTCGGGGACAGCTTTATCGAGTGTCGCAGACAACGCGCTCGTGGGCGCCTGGGACGCCCAGCGAACCGAGGGACTGTCGCGCGTCACGCAGGACGCCTGCCCGGGACGATCAAGCCGACTCGGGTCACCATTGATCTTGGTATCGGGGAGCAGCACGACACCAGGCAGCCGCGGGCGCCGCTTGCGCCTTCGC
>DATAAR010000026.1:0-12663 GCA_036259975.1 Solirubrobacteraceae bacterium | reverse complement strand
GTCCGAGTAGGTCGGCTCCTCGCTGTTCTCGTCGTGCCAGAGGCCCTGCTCCTTCGTGTACGCCTCGACGAGATCGATGAGCTCCTGGGGGCGGCCCGAGAACTCGAGGTAGCGCAGCGTCTCCTGATCGATCGGGAAGATCGCGCACGTCGAGCCGAACTCCGGGCTCATGTTGCCGATCGTGGCCCGGTCGGCCAGCGGGAGGGCGGAGACGCCCGGCCCGTAGAACTCGACGAACATGCCGACGACGCCCTTCTTGCGCAGCATCTCGGTGACGGTGAGCACGAGGTCGGTCGCGGTGGCGCCCTCGGGCAGCTCGCCGGAGAGCTTGAAGCCGAGGACCTGCGGGATGAGCATCGACATGGGCTGGCCGAGCATCGCGGCCTCGGCCTCGATGCCGCCCACGCCCCAGCCGAGCACGCCCAGCCCGTTGATCATTGTGGTGTGCGAGTCGGTGCCGACCAGCGTGTCGGGGTACGCGACGCCGTTCTGCTCGTCGACGAACACGACGCGCGCCAGGTACTCGAGGTTGACCTGGTGCACGATGCCGGTGTCGGGCGGGACGACCGCGAAGTTGTCGAACGCCTCCTGGCCCCAGCGCAGGAACGCGTAGCGCTCCTGGTTGCGCTCGAACTCGCGCTCGGCATTCTTGACGAACGCCTCCGGGGTGCCGAACACGTCGACCTGCACGGAGTGGTCGATCACGAGCTCGGCCGGGACAAGCGGGTTGATCTTCGCCGCGTCGCCGCCGAGGTCGGCCATCGCGTCGCGCATGGCGGCGAGGTCGACGACGGCCGGCACCCCGGTGAAGTCCTGCATGACGACGCGGGCCGGCGTGAACGCGATCTCCTTGCTCGGCTCGGCCTTGGCGTCCCAGGTCGCCAGCGCCTCGATGTCCTCCTTCGTCACCGAGCCGTCGCCCTCGGTGCGCAGCAGGTTCTCGAGCAGCACCTTGAGGCTGAACGGCAGCCGGGCGACGTCGTACTTCGACTCGAGCACGTCGAGGCGGAAGATGTCGAGCTTGCGGTCGCCGACTTCGAGCGTGGCCTTGGCGTCGAAGCTGTTGGTGGACATGGCGGTTCTCCTGGCTGGGGTTCAGGTGGCGTCCGCGGGGAGCAGCATGAAGGCATCCCCGTCGGCGGTGGTGAGTGAACGGAAGTGGTCGAGGTCCAGCGTGGCAATGCGGTCGGTGCGCAGGCGCGCGGCCAGCGCGACGAGCGACGCGTCGGTGAGCCCGACCTCCGGGTGACGGCGCGCGATCGCGATGGTCTCGAGCATCGCGTCGGCCCACCAGCGCACCGCGTACGCGCCGCTGTGGAGATCGTCCCAGAGGCCGCGGCTGAAGTCGGGCCCGAGCGCGGCGGCGTGCTGGTCCATCTCTGCGACGGCGAGCGGCGAGGTGACGAGATCGTCGTCGAGGCTGTCGACCCAGCGGCGCACCCGCTCGTGGTCGGCGTCGCGGGCACGCATGAGCGCGACCACGACCGACGTGTCGAGCACGATCGCCATCAGCGCGGCCGGCCGAACCGGTGCTCGTCGCGGGCCGCGACGTCCGCGGGACCGTCGTCGTGCAGGCCGACCGCGCGCGGCCGGACCCGCTTCGGCCGCTGGATCGCGCCGGCGAGCGTGCGGCGGATGAACTCCGCCTTGGTCAACCCCTCGTCGGCCGCCCGCCGCGCCAGCGCCGCGTCGAGGTCGGGCTCGAGATAGACGCTCGTCTTCTTCACCCTATGTAGGGTATCACCGCGGCGTGCCGTCGGCGGGCCGCTGCGGTCTCGATCGTTCGTCCGCCCGACCGCGGCGTGGGCGCCGCGTGGCGCATCATGCGGGCATGAGCGTTCCGCCGCCCACGCCGGTCTCCGCGCTGTCCGGCCTCGCCGACGCGCGCAGCCGCCTGGACACCCCCGCCCACAACATCGCCAGCGCGAGCATGGAGCCGTTCTCGCCGCTGCGGCCGGACGGCACGCAGGGCGCACCGCGCACGCAGGAGCTCGCCGGCGACATCGTCGGATCGATGCCGGCCACGATCTCTACGGCGCGAACCTGCGCGTCATCCGCACCAACGACGAGGTGCGCGCGAGCCGTGGACCGGCTGGTCTAACGCCGCTGCGTTCCGCTCGAGCGCGCCGCGGAGTGCGGGCGCGCGCGGACGGCGCATTCAGGGAGGGGACGCGCCCGGCGCCGAGCGGCCGCCGCACCGTCGCGCCGTGGGTCAGATTCGGGACTCCAGTCGTCGTCAGATTGACCCACCCCCTTGAAGGCAGGTCGGGCCGGACTTGCCACGACGCCAGCAGCTCTTTATCGATGCGCATTCCGCACACGCCGGCGCACGGACGGCGCCGAGCGGGACGCCAGTAGCCCGAAACGACCCCGCCGCGCTCAGCGCACGCGGAAGCTGAACGTCCCGCGCTCGCGGTGGCCGTCGTCGGCCAGCGCGCGCGGCGTCGCCCAAGCGGACGCTCACCGTCCGCACGGACGCGACCGTGGCGCCCTCGGCCGCCGCCACCGCTCGGGTTCCGGTTGGGCGGTCGCCGGGGCCTGACGGTCGGCGCCGTTCCGGCATCGGGTCGCCGCAAGCGCGCCGCCGCCCAGCACGACGCCCAGACCGCCCGCGATCAGCGCCGCGATGCTCAGGGCGTTCGAGTCGTCGCCGCTCGAGGCCGCCGGCTGCGCCGGGCCGCTGTCGCCGCCACCGGCCGCGCCGGCGCCCTTGCCGTGGCCCGAAGACGCCGCAGGAGGCGCTGGTCACGACGCGGCACGGCTGAAGCGTAGGGCCTCCGAAGCACGGCCGCGGTAGGCACTTCCCCCACGAGGTTGCGGGCATGGACGGACGTTCGGTGGGTCGGAAGCCGCTGCGGCCCAGCCGCCCTCGAGACGTCAGTCGCGGCGCCGGAAGCGGCCCGAGCGCCGGTCGACCTCGAACCACACCTTGCAGCCGCGCTCGGTGCAGTCGACGCCCCAGCGGCTGGCGAGCTTGCCGAGGAGGCGCAGGCCGAACCCCTCGCTCTGCACGGACTGGGGGTCGAAGCCGCTGCCCTGATCGGCCACCTCGACGCGGGCGTAGTCCTCGCCCAGGCGGGCGAAGAAGACGATCCGCTGGTCAGCGCGCAGGTCGGCGTGGCGCACGGCGTTGCCGACGATCTCGGTGGCGAGCAGCGTCACCGTGTGCTCGACGTCCTCGTGCAGGCCCGAGGTGGCGAGCGCACGCCGGGCCAGCCGGGCGGACTCGGGGCGCGGCTCGAGCGCCAGGAGGACTTCGCGGTTCTCGGTGGCGAGCGCCATGTCGAGAGGCTGCCCCGACCGCCGCGGGCGCATGCGCTCGAAGCGCGGCGCTTCTGCCGTCTGACTCCCGGAGGCGTGCTCCGTCCGGGATGCGGTGGCCGTCGCGCCGAAGCGCGACTGCTTGCTGGACCGAATAGCCATCGCCCCTAGCGGTACCACGCGCCGAGCGGCCCAAAACGGTGGGATGAATCAGCGTTCGCGCGCGATCCGCGCGAGCGCGGCGATCGCTGTGTCGACATCCGCCTCGTCGACCGCCAGCCCGCATCCGAGTCGCACGTGGCGCTCCGCGTATGGGGTGACGCTCGCCGAGATGCCGGCCGCCGCGAGGCGCTCGACGACGGCACGGGGCTCGACGCCCGCAACGTCCGCGCAGACCAGGCCCGAGCTCAGCTCCGGCGTGCGCGGCGTCACGAGGCTGACGCCGGGAACGCCGGCCAGGCCGGCCTTCAGCCGCGTCGCCAGGTCCCGCACCCGCGCGGCGACGCGCGCCTTGCCGATCCGCTCGTGGAAGGCGAACGCGGCCGGCAGCGCCCAGACGTGCTCGAAGGCGTGGAAGCCGCCCGGAGTCATCGCCGGTCCGGGCGGCGTCGGTGGCGGCGTCCCGCCGTCGAGCCACGCGCCGTAGCTGGCGGGCGCGAAGGACGGGATCAGCGGCCGAGCCGCGGCCGGCCACGCCGCGGGCGCCCCCCACAGCACGCCGGTGCCGCGCGGGCCCATCAGCCACTTGTGGCAGCCCGCCACCAGGAAGTCGATGCCCCCGGTGGCATGCGATACGGCGACGTCCTCGGCCCCGAGCGCGTGGGCCGCGTCGACGCACAGGAGCACCCGGCGCCCGTGGCGGCGCCCGGCGTCGCCGACCACGCCGGCGATCGTCTCCATCGGCAGCTTCACGCCGGTGCTCGAATGCACCCAGGTGAGCGCGACCGCGCGCGTCCGCGGGCTCAGCGCGCGCTCCAGCCGGCTCGCGATCTCGTCCACCGACGCGCGGGCGGGGTCGCGATACAGGCGGGTGCGCCGCACGGCGCCGCCGCTGAGGCGCAGCGCCTCGTCCGTCGCGAAGTGGTCGTGCGTGCTCGACAGGATCTCCTCGCCGTCGCGCAGCCGCAGGCCGCGATAGAGGATCGCCAGCCCCATCGTGGTCGAGCCGGTGAGCGCGACGTGCTCGGGCCGGGCGCCGAGGTACCGAGCGGCGGCGCCCCGCACGTCGACGCGCGCCTCGGCGTCGCGCAGATAGCCGGCGGGGTCGGCGTCCAGCCCGCGCCGGTGGCGCTCGATCGCCTCCCGGACGGGGCGCGGGTGCGGCGCGAGGAGGAACGCCGCGAAGTGGCGAAGGCGCGGGTCGAGCCCGAGCTCGCCGCGGACCCCGGCCCACGTCGACAGGTCCGCGCGGGCGGTCGCGGCACGCGGCTCGTCCGCGATGCCACAGCCGCTGAGCGTGGCGCCGGCCGCCGCCGCCGCGCCGCCGGCCAGGAGCTGCTTGCGCGTGAGCTCCACCCGGCGACTATCGCACCTCGGCGACGAGGTCCGCGACGGAGTCGACGATCCGCGACGCCCGGTACGGGAAGCGCTCCGCCTCTTCCCGGGTCGTCACGCCGGTGAGGACCAGGATCGTCTCGAGCCCGGCCTCGAGGCCGGAGACGATGTCGGTGTCCATGCGGTCGCCGATCATCGCGGTGGTCTCGGAGTGCGCCTCGATCGCGTTCAGCGCGGAGCGCATCATCAGCGGGTTGGGCTTGCCGACGTAGTACGGCGCGACGCCGGTCGCGCGGCTGACCAGCGCCGCGACCGACCCGGTGGCGGGCAGCGGGCCGCCGGGCGCGGGACCGGTGGGATCCGGGTTCGTGGCGATGAACCGGGCGCCGCCGACGATGAGGCGGATTGCGCGCGTGATGCGCTCGAAGCTGTACGTTCGCGTCTCGCCGAGCACGACGTAGTCGGGCTCGCGCTCGGTGAGCGTGTACCCCGCCTCGTGCAGCGCGGTGGTGAGACCGGCCTCGCCGATGGCGAACGCGGAGCCGCCCGGGCGCTGGCTCTCGAGAAAGCGGCCCGTGGCGAGCGCCGACGTCCAGATCGCCTCCTCGGGGACCTCCAGGCCGCTCGCGCGCAGGCGGGCCGCGAGGTCGCGGCGCGTGTAGATTGAGTTGTTCGTCAGGACCAGGAACGGCATCGCGCGCTCGCGCAGCGCGTCGAGGAACTCGGCCGCGCCCGGGATGGTCTGCTCCTCGTGCACGAGCACGCCGTCCATGTCCATGAGCCAGGAGCGGATCTCGCGCGACACGAGCGCGCAGACTAGCCCGGCCGCGTCGGCCGGCCCGGCTCGAGCGCCCGCAGCGCCTGCGCCATGTGCTCGCGCAGCACGTCGGGGCCCTTGCGCTCGAGGTCGCGCACGAGCGCGATGTGATCGGGGCCGAGGCGCTCGCGCGTCCACACCGGGCGCAGCTGGCTGAGGAAAAGCGCGAGCTCGGTGCTCAGGGCGTCGTACGCACGCTCGATCCGCGGCGCGCCGGACGCGGCCACCAGCCCGCGGTGCACGCCCTCGTGCGCGCGGGAGAGGTCGTTCCAGGACGTCCCGCGGGCGGCGGCCAGCTCCCGCAGGCGCTCCGCGGCGGCGTGGACCGCGCGCGGCAGGCGGCCGTCGCCGCGCTCGAGCGCCAGGTGCGCGGCCTCGCGCTCAAGCGCCAGGCGCAGCGCGAACAGCTCGCTGAGGTCGTCGGCCGACAGGGCGGCGACCCGCGCCCCGCGGTGGGGCTCGACGCGGACGAGCCCCTCGACCTGGAGCTGGCGCAGCGCGGCGCGCAGCGTGTGGCGCGCCACGTCGTAGGCCTCGACGAGCTCGCGCTCGACGAGCCGCCGGCCGGGCTCGAGCTCGCCGGCGAGGATGCGCTCCCGCAGGACGGCCGCGAGCTGGTCGACCGTCGAGGCGCGTGCCAGCCGCGCGGCGCTCATGCGAGCGCGACCCCCGGCTCGAGGCGCCGTGCGGCGGCGCGCCGGCCCCCCGCGGCGAGGACGACGAGCCCGGCCAGCACGAGCGCCCCGCCGGCCGCGGCGGTCAGCGACGGCTGCTCGCCGAGCGCGACGACCCCGAGCAGCGCCGCGGTGACCGGCTCGGCGAGGACGAGCGTGGCGGTCTCCCCGCTCGACAGCGACCGCAGCCCGCGCGAGAACAGGACGTAGGCGAGGGCGGTCGGGATCGCGCCGAGGTACAGCGCCATGCCGAGCCCGGCCGGATCGCCGAGGAAGCCCGGGCCGGCCACGACCAGCACCGGCGCGAGCAGCACCGCGGCGCCGCCGAAGCCCGCCGCCATCACGCCCTCGGGCTGCTCGCCCGCGCCGAGCAGGCGCTTGCTCAGGACCGTCGAGCCGGCGTAGCCGACGCCGGCCGTCACGGCCAGCGCGATACCGGAGATGTCGACCGTCCCGCCCCCGTCGCCGGCGAGCAGCAGCACGCCGGCGGCGGCGCACGCGGTCGCGAGCGCCCAGCGCGCGCTCAGCCGCTCGCCGTTGACGAGCCGCCCGAGGAGGCCCGCCGCCGCCGGTCCGGTCCCGATGGCGACCACCGTGCCGACCGCGACGCCGGTCAGCTTGACGGCCGCGAAGAACCCCAGCTGGTAGACGACGATCGCGATCGCGATCGTCAGGACCGTGGCGCTCGGCCGTGGCGTCCGCACGCCGAGCGCACGGGCCACGGCCACGAGCAGCGCGCCGCCGAGGACGATGCGCGCCGCGCCGACCGCCACGGGCGACGCCCCCGGGCCGATCGCCTGGACCGTGCCGGTCGTCCCGAAGCAGACAGCAGCGAGCAGAACCTTCGCGTGCGGACCGACCATGGTGTATTTGTTCCACAATCCGTGGCGGATGCCAAGTGCGGCTGGCCGTACGCCGGCAGGCCGGCGCGCAGACCGGCGCGGGCCGGCCCGCGCGGTCGGGGCGGACGTTGTGGATCGGGCGCGGAGGCCGCGCGCCGCGAGGGCGCGCGGATCCTGCTCGGGCTCAGGCCGCTTCGCGGAGGGCGGCCAGCGAGTCCATGCGCGAGAGGCGGTCGAGCGCGCGGCGCTCGATCTGCTCCGCCTTCTGCGGACTCATGCGCAGCTCGCGGCCGACCTGGGCCCGCGTGCGCTCCTCGCCCTCGGTGCCGAAGCGCAGGGCGATGACCTTGCGCTCGTCCTCGGGCAGGCTGTCGAGCGCCTCGGCCATGCGCTCGGTCAGGATGGTGCGGTGGACCTCCTCCTCCGGCGCCTCGTTGTCGGCGGCGCGGAGGTCGCCGAGCGTGGCGGAGTCGGAGTCGTCGCCCAGCTGCATGTCGAGGCTGGTCGGCGTGTAGTCGACCGCCCGGATCTCCTCGACCTCCTCGACCTCCATCCCGGCGACGGCCGCGATCTCGTGCAGCTCGGGCTCACGCTCGAGCTTGACGGCGAGCTCGTTGCGGATGCGCCCGACCTTGCGCGCCTTGGTGGCGACATGGGCGGGCAGCCGGATCGACCGGGAGGTGTTGTCGAGGCCGCGCTGGATGGACTGGCGGATCCACAGCGTGGCGTAGGTGGAGAAACGGAAGCCCTTGCGCCAGTCGAACTTCTCCGCCGCGCGGATGAGCCCGAGCATGCCTTCCTGGACGAGGTCGTTCAGGGTCAGCCCATGGCCCTGGTACCGGCGGGCGATGGAGACGACAAGGCGCAGGTTGGAATTGATGAGCCGGTCCTTGGCCACGAGGTCACCGCGCTCGATGCGCTTCGCCAGCTCGATCTCCTCGGCCGGCTTGAGCAGCTGGAAGCGGTTTGCTCGCTGCAGGAGCTGCTCCAGCGCGTCGGCGTGGACGTAGCTCTCGTGGTCTTCGCGGATCGGAGTCTTCGTCTTGGTCAAGATCCTCCAGACATTGATTTCCGATTTCAACACTCGGAATTATACCCAGATTGGTTGCGTACGCAACCGATGGGCCGGCGCGCGAAGGCGCCGCTTCTAGTGCTCGAACGTGGGAGAGGACGCCAAGTTGCGCCGGAGCGCGCCTCGGCGAGCCAGACAGGGTAGCGAACATACGCTCGCAATGCACTCCGGTAACACATTCGGCCAGGATGGAGTTGTGCTCCTGCGCCACGTCGTCGAAACGTCCCGCAACGTGTCCGCCACATCGGCGCGTCGTGAGAAGGTCGCGCGCCTGGCCGAGCTCCTCCGCGGGCTCGACCCGGCCGAGGTCCCCGCGGCGGTCGCGTTCCTGTCCGGGGAGCTGCGCCAGCGCCAGATCGGCGTGGGCTGGGCCGCGCTCCGCGACACCGCCCCCGCGGCCGGCGGCGGCCCACCCCTGACCGTGGCCGACGTCGATGCCGCGTTCGAGCGCATCGGCGCGTGCACGGGCCCCGGATCGCAGGCCGAGCGCCGGCGGCTCCTCGGCGAGCTGCTCGGACGCGCCGGCGAGGACGAGCGGCGGTTCCTCATGGCCCTGCTTTCCGGCGATCTGCGACAGGGCGCGTTGCAGGGCGTGATGGCCGAGGCGGTCGCGAGGGCGGCGGGCGTGCCCGCCGCAGCTGTGCGGCGGGCGCTCATGCTGCGCGGCGACCTCGGCGTCGTCGGTGCGCTCGCGCTGGCCGACGGCGCGGCCGGCCTGGCCGCGATCCGGCTCGAGCCCGGTCGCCCCGTCCACCCGATGCTCGCCCAGCCCGCCGCCGACATCGGTGCCGCGATGGAGAAGGTGTCGCGGGCGGCGGTCGAGTGGAAGCTCGACGGCGCGCGGATCCAGGTCCACCGCCGCGACGGCGACGTCGCCGTGTTCACGCGGACCCTCGACGACGTGACCGGCCGCGTGCCGGAGATCGTCGAGGCCGCGCTGGCGCTGCCGGCGCGGACCGTGGTCCTCGACGGCGAGGCGATCGCGCTGCGCCCCGACGGCCGCCCGCATCCGTTCCAGGTGACGGCCGCGCGGTTCGGCAGCCGCCGCGACGTCGAGGAGCAGCGCCGCGCGACGCCGCTGACCGCGGCGCTCTTCGACGCCCTGCACCTCGACGGCGACGACCTGCTCGACCGGCCCGGCTCCGAACGCGGCGCCGCGCTCGAGGCCGTCGTCCCGGAGGGGCTCCGCGTCCCGCGCGTCGTGACCGACGACGCCGACGCCGCAGCCGCGGTGCTCGCCGACGCGCTCGCGCGCGGGCACGAGGGCGTCATGGTCAAGTCGCTCGACGCGCCCTACGAGGCGGGCCGCCGCGGCGCCGGCTGGCTGAAGGTCAAGGTCGCCCACACCCTCGACCTCGTGGTGCTCGCCGCCGAGTGGGGCCACGGGCGGCGGCGCGGGACGCTCAGCAACCTCCATCTCGGCGCGCGCGATCCCGCCGGCGGGTTCGTGATGCTCGGCAAGACGTTCAAGGGCCTGACCGACAAGATGCTCGCCTGGCAGACCGAGCGGCTGCTCGAGCTCGAGGTCTCGCGTGACGCGTACACCGTCCACGTGCGGCCCGAGCTCGTCGTCGAGATCGCCTTCGATGGCGTGCAGACGAGCCCGCGCTACCCGGGCGGCATGGCCCTGCGCTTCGCGCGTGTCAAGCGCCACCGGCCCGACAAGACCGCGGCCGAGGCCGACACCGTCGAGACCGTGCGCGCGATCCACGCGCGCGCGGGCGCGTGAGCCGCGTCCAACGCCGAGTCGGCGCTGTCGGGGAACCGGATGGGCCTCGCGCTCGCGGACTGCACGGCCGCCGGCAGGCCGGGCGCGCCGGGCCGCGGTGTCAGTGCGCCCGCGCTGCGCGCCCGTGCCGGCGCGCTGCTCGGCGGCTCGGCGCCGCTGCTCGTCGTGGCGGTGGTGGTGTCGATGCACGTCGCCTCGGCGATCGCGACCGGGCTGTTCGGGCACGTCGGGCCGCTCGGCGTCCTCTGGCTGCGGTCCGCGCTCGCGGCGCTGCTGCTCGCCGCGCTGTTCGACCGCCGCGCGCTGGCGCTTTCGCGTGCCCTGTCGCCGGCGCGCACCACGGCCGATCGGCGCGATGGCCGGCCGGGCTGTGGCTGCGGACGCTGGACCGGCTCGGGCTCGGCTTCGACGGCCGAGCGGCCGGAGGGACGCTTGCTGGTTTCGCGCGGATCGCGGTGCAGCGCCCGCGCGCGGCTACAGGCCCGGCGGATGGCGGACGGTGAAGCCCGCGAGCGAGCGCGGCGCGGTCTGCCAGCGCGAGCCGAACGGGCCGTCGCGGAAGCTCGTGTCGAAGCGCAGGCCGGCCACGTACATGAACATGTGGCCCTCGTTGGCGTAGATCGTGACCCACTTGCCGGGGCCCGGCGCGCCCCACTTGGCGAACTGGCCGGAGACCATCGGGGTATCGAGCAGCCCGGCGGCGGCCAGCGCGTAGCTGACCGAGCCCGAGCAGTCGTAGCCGCTGTCGACGAAAGAGCCGTGGCCGCCGCCCCACACGTAGGGGTACTTCGCGATCGCGTTGCCGCCGGCGATGATGCGGCTGACGACGTCCGGCGCCCCGATCGGCGCCTCTGCGCGACCGCCGGGGGTCAGGCGCGCGCGCACCCGCGCGAGCGGCGAGCGCTGCGTGCGGCGGAACGCCTTGAGCGCCTGGTTCATCTCCTTGAGCTCGCGCCGGATCTGCGCGTCGGACGGCGCGCCCGGGGAGATCTCCGAGCCGGGCTCCGACTTCGGCACCTTGCGCGTCGGCGCGTCGGGCACGTCGCCCGGCAGGGGTGCCTTCGTCGCGCCGCGGGTCCCTTCGGGCAGCGGGAAGGCGTGCTTGGCCTCCGGGTCGGGCGTGAGCACGACGCCCTGCGCGGTCGCCCGCGGCTTGACCTTGGGGGCGGACGGCTTCGCCGGCCCGTCGGTGCCCGACTGCGCGCCGCAACCCGCCGCGGCGAGCGCGGCGACCAGCGCGGCAGCGAGCCGCAGGCGGGGAACGGCGGGACGCATACGGGTGAGTTAATCGTCGCGGGGCGCCCAGACCTGTAGGCAATCCGCGAAAGATTCCGCTGCGAGATCTCGCGACCGCCTACGCGGTGCGCAGCACCTGGCGCTCCTTCAGCACCGGCGCAAACAGGTCCCCGCGCGCGGCGACGCGCCCGAGGACGTCGTCCATCTCGAAGCGCAGCGCCTCCGGGTCGCGGAGGTCGAGCGCCGCCTCGACCTCGTCCCACGCGAGCGGGGTGGACACCGTGGGCCGCTCGCGCGCGCGCACGGAGTACGCGCACACCGTCGACTTGTGCGGCGTGTTCTGGCTCCAGTCGACGAGCACCTTGCCCGCGCGCAGCGACCGCGCCATCCGGGACACGACGCGGTCGGGCACCTCGGCCTCGAGCAGCTCGGCGACCGTGCGCGAGAACGCCTTCGTGTCGTCGTAGGTCGCGTCGTCGCGGTTGAGCGGCACGTAGACCTGCAGGCCCTTGCCACCCGAGGTCTTCGGCCAGCAGCGCAAGCCGACGCCGGCGAGCAGGTCCCGCAGCTGCAGCGCGACCGCGCAGCACTCGACAAGGCCGGCCGGCGCCCCCGGGTCGAGGTCGAACGCCACCGCGGTGGGGCGCTCCGGGGCGGCGACGCGGTGCAGCGACGTGTGCAGCTCGAGGCTGCCGATGTTCGCGGCCCAGATCACCGCGGCGAGCTCGTTCGCGACGCAGTAGTGGATCGGACGCCCCTTCGCGGGACTGGGAACCGGCGCCGTCGGCAGCCAGTCGGGTCGGTGGTCGGGGCACTCCTTCTGCCAGAAGCGCGGACCCTCGACGCCCTCGGGGTAGCGGTGCATGTGCAGCAGCCGGTCGCGCAAGTGCGGCAGCATGGCGTCGGCGACCCGTACGTAGTAGTCGAGCAGCTCGGCCTTCGTCGTCCCCGCGCGCGGGTACAGGACGCGGTCCAGGTTGCGGATGGCGAGGCGACGGCCGCCGACGTCGAGGGCCGGGGAAGCGCTGGCGGGGCGGGGCATCGCGTTCGCTGTACCCGCAGACCAGGAGATCTGGGTCGCCGAGCTCCTGCGCCAGGGCGTGCCCGTGGACGCCGCCGTGCTCGCGGGCGGCATCGCGGCGGGACTGGCGGTCGGCGCCGGCGGCGGCTCCTCCTCGACCTGCGGCCGGGGACGTTCTCCGCGCGAGCGATCGAGTCATGCAGCACGTAACGCGCGCGGTCAACCAGGCCGACGTGCCGGTGCTGCTCGCGCCGTCGGTGACGGGCGCGAGGTTCGTCGTGGTGAGGACCATCGTGCTGCGGGGGTGCTGAGCCGGCTCGACCCGCGGGCACGGCGGGTAGCGCCACGTCTGAACGCCGGCCGGGCGGGTATGCAGCTCGCTATGCCCGAGCCCGCCCTGGACCCGCTCGCGCCGTTCCGGCTCGACGGCCGGGTGGCGATCGTCACCGGAGCGAGCTCCGGCCTCGGCGCCCGCTTCGCGCGCGTGCTCGACGCGGCGGGCGCCAGGGTCGTGCTC
>DATAAR010000025.1:0-17188 GCA_036259975.1 Solirubrobacteraceae bacterium | reverse complement strand
CAACTGGCAGCAGGGCGAGGACGTCATCATCGCCGGCTCGGTGTCCGACGACGAGGCCCGCCAGACCTACCCCGAGGGCTGGCAGTCGCCGCGGCCCTACATCCGGATCGTCCCCGCGCCCGCCACCGACGACGCGCTCGCCGGGAGCGAGCGCTAGGGCAGCGGAACGGCGCCCGCCGGCGGGCCGGCGGGCGCCGCCCTAGGACGTTGCAACCGGCTCGGCCGGCCGGGCGAGCTTCTGCGCCTGGCGCTCGGGCGCGATCTGGGTCACGTTCCACGCGAGGCCGAGCTTCGACAGCAGCCCGATCAGCGCCGCGGACAGGTCGATCTCGTACCAGCGCAGCCCGTGCCGCGCCGAGCGCGGGAACGCGTGGTGGTTGTGGTGCCACGCCTCGCCGAGCGACGGCAGCGCGAGCCAGAACACGTTCGTCGACTCGTCCTCGACGTCGAAGCGCCGGCGCCCGAAGAAGTGGCAGACCGAGTTGATCGACCAGGTCACGTGGTGCTGCAGGAAGATGCGCACGAGGCCGCCCCACAGGAGCGCGGTCAGGCCGCCCTCGAGGTCGAACCCGGTCAGCACGAAGCCGATCGCGAACGCCATCACGAGCCCGAGCAGGACCCACCAGTGGAAGCGGCGGTTGATCCGGCGCATGCCGCGGTCCTCGACGAGGTCCTTGGCGTACTTCTTGCGCTCGGCCTGGCCGTGGTCGGTGAACAGCCAGCCCATGTGGGCATGGAACAGGCCCTTGAGCGCGCCCATCCAGCCCTCGCCGAACTGCAGGTGCGGCGAGTGCGGGTCGCCGTCGTGGTCGGCGTGCGCGTGGTGCTTGCGGTGGTCGGCGACCCAGTCGATGACCGGGCCCTGCACCGACATCGAGCCCGCGATCGCGAAGGCGTACTCGATCGGCTTGTGCGTCTGGAAGGCGCGATGCGTCAGCAACCGGTGGAAGCCGACGGTCACGCCGAAGCCCGCGATGAGGTACATCACCGCGAACGCGACGAGGTCGGTCCAGCCCACGAGGCTGTTCCACAGCAGGACGATCGCCGCGATGAA
This sequence comes from Solirubrobacteraceae bacterium, assembly GCA_036259975.1. Taxonomy (GTDB): domain Bacteria; phylum Actinomycetota; class Thermoleophilia; order Solirubrobacterales; family Solirubrobacteraceae; genus JAOPZW01. Next base: position 16,134 of record DATAAR010000025.1, on the reverse strand, counting down.
CGCGATGAACGGCAGGACGACGGCGATGAGGTTGACGGTGCGTTCGGCCTTGGTCATGGTCATTGGACCCTACGACGCATCCTCGCCGATCGTTGGAGGGCTGGATCCAGTCTGACGCGGCGGTATTTAGAGCTTGGCCACAAATTCGGCCGCGTCGCCCAGCTTCGCGACCGCGTCGCGCAGCTGCCCGTCAGACAGGTACGGCGCCGGGCCGAGCCGCAGGTACCGGCCGCGGCTGTCGCTCATGACCCCGCGCGCGGCCAGCGCGTCGCGGAGCTCGCCGGCACGCGGCGACTCGAGGGCCAGGAAGCCGCCGAGCGCCTCGGGCGGCGCGTCGCGGTCGCGCGTGACCAGCGCGTCGGGCAGCCCGAGCGCGTCGACCTCGGCCGCCAGCAGCGCGACCTGGTGGCGGTAGCTGGCTTCGAGCAGCGGCCGCGTCATCCCGCGCTCGGCGAAGAACGCGAGCACGCGCGCGGCGCGGTAGTGGCTCGTCGGGTCGTACGTCGCGCCCGCGAAGCGCGACGCGCCCGCGCCGTAGCCGACCGGCCCGCCCGCGGGCGCGGCCGCGAGCGCGTCGAACTCGGCGAACCAGCCGGTGAGCGCCGGGCGCATGCCCGCCGCCTGCGGCGGGAGCCGCAGGAAGCAGTTGCCCTCGCCGAGTTGCAGGTACTTGTAGCCGCCGCCGGTCACCCACGCCGACCGCAGTCCGTGGTCGGCGAGCGTCAGTGGCACGGGCCCGAGCGCGTGGTAGGCGTCGACGAGGAGCTCCGCGCCGCGGGCGGCGCAGGCGTCCGCGAGGGCGCCGAGGCCGGGCACCACCCGCGCGGTCTCGAACAGCACCGCCGACACCAGCACCGCCGCGGTGCGGTCGTCGACCTCGGCCGCGAGCCGCTCGGCGAGCGTGCCGGCCGGCGCGGCGGGCACCTTGACGACGTCGAGCCCCACCTCGGCGAGCCGGTCGAGCTGGCGGCGCAGCGTGTGGAACTCGCCGTCCGTGCTCACCAGCCGCGGGCGCGCGCGCAGGTCGATCGCCGACAGGAACCGCAGCACGAGCTCGTGCGTGCTCGTCCCGAGCGCGATCTCGCTGCCCGGCTCGTCAAGGAGCGCGCGCACGCCGTCGCGCACCGCCTCGGCCTTGGCGAACGCGCGCTCCCACTTGTCGTCGACGGCGAGCGCCGCGTCGTCGAATGCCTCGGTCTGGCCCTCCCGCGCTACGTCGGGCCAGGCCTGGTGCGAGTGGCCCGAGAGCAGCAGCCGGTCGCCGACTCCAAAGCGCGAGTAGTCGGCCGCCAGCGCGTTCGGGCTGCGGCGCAGGTCCTCGAGGTCGAGCGTCACAGCTCCGACCGGACCGCCCACAGGTCGGGGAACATCGGCTGGAACAGCGTCTGGCGCAGGTACCGCGCGCCCGGCGAGCCGCCGGTGCCGGCCTTGTCGCCGATCGTGCGCTCGACCATCTTCACGTGGCGGTAGCGCCACTCCTGCGTGCCCTCGTCGAGGTCGACGAGCCGCTCGGCCATCTGCGCGGCCTCGCCGTCCCGCCGGTAGGCCTCGAGCAGCGCGCGCTGCACGCCCGGCGACGGCTCGACCGGCGCGCGCACGTCGCGCTCGAGCGCCTCGGCCGGCACGTCGAAGCCGGCGCCGGCCAGGTAGCGCACGAACGAGTCGTACAGCGAGCGGCGTGCCATCGCGGCGGCGATCCGCGCGTAGGCGTCGCTGTCCTCGTCGTAGGCCGCGAGCATCGCGGGATCGCGGCGGCCGAGCACCGCCTCGAGCTCGCGGAACTGGCCCGACTGGAACCCGCTGGCCGACTCCAGGCGCGTGCGGAAGCTCCCGAACTGGCTCGGCGTCATCGTCTCGAGCACGTCGATCTGGGCGACGATCGTCTTGAGGATCGTCAGCACCCGGCGCAGTGTCGCCAACGCGCGCGAGCCCTCACCCGCCTCGAGCCGCGCCTGCAGGTAAGCGAGCTCGTGCAGCAGCTGCTTGAACCACAGCTCGTAGACCTGGTGGATGACGATGAACAGCAGCTCGTCGTGCTCCTCGGAGCGCGGCCGCTGGGCGCCGAGGATCTCGTCCAGCGCGAGGTACGACGTGTACGTGAGGGCAGGCGATCGCTCGGCCATGGCCGGCCCGATCCTCCCACGCACGCATCGCTTAGGTCGCGAAATGGCAGATCCGCCCGCGGGGGCCGCCGCCGTGCCCGCCGCGGAGCTCGAGCGCTTCGCCGCCGCCCATCCGCGCTCGCGGCAGCTCTTCGAACGTGCCCGCGCGTCGCTGGTCGGCGGCGTGCCGATGACGTGATGGCGAAGTGGGTCGGCGGTCACCCGGTCTACGCGCCGTCGGCCCGCGGCGCGATCGTCGAGGACGTCGACGGCCAGCGCTACGTGGACTTCGCGCTCGGGGACACCGGCGCGACGGCGGGAAGGGGCCGGCCTCGTGGCGCCCGGCGTTCTGCGGGTGGTGGGTCAGATCGAGGACACATGACGTCGTCAATCCGACCCACCGGTCAGACCCGGCTGCCCGGCCCGCCTCCCTTCGGTGGGCAGTCCGCAGGCGCACGGACCCCGCGTCCAGACCCCGAGCGGGACGCTCCTGAACCAGTACCCTGCCCCCCGCGAGGATCGGAGCGCCCGCCCGGATAGGAGAGACAGAGGGCCACGACCACGCGCACCCCGCAGGAAGTCTTCCAGCACCACGCCGAGGTGCTGATCGCCGGCGACATCGACGGGATCGTCAGCGACTACGCCGACGACGCCGTCTTCATCACGCCCGACGGCATCCTGCGCGGCAAGGACGGGATCCGGCAGGCGTTCGAGAAGCTGCTCTCGGACCTGCCGAACGCCGAGTGGCAGGTGCCCACGCAGCACTTCGAGGGCGACCTGCTGTTCATCGAGTGGAACGCCGTGTCGCAGAGCGCCCGTGCTGACGACGGCATCGACACGTTCGTGTTCCGCGATGGCCTGATCCGCGCCCAGACCGTCCGCTACACGCTGCAGCGCACCTAGCGCGCGCGGCGCTCAGCCTTGGGCCAGGCGCAGCTCACGCGAGATCTGCGCCAGGCGGGCCCGCGCCTCGACGAGCTCGCGCACCGCGCTGATCATCGCCCGCTCGGCCGGCGGCGTCGCCCCCGGCCGCTCCGGCGGCCGCGCGAGCTCAGAGCGCAGCTGCTCGACCGCGGCCTCGCGGCGCCGCACGTCGGCGGCGACGTCCGCGCGGCGCGAGCGCAGGCAGTCCAGACGGGTGGAGCGGGGCACGGTGGTGGCGGGATGGGGCATCAAACGAGAGTAGGTCGGCGACGTGCGGCCGCGCATCGTAGCGGCGCCGCGCCCCCAGTCGGGGGTTTCCGCCGATGTTTTGCACGGGAGCGGCGCGCGATCGCGCGCGAACCGCTCAGCTTCGGGCGGGTGCGAGGCGGGCCGGCGTGTCGTCGTCGGCCGTCGCGAAGAACCCGCCGACCGCGTCCACGATGTGGTCCATCGACTCGGCCGCGTAGAGGACCGGCTGGTACTTCGTGATGTCGTACTCGATCGTCCCCATCTCGGCGAAGTCGAGCCGGCGGATCTCCATGCCGCGGAACTCCTCGATCTCGCCGTAGGAGGACAGGATCCCGGCGCCGTAGGCCTTGAGCTCGCCGCCCTCCCACACGACGCCGAACTCGAGCGTGAACCAGAACACGTCGGCGATGAACTGCAGCGCCTCCTCGGTCTGGACGCGGCGGGCGGCCTCGCCGGCGAGGCGCTTGACCTCGGCGAACCGGGGACTCGCGAGCATGTTCCCGTGCCCGATGACCTCGTGGATGATGTCCGGCTCGGGCGTGTAGAGCGGCTCGGACGGGTGGCGCACGTACTGCGTGGAGTGGAACACCCGCCCCGCCAGCGAGCCGTAGAACTCGCGCAGCGGCACGAGGCCGGCGGCAGGGTGGTACTCGAAGCCGGTCAGCGGCCGCAGGCGCTCGGTGACCTCGTCGAGCTGCGGCACGTGGTCCTCGGGCAGGCCGAGCGCAGCCTTCGCCTCGACGTACTCGCGGCACGCGTAGCGCTCGTGCCTCGTCCGCAGCTCGCGGCAGACGGTGCGCCAGATCTCGTTCTCGACGTCGAGGTACTCGATCTGCGGGATGGGCTCGCCCGGCGACCACCGCGTCGCGGCGGTGGCGATCTCGTTGCGCCGCTCGCGGTAGGCGGGGTCGTTGAAGCCGGGGTGCTCGGCACCGAGGTGCACGACGACCGTGCCGTCGTCCTCGTGGGTCACCGGCGAGTACAGCTGGGCTTCCTCGAACATCTCACTCCTCGGTCCGGCGGGGCTGACGGGTGCACATCAGCACTTGGCGTCTCGCCTGGCAAGCGGACCCTGATCCGCTCGCCATCGTGCACAATGTGCGGCGTTCGGACCGCGTCAGACTGCGCAAATTGACCAGCCAGATCGACTCCCTCGACGGCCGCATCCTCACGCTGCTGCGCGAGGAGCCGCGGATCGGCGTCCTCGAGATCTCGCGCCGCCTCGGCGTCGCTCGCGGGACCGTCACGGCGCGCATCGAGAAGCTCCGGGCGCGCGGCGTGGTGACCGGCTTCGGCCCCGACCTCGACCCGGAGAGGATGGGCTATCCGGTGCTCGCGTTCGTGTTCCTCGAGATCGTCCAGGGCCGGCTCGACGAGGCGGTCGCGGACCTGCGCGACGTGCCCGAGGTGCTCGAGGCACACAGCGTCACCGGCGCCCGCGACCTGCTGTGCCGCGTGGTCGCGCGCGACAACGGCCACCTGCAGGACGTCATCAACCGCATGGTGCGCCACCCCGCGGTGCGGCGGTCCACGAGCTACATCTCGATGTCGCGCCAGATCGCCTACCGCGTCGCGCCGCTGCTCGAGCTGGCCGCCGCGGAGTAGCGCCTCAGCCGTCGACGACGAGCGCGTCGACCGGCCCGAGCAGGCGCTCGAGGCGCCGCGAGGCCGGCGGCAGCTCGATGAGGTGGTGCGTTCGCGCCTCGCCGCGGCGGTCGCGGTCGAGCTGATCGCGCGCGATCGGCCGCCACAGCTCGTCGACGACCGCGGCCGGATCGCCGGCCACGTCGACGACGTCGCGCTCGAGGTGCTCCGCCCACAGCCGCAGCCGGGTGTCGCGCGCGAGCGCGGCGTCGCAGATCACGAGGTTCATCTCGGTGTCGTTGAACAGCGAGTGCGCGTTGAGGTTCGCCGAGCCGATCGTCATCCAGCAGTCGTCGACGACCGCGATCTTCGCGTGGACGTACATGCGGTCGAACGTCCGGCCGGTGCGCGCGGCGATCGTCGCGGCGAGGAGGCGGTGCGCGTCGCGGTCGGCGTCGGCGAGGACGGCGAGCTGGCCCCGCGTGTCCTCCTGGCCGTTGTTCGCCTTCGAGGGCAGGACGATCACGGCGCGGAAGTCGTCGGCGGGCGGGTCGCGCAGCTTCGCCGCGAGCAGGTCGACGACCTCGGGCGCCCACAGGAACTGGCTCTCGAGGTGGACGAACCGCCGCGCCGAGCGCAGGCCGCGCAGGAGCGCCTCGAGGAGGCGGAAGTCGCCGTGGGGCGCGAACGCGTACTGGCGCTCCGGGACCGTGCGCACGACCTGCACCTCGACGTCCCCGGCCCGAGCCGCGGCCGGCGACGCCGGAAGCGGCTCGCCGGTCACCTCCGACCAGCGCCCGGCGAAGTGCGCGGCCACGTCGGCCACCGCCGGCCCGCGCAGGCGCGCCGCCGCGTCGTGCCAGCCGAGGCGCCCGCGCGCGGGATGGCGATTCGTGTCGTAGCGGTCGCCGCCGAGCAGCGTGAGGTCGATCCCCCCGACGAAGGCGACCTCGTCGTCGACGATCACGAGCTTCTCGTGGTGGCAGTGCAAGGCCCGCGAGCGGGCGTCGAGCGCGACCCGGATCCGCGTTCCACGCACGAGCTCGTCGCGGCCGGCGCGGACCGCGCGGCGGTCGGGCGCGAACGTGCGCGGCGGCGCGCCCGCCCACATCAGCACGCGGACGTCGACCGCCTCGGCCTTCTCGGCGAGCACCTCGCGCAACACGACGGGCGGCTCGTCGCGCGTGAGCGCGAAGTGCGGCGTGATCGACCACCCGGCGATGTGCACGTGGCGGCGCGCGGCGCGGATCGCGCGCTCCATCTCGGGCAGCGCCTGGGCGCCGTCGATCAGGACACGGACGTCGTTGCCCGGGCGCGGCGGCGGGTCCCCAGCGGCCCAGAGCCGGCCATCCTCGGGCGGCGCGTAGCGCGCGATCTGGCCGAGATTGCGCAGGCGGCGGCGATGGTGCGCGGCCATCGCGCCCTCGATGACCCGGCCGACCACGCGGTCGGCGTGGGTGATCGCCTGCGCTCCCGGCATCGCCCCGTCCGCTACCCGCGGGCGCGAGCGACAATGCCTGGGCCCGGATGCGCACGCTGCTGATCGACAACTACGACTCGTACACGTTCAACCTCTTCCATCTGCTGGGCGAGGTCAACGGCGAGGAGCCGCTCGTCGTCCACAACGACGCGCTGTCGTGGCCCGAGCTCGAGCGCTGGGACGTCGACAACGTCGTGATCTCCCCCGGACCGGGCCGCCCCGAGCACCCGCGCGACGTCGGCGTGTCGCTCGACGCGCTCCAGCGGGCGCGGGTCCCGGTCCTCGGCGTGTGTCTCGGTCACCAGGCGCTGGCGCTGGTGGCGGGCGGCCGCGTCGCGCACGCGCCCGCGCCGATGCACGGCCGCCTGAGCCCGATCGAGCACGACGGGCGCGGACTGTTCGCGGGCGTGCCCCAGGCGTTCCAGGCGGTCAGGTACCACTCGCTCGTCGTCGAGGACCTGCCGCCGGAGCTGCGGGTGACGGCCTGGACCCCCGACGGCGTGGTCATGGGCCTCGAGCACCGCGACCGCCCGCTGTACGGCGTGCAGTTCCACCCGGAGTCGGTCATGACCGAGCACGGCGCCCGGCTGCTCGAGAACTTCCGCGACGTCACGCGCGCGCGCCGGCCCGAGTGCCTGGCGGCGCCGCGGCGGCCCGCGGTGGCCCGGCCGCCCGCCGACGGAGCGCCGCGGCCGGCCGTACGCGTGCGCCACCGCCGCCTCGAGGGCGCCGTCGACGCCGAGGCCGCGTTCGCGGCGCTGCTCGCCGGCCGCCGCCACGCGGTGTGGCTCGACAGCGCGCGCGCCGAGCCGGGCGTCGCGAGGTTCTCCTACCTCGGCTGGCCGGGCGGGCGCCTCGGCCGCGTCCTGCGCTACGACGTCGCCGCCGGGCGGCTGACGGTCGCACGGCGCGGCACGCACGGCGTGCGCGACGAGAGCGTGTTCGCCTACTGCGCGCGCGAGCTCGAGCGCCTGCGCGCCGACGCCCCCGAGCTGCCGTTCGACTTCGTCGGCGGCTTCGCGGGGTACCTCGGCTACGAGCTCAAGGCCGAGTGCGGCGCGCGCCACGCCCACGTCTCGCCGCACCCCGACGCCGGCCTCGTCCTGTGCGACCGGCTCGTGGTCATCGACCACCTCGAACGGCACACGTACCTCGTCGCGCTCGAGGCCGGCGACGGCGCCGCCGTGGACGAATGGCTCGACGAGACCGCCGCGCTCCTGCGCGACGTTCGGCCGCTGCCAGCGCCGGCGGACGCGCGGCCGGGGCGCGCGGCGTTCCACCTCCTCGACGACACCGACCGCTACCGCGCGAACATCGAGGCGTGCCGGCGGCAGATCGTCGAGGGCGAGACCTACGAGGTCTGCCTCACGACCGAGCTGCGCAGCGCCGCGACGGTCGAGCCGTTCGCCGGCTACCGCGCGCTGCGCGCGTGCAACCCCGCGCCGTTCGCCGCGCTCCTGCGCCTCGGCGAGCTGTCGGTGCTGAGCTCGTCGCCCGAGCGCTTCCTGCGCGTGGACCGTTCGCGGACGGTCGAGTCCAAGCCGATCAAGGGCACCACCGCGCGCTCCGCCGATCCGGTGCGCGACGCGCGTCTGCGCGACAAGCTGCGGGCATCGGCCGATTTCCGCGCCGAGAACCTGATGATCGCCGACCTCGTGCGCAACGACCTCGGGCGCGTGTGCGAGCTCGGCAGCATCCACGTGCCCGGCCTCATGGTGGTCGAGAGCCACGCCACGGTGCACCAGCTCGTGAGCGTCGTGCGCGGCACGCTGCGCCCCGGCGTCGGCGCGCTCGACGCCGTGCGGGCGAGCTTCCCGGGCGGCTCCATGACCGGCGCGCCGAAGCTGCGCACGATGGAGATCATCGACGAGCTCGAGGGCCGCCCGCGCGGCGTGTACTCGGGCGCGCTCGGGTTCCTGTCCGTGAACGGCACCGCCGACCTCAACATCGTCATCCGCACGCTCGTCGTCACGCCGCGGGGGATGTCGATCGGGTCGGGCGGCGCGATCCTCGCGGGCTCGGACGCCGACGCGGAGGTCGAGGAGATGCTGCTCAAGGCGCGCGCGGTCCTCGGCGCGATCGGCGGCACCGTGGTCGGCGCGCCGGCCGCGGCGGCGGGCGTGCGATGACGGGCTGGCTGCGCCTCGCCGACGGCGACTGGGCGCCCGCGGGCCCGCCCCGCGGCGCGGTCGCGGCGGCCGACTCGTGGCTCGTCGAGGACGGCTGCGCCCGCGGCGCGGACCTGCACTGGGCGCGGTTCGCGCGCGGCTGCGCCGCGGCGGGCGTCGCTGTGCCAGCGGGGCTGCGCGCGGCCGTCGAGCACGCCCTTCCGGTGACCGGGCGCTGGTGGCCGCGGGTGGAGGCGCGCGCGGACGGGGAACTCCGGCTCGCGGTGCGCCCGGCGCCCGCGCGGCAGCCGACCGTCGCCGCCTGGGTCTCCGACCGCGACCCGCGCGAGGCGCCCGCGCGCAAGGGCCCGGATCTCGAGCGCCTGGGCGCGCTGCGCGCCGAGGCGGCACGGCACGGCGCGGAGGAGGCGCTGCTCGCCGATCCCGGCGGGTGCCTGCTCGAGGGCGCCTACACGAGCCTGTTGTGGTGGGAGGACGACGCGCTCTGCGCGGTGCCCGACGACGCGGCGATCCTCGACGGGGTGACGCGCCGGCTGCTGCTCGGCCTCGCCCCGGCGCTCGGCGTGGCGGTCCGTCATCGCCGCCCGGCCCCGGCCGAGCTCGCCGGCCGCGAGGTGTGGCTGACGAACGCCGTGCACGGCATCCGCGTGGTGCGCGCCTGGGCGGACGACGCGCCCGCCGGCGAGCCACGGCGTGCGGCGGCGTGGCAGGCGCGCCTCGAGGCGCTGGCCGAGCCGCTCCGCGCCCGCGCCCGAGTGGCCCGGCCCGACGGCGCGTAGCCGCCGCCGTTCGTCGACCGAGCTCGTCGAGGTCGGCCCGATCCGCGCGCTGCGGGTCGTCGCGTGCTCGGCCTGCCCGGACCGCCGGCGGCGCGGGCTGACGGGCGCGTAGGCACGCGGGGCGCCTAGCCGCGGGCGCCGGAGGGTCTCTAGCATCGGGGCATGGCCGACGCGGCAGGCATCGTTCTCGCAGGCGGGCGCTCCTCGCGCATGGGCACGCCGAAGGCCGCGCTCGAGTGGCACGGATCGACCCTGCTGCGCCGGGTCGTCGGGATCGTCGCGCGAGCCGTCGACGGCCCGGTCGTCGTCGTCCGTGCCCCGGGGCAGGAGCTGCCGACGCTGCCGGAGGACGTCGAGGTGGTGCAGGACGCGCGCGAGGGACGCGGTCCGCTGCAGGGCCTGGCGGCCGGCCTCGCCGCGGTGCGCGAGGCGGCGCCCGTCGCCTACGCGTCCTCCACCGACGTGCCGCTCCTGCACCCGCGGTTCGTCCGCCGGGTCGTCGCCGCGATCGACGATGAGGTCGACGTCGCGCTGCCCCACGTCGGCGGGTTCCCCCAGCCGCTGGCGGCCGCGTACCGGACCGCGCTCGCCGACACGATCGAGCGCCTGATCGCCGAGGATCGCATGCGCCCGGCGTTCCTGTTCGAGGCGTGCCGCGTGCGCCGCCTGGACCAGGCCGCGCTGCTCGACGACCCGGCGCTCGCGGCGCTGGATCCGGCGCTCGACTCGGTGCTCAACCTCAACGAGCCCGGGGACTACGAGGCCGCGCGCGGCCGCCCGGCGCCGGAGGTCACGGTGCAGCGCTTCGGCGCGCTGCGCCGGCTCGGCAACGGAGCGCGCGACCCGGCGGTCATCCGCGCCGCGACGCTGGGCGAGGCCGCGGCGGCGAGCGGCCTGACGCTCGACGAGCACATCGTCGCGGCGCTCAACGGCGACCAGATCACGCGCGATCCCGAGGCGCCGCTGGCCAGCGGCGACACGATCGCGTTCCTGGCCGCCGACGCCGGCGGCTGAGCCGCCGTCCCGCGGCCCTGCCCGCTTGCGACCCGCACCGGTCGGGCGCTACGCTGTCTCCGCAATTCTGGCAATGCCATTGCCCACAGCGCAACACACAAAATGCCGCCCACTGTTCCTCCCTCCGTCAAGCACCTCGTCATCGGCGCCGGCGTCCACGGGCTGTCCACGGCCTGGCACCTCGCGCAGGCGCGCGAGGAGGTCCTGGTCGTCGACAAGACCGGCGTCGCGGCGGGGGCGTCCGGGATCGCGTGCGGCGTCGTGCGCAACAACTACTTCCAGCCCGCGATGTCCGAGCTGATGGCCGCGTGCGTGGAGATCTGGGAGTCGGACCCGGAGGCGCTGCACTACCACGGCACCGGCTACGTGGCGCTCGGCCCCGAGTCGCAGGAGCCCGACCTCGTCGAGGTCTTCGAGCGCCAGCAGCGCATCGGCTACCCGTCCGAGCTGCACACCGGCGAGCGCGCGGTCCGCGAGCACATGACCGCGCTCTATCCCGACTGGCGCGCCCGCGGACTCACCGTGTGCCTGCACGAGCACGCGGGCGGCTTCGCCTTCAACCGCGAGTCCATGCTCGGGCTGGCGGCCAAGGCGCGCGCCGCCGGCGCGGCGATCGTCGAGGGCGTCGAGGTCACCGGCTTCGAGAGCGACGCCTCGGGCGCCGTCACGACCGTGCACACGACGGCGGGCGACATCCGCGTCGAGCACGTCGTGGTGGCGGTCGGGCCGTGGATCGCGACCCTGTGGGAGATGCTCGGCCTGCCGCGCCGGATCGACGTCCGCATGCCGGACGGCACCCTCGCCGAGGACCGGGAGATGTGGACGTACTGGTACCTGCAGGAGGGCGAGGTCGACGTCGACCCGGGCGCGTTCACGACGGCCACCGGCGCCCTCTCGCCGGTCCTGCACGTCGACTCCGACGCCGAGCTGCGCGCCGACGACGGGCGCCTCATCACCGACCGGCCCTGGGGCGTGTACTTCAAGCCCGACCGCCACAGCGTCCAGGGCGGGGCCGAGCCGCTCCCGCAAGGTCACGAGTTCGCGGTGGATCCCTACCCGACGGGCTCCGCCGAGCCGGGCTTCGCCGACGAGTGGTGCGCCGCGCTCTCGCACTGCCTGGGGCGCTTCGAGGGCGTCCGCGGCAAGTACCGCGACGTGCGCTCGGGCGGCGTGGGCGCGTTCACCGTCGACAACTTCCCCGTCTTCGACCACATGCGGCCGAACGTGTACGTGGCGGCGGACTCGAACCACGGCTACAAGATGATCGCCGTCGGCCGCGAGATCGCGCGGGTGCTCGGCGGCGAGCACTCGAGCCTGCTGCACCCGTTCCGCTACGAGCGCTTCGAGACGGGCGACCTGCACCCGGTCAGCCACAGCCCGTACCCCTGGAGCTGAGCGCGGCCGTGCCGACGATCGCGGTCTCGGCCGGGTTCACCGACTACGGCGACTACCTCGGCGTCGCCCTGAGCCGCCCGCTCGTGGCGGCGGGCGCCGTCCCGGTGTTCCTGCCCTACCTCGAGGACGGCGCGGCGCGCGCGACCGCGCTCGACCTCGCCGACGGGCTGCTGCTCGGCTTCGGCCGCGACATCGACCCGGCGCGCTACGGCGCCGGCCCGCATGCCGCCCTCACCGCGGTGTCCCCGCACCGCGACGAGTTCGAGCTCGCGCTCGTGCACGAGGCCCTCGCACGCGAGCTCCCGGTGCTCGGGATCTGCCGCGGCATGCAGGTTCTCAACGTCGCGCTGGGCGGGACGCTCCACCGCGACCGCTCCGAGTACCCGCCGGCCGCGCGCGGGCACCCGGGCGGCGACTGGGCGCGCTGGGACCGCGTGTGCGCCGCCACCCTCGGCCACGGCCCGATGCCCGAGCACCCGTCCCACCCGATAACGGTCGCGCCCGGGTCGCGGCTGCACGCCGCGCTGGGCCCGCGCGCGACGGTCAACTCGTACCACCACCAGGCCGTCGCCGAGCTCGGCCGGGACGTCGAGGCGGTCGCGTGCGCCGACGACGGGATCGTCGAGGCGATCGAGCTGCCGGCGCACGAGTTCGCGCTCGGGGTGCAGTGGGAGCTGCAGGAGTCCTGGCAGGACGGAGCGCCAGGCCTCGCCGTGTTCGAAGCGTTCGTGGCCGCCGCGGCGCGGCGGCGTTTGGCGCGGGCGCTTCCGTTGGCGCGCGCCTGAGCGGACGGCGCACCGACCGGACCGCCAGAACGTCACCCGCCCAGCGCCCGCGACAGCTCCGCCGCCGCGTCGAGCAGCGCGGGCAGCACCTCGCGCCGCCGCTGCGCGGTGAGCCGCGCCGCTGGGCCCTGCAGCCCGAGCACCGCCTCGAGCTCGCCGCCGCGGCCGAACACCGGCGCTGCGAGCGCGTTGAGGTCGGGCTCGCGCTCGCCGGCGGCCTCCGCCCACCCGCGCGCCCGCACGCCCTCGATCTCCGCCGCCAGCGCGGCCGGGTCGACGATCGTCCGCTCGGTGAAGCGCGCCAGCGACCCGGATTCCGCCGCGACGCCGTCGCGGCCGAACGCGAGCACGACCTTGCCGGCCGCCGTCGCGTGCCCGACGCTCGGGCGGCCCAGCCGCGCCACGCTGACGACGCTCGACGACGCCGGGACGAAGTCGACCGTGACCGCCTCGTACGCGCCCGGCACCGACAGCGTCGCGGTCTCGCCGGTGGCCGCGACCAGGTCGCGCAGGCGGGGCCGCGCGACCTCCCGGACGTCGAGCCGCGCGAGCACGCCGTCGGCGAGCGCCACGAGCCGCAGGCCGAGCCGGTAGGGCCCGCCGCCCGCCGCGCGCTCGACCATCCGCCCGCTCTCCAGCGTGGCCAGCAGCCGCGACGCGGTCGAGGCGTTGACGCCGATCCGCCGGGCCAGCTCGTTGACCCCCAGGCCCTCCGGATTGGCCCCGAGCTCGTCGAGCAGCGCCAGCGCGCGCGCCACCGAGGCGACGGGGCGGCTGGCGGAGCGCTCGCGGTCCTCGGCCATGGGTCCGGAACATTGTCGCGACGCGTACCCTTATGGGGCATGGAGGCGTCCGGCCCCCCTGGCGGCTACTTCGGCCGCGCCCTCGTCGTCGACCTCGCGGACGCGAGCGCCGAGCGGCTGCCCCTGCCCGAGGACGTGCTCCGCGCGTACATCGGCGGCGCCGGCCTCGGCGCCTGGCTCATGCACCGCCTCGCCCCGCCGCGCGTCGACCCGCTCGCCCCCGAGGCGCCGCTGGCGTTCTGCTTCTCGCCGCTCGTCGGCACGCCCCTGACCACGAGCGCGAAGTTCGCGGTCGTTGCCAAGTCGCCGCTCACCGGGCTGCTCAACGACGCGCTCGCCTCGAGCCACTTCGCGATCGCGGGCAAGCTCACCGGCCACGACGCGATCGTCGTCAAGGGCGCCTGCGCCGAGCCGTCCGTGCTGCTGATCGACGGCGACGGCCCGCGCCTGGAGCCGGCCGGCGACCTCTGGGGCCTTCCCGCCGCCGAGGCCGAGTCCCGGCTTCGCGAGCGCCTCGGCAAGGCCTGGCGCGTGGCGTCGATCGGGCCCGCGGGCGAGAACCTCGTCAAGTACGCGACCGTCTCCCACGACGGCCGCCACGCCGGCCGGGGCGGCCTCGGCGCCGTGCTCGGGTCAAAGCTCCTCAAGGCGGTCGCGGTGAAGCCCGCCACCAAGGTCGCCTCGGCGGACCCGCGCGCCGTCCTCGAGGCCGCCCGCGACCTGCGCACGCGCTCGTTCGGCCCGGCCACCGCCAAGTACCGCGAGCTCGGCACGCTCGCGAACCTGCTCGCGTTCAACGCGATCGCCACGCTGCCGACGCGCAACTTCCAGGAGTCGACGTTCACCGACGCCCCGCGGCTGGCGGCCGAGGACCTCGCCGAGGCGCGCGGCATCGCCCGCGACAGCTGCGCCTCGTGCTCGATCGGCTGCGAGCACATCTACAAGGGCGCCGGCGGCAAGCAGGTCCGCGTGGAGTACGAGAACGTCTTCGCGCTCGGCCCGCTCTGCGGCGTGTCGGACCCCGACGCGGTGCTCGAGGCGAGCCGCCGGTGCGACGAGCTCGGCCTCGACACGATCTCCGCCGGCGGCACGATCGCCTGGGCGATGGAGTGCGCGGAGCGGGGGCTGATCGACGCGCCGTGGCTGCGGTTCGGCGACGCGGACGCGCTGCTGCGGGCGCTCGACGAGATCGGCGCCCGCGAGGGGCTCGGCGCGCTGCTCGCCGAGGGCTCGCGCGCCGCCGCCGCCGACGTGGGGCAAGGCTCGATCGCGTTCGCCCCGCAGGTCAAGGGCATGGAGCTGCCCGGCTACGAGCCGCGCACGCTGCAGGCCATGGCCCTCGGCCTGGCCGTCAACGCCCGCGGCGCCGACCACAACCGCTCCGGCGCGTACGAGGCCGACCTCTCGGGGCGCCACGACCGCCTGACCGGCGGCGAGGCGCACGTCGCCGCCGCGATCGAGACCGAGGACCGCGCCGCGGTCATGGACTCGCTGATCCTGTGCAAGTTCCTGCGCGGCGTGTTCGTCGAGCCCTACCCCGAGTGGGCACGGCTGCTCAGTGCGATCACCGGCTGGGACGTCGACGGCGAGGAGCTCGAGGCCACCGCGAAGCGCATCACGCTCGCCAAGCGCGCCTTCAACGCGCGCGAGGGCTGGACGCGCGCGGACGACGGTCTCCCCGAGCGTTTCCTGACCGAGTCGCTCGAGGTCGCGTCAGGACGCGCGGCGGCGCTCACCTCAGAACGGCTCGATGCCATGATCCGCGGGTACTACGCGGCTCGTGGGCTCGACGACGAGGGCCTGCCGACCGCGGCGCAGATCGCCGACCTGCGCCTCGACGAAGTGCTCGTCCACTGATACGTAGTATGAAGCGCATACATAGGCTCCACCCGGTCCAATCGAGGAGACACTGAGGCGAAACCGTGGCCATCTCCACCCCCGCCCCCACCGAGATCCGCACCGTCAGCCTCACGATCGATGGCCGCGAGGTCACGGTCCCCGAGGGCACCACCATCTGGCAGGCCGCGAAGGACCAAGGGATCGAGATCCCGGTGCTCTGCCATGACGAGCGCTACGACCCAGTGGGCGTGTGCCGGATGTGCATCGTCGACGTCGGCGCGCGCGTCTACGCGGCCGCGTGCGTGCGCCCGTGCGAGGACGGGATGGAGGTCCGGACCGACACGCCGGAGCTCGACCGCAACCGCGCGAAGCTCACGGAGCTGCTGTTCGTCGACCAGCCGCCGGTCGACGAGGACCCCAAGGAGACGAAGACCGCGGACAACGAGCTGCTGGTCTACGTCCGCCAGTACAACGTGCCGCAGGACGAGAGCGCGCTGCCGCGCGGACGGGGTCGGGGCGAGGACCACTCCAACCCGGTCATCTCGGTCAACCACGACGCCTGCATCCTGTGCGACCGCTGCGTCCGCGCCTGCGACGACATCCAGGGCAACGACGTCATCGGCCGCTCCGGCAAGGGGTACACGACGCGCATCGCGTTCGACCTCAACGACCCCATGGGCGAGTCGTCGTGCGTGACGTGCGGCGAGTGCGTCGCCGCCTGCCCGACCGGCGCCATCACGAACAAGCCGATCCGCAATGTGCCGATCAGGCCGCGCTCGGAGCTGCGCCAGGTCGAGTCGGTCTGCCCGTACTGCGGCGTCGGCTGCGCGCTGACGTTCCACGTCGACGACGAGCGCAAGGCGATCTCGTTCGCCGACGGCCGCGAGCAGCCCGGCAACCAGGGCCGCCTGTGCGTCAAGGGCCGCTACGGCTGGGACTACGCCGCCTCGCCGCAGCGCCTGACCGTGCCGCTCATCCGCCGCGAGTCGAGCTACCCGAAGGGGCCGCTGTCGAGCGACGTGCGCGGCAACGGCCGCGAGGGCGGCCACAA
>DATAAR010000024.1:0-11672 GCA_036259975.1 Solirubrobacteraceae bacterium | reverse complement strand
GGCGAGCGCCGGCTTCAGGATCGACGCGGCGTCGATCGCGCCCTCGGCGGCCCCGGCGCCGACAAGGTTGTGGAGCTCGTCGATGAACAGGATGATGTCGCCGCGCTGGGTGATCTCCTTCATCACCTTCTTCAGGCGCTCCTCGAACTCTCCGCGGTACTTCGAGCCCGCCACGAGCGCGGCGAGGTCGAGCGTGTAGATCTGCTTGTTCTTCAGGATCTCCGGGACCTGGTTCGTCGCGATGCGGGCCGCGAGGCCCTCGACGACGGCCGTCTTGCCGACGCCCGGCTCGCCGATCAGCACCGGGTTGTTCTTGGTGCGGCGGGAGAGGATCTGCATGACCCGCTCGATCTCGTTCTGGCGGCCGACGACCGGGTCGAGCTTGCCCTCGGAGGCGAGCTTCGTCAGGTTGCGGCCGAACTGGTCGAGCAGCTTCGAGCTCTTCTTCTCGGTCGCCTGCGCCGCGCCCTGCTGGCGCCGGCCGGGGCCGGACAGCATGCGGATGATCTCGTTCCTGATCTTCTCGGCGTCGGCGTCGAAGTCGAGCAGGATGCGCGCCGCCACGCCCTCGTTCTCGCGAACGAGGCCGAGCAGGATGTGCTCCGTGCCGATGTAGTTGTGGCCCAGGCTCAGCGCCTCGCGCAGCGCGAGCTCAAGCACCTTCTTCGCGCGCGGCGTGAACGGGATCTGGCCCGAGGTGACCTCCTCGCCGGAGCCCACGATGCGCACCACCTGGGCGCGTACGCGCTCGACGGTGATGTCGAGCGATTCGAGGACGCGGGCGGCAAGGCCCTCCTCCTCCCGAAGGAGTCCGAGGAGGATGTGCTCGGTGCCGATGTAGTTGTGCTTGAGCGTTCGCGCTTCCTCCTGCGCGAGAACGACCACCTGCCGGGCCCGTTCTGTGAATCGCTCGAACATGTGCTGCTGGTCCTTCCTGCTGGGACGGCTGCCTAGCCTCGGTCGTTGCGTGGTCCGTGAGTGCGGGTCTTGGGACGCGAAGTGGCCCGACTGCTCATGTATCGGCGCGGGGGCCGGAACGGATGAGTCAATCGGGTTCGGTCGGCGGGCATAAGCCAGTCTACCAGCGCGGTCTGGCGCCTCTTCGCATGACGGCAGCGTTCCCGCACGGCCCGAGAAGTAGGCCTGTGGTCGCCCTCGCACGGCTCGGAACGCGGGTGTCCGGCGCGTCGACCCGCGGTCCCGACGGTGACGACTGACCGGTTGGGAAGCAACTCGAAGGGCGTGGTCGGGCGTTATGCTCGGCTATTGGTTCTGAGGACCGGTCGATGACACGCCGGTCGCACGGCGCCCCAGCCCCCGGCGCGGTCGAACGACCGAGGATCACCAGTGGCTGCCACCCCGACCATCCACACGCAGGACCAGCCGCACGCCGACCGCGACCGCGCCCGCCTGGACCGGCGGCTCTTCCAGCGCTACTGCGACGAGCACGACCCGGTCGACCGCGACGCGATCGTCGAGCGCTTCCTGCCGCTGGCGCGCCAGCTCGCGGCGCGCTACCAGCGGCCCGAGGAGCCCTTCGACGACGTCTTCCAGGTGGCGTGCTTCGGCCTCATCAAGGCAGTCGACCGCTTCGACGCCGAGCGCGGCGTGGCGTTCTCGAGCTACGCCGTGCCGACGATCATGGGCGAGATCAAGCGGCACTTCCGCGACCGCACGTGGGCGGTGCGGGTGCCACGCGACCTCCAGGACCTGGCGCTGCGCGTCGACCGGGTCGCCGACGAGCTGACCCGCGAGATCGGCCGCGCGCCGACCGTCGAGGAGGTCGCGGGGAGCATCGATGCCGAGCCGGAGGACGTGCTCGAGGCGATGCAGGCCTCGAGCGCCTACCGCGCCACGTCGCTCGAGACCCCGCGCTCCGGCGGCGACGACGAGCCGGGCGACACGCTGGGCGACACGGTCGGCATGACCGACGACGGCTTCACGCACGCCGAGCAGCGCGCGGTCCTGCACGCCCTCCTGCGCTCGCTGACGCCGCGCGAGCGCGAGGTGGTGCGGCTGCGCTTCGAGGAGGACCTCACGCAGGCCGCGATCGGCGAGCGCATCGGCGTGAGTCAGATGCAGGTCTCGCGGGTGCTGCGCCAGGCGCTCGCCCGGCTGCGCGCGCTGGCGCGCGTCGAGGCCGAGCGCGCCGACGCGCCAAGCTAAGCGCGCCGCAGCAGATCGGTCACCGCGGCCTCGTCGACGCCGTGCGAGCGCAGCAGCTCTGCGGCCGGCCCTCCGGCGGCGAGCACGCCGAGCAGCGCGTAGCCGCCCACGAGCTCGTCGGGCGCCGGCGCGCCAGGTTGCGCGTCGTCGGCGGCGGTCGCACCGGCCGCCGACAGCGCACGCACTTCCTCGCGCAGCCGCCGGGGGTCGACGCCGGCGCCGAGCAGCACGCGCACCGCGACGCCGTCGCGCTCGCGCAGCAGCGCCAGCAGCACGTGCTCGGGGCCGACGGCGGTGCCGCCGGCCTCGATCGCCTCGCGCAGCGCGCCGGCGAGCGCGTCGCGGGCGGGCGGCGTCATCGGCAGCTCCGGCGGCGACGGGCCGGCGGGAAGCCCGACGATCCGCATGACCTGCGCGCGCGCCTCACCGAGCGTCAGCCCCAGCGCGGCGAGCGCTCGGGCGCCCACTTCGCCGGTCCGGGACAGCACGCCGAGCAGCAGGTGCTCGGTCCCGATGTGGTCATGGCGCAGCGTTCGCGCCTCGGCCTCGGCCGCCGCCACGGCGGCGCGGGCGGCCTCGGTGAAGCGCTCGGACACGCTCAGTCCCGCATCGCCGGGAACAGCACGACCTCCCGGATGGACCGCCGGCCGGTCATGATCATCACAAGGCGGTCGACGCCGACGCCGACGCCGCCGGTCGGCGGCATGCCGTACTCGAGCGCCGCGAGGAACGCCTCGTCGAACGGCTGCGCCTCCTCGTCGCCGGCCGCCGCGTGACGGACCTGCGCCTCGAAGCGGGCGCGCTGCTCCTCGGGGTCGTTGAGCTCCGTGAACGCGTTGCCGAACTCCATGCCATCGGCGAAGACCTCGAAGCGCTCGGTCAGGCCCGGCTCGGTGCGATGCGCCTTGGCGAACGGCGACAGCTCGACCGGGTAGTCGATGACGAACAGCGGGTCGGCGATGTCGGGCTCGACGTACTTGGAGAGCAGGTCGTCGACGAGCTGAGCCCAGGTGCGGTCCGCGGTCGTGAGCTCCACGCGCGCCGACGCCTCGATTGCGTCGACGAGCGCGTCGTGCTCCCTGTGCGCCAGCACGTCGAGGCCGGTCTTCTCGAGGATCGCATCGCGCAGGGTCACGCGCCGCCACGGGGGCAGGAGGCGCAGCGGCCCGTCGTAGGCGCACTGCTCCGCGACGAACGCGACCATCTCCTCCACGCGGCGCATCTCGTCCGTGTAGTCGGCGTAGGCCTCGTACCACTCGACCATCGTGAACTCAGGGTTGTGCTTGAACGACACGCCCTCGTTGCGGAAGTCCTTGCCGAGCTCGTAGACCTTCTCCAGCCCTCCAACGATGAGGCGCTTGAGGTAGAGCTCCGTGGCGATGCGCAGGTACAGCGTGCGGTCCAGCGCGTTGTGGTGCGTCGTGAAGGGGCGCGCGAGCGCGCCGCCGTACAGGGGCTGCAGCACCGGCGTCTCGACCTCGACGAACCCCTCGCGGTCGAGGTAGCCGCGAATCGCCGAGATGACCCGGGCGCGCGTGACGAACAGCTCGCGCGCCTCCGGGTTGGCGATGAGGTCGAGCTCGCGATGGCGGAAGCGGGTCTCGACGTCCTGGAGGCCGTGGAACTTGTCCGGCGGCGGCCGCAGGCTCTTGGCGAGGACGGCGAAGTCCTCGACGCGCAGGCTGAGCTCGCCGCGCCGGGAGCGGAACGCGAGCCCGTCGACGCCGACGAGGTCGCCCAGGTCGAGGTCCAGCAGGCGCTCCATGCGCTCCGCTCCGAGCACGTCGGCCTTGGCCTGGAGCTGGATGCGGCCCGAGCGGTCGTCGAGGTCGAGGAAGGCCATGCGGCCCTGACCGCGGCGGGCGTGCAGGCGCCCGGCGACGCGATAACGCTGGTCGGTGTCCTCGCCGGCCGGCAGGTCCGCGTGGGCGGCGTGGACCTCCGCGACGGGGACGACCCCCGGGTACTGGTACGGGAAGGGCTCGATGCCGTCGGCGCGGAGACCCTCGAGCTTCTCCCGCCGGGTGGCGAGCAGCTCGTCGGCGGCCATGGCCGCCGACCCTACAGGCCGACGTCGATCTTGGTGATCTTGAGCTTGCGCGCGGGACCGCGGGGGACCTGCACGGAGACGACGTCGTTGCGCTTGTGGCCCATGAGCGCGCGCCCGACCGGCGACTCGTTGGAGAGCTTGCTCTCCTTCGGGTTGGCCTCGGCCGAGCCCACGATCGTGAACTTCTGCGACTTGCCCGTCTTCTCGTCCTTGACCGAGACGACCGACCCGACCTGGACGGCGTCGGTGGAGATGTCCTTCGGATCGACCACCTGCGCGGAGCGCAGCCGCTCCTCGAGCTGCGCGATGCGCTGCTCGAGCATCATCTGCTCGTTCTTGGCGTCGTCGTACTCGGAGTTCTCCGAGATGTCGCCGAACTCGCGCGCCTCCTTGATGCGCTCGGCCACCTCGCGGCGGCGGGTGGTCTGCAGCTCCTGGAGCTCGTCCTTGAGCTTCTCGAGGCCTTCGGGGGTGAGGATTACGTCTCGTGCCATGGCCTTGTGGGTGGTCCGTGGGGACAGAAAACCCCGCTCTCGGCGGGGAGTTCGCGCCGGCTCGGGGGGCGGTGCGAGCGGGGCAGTATAGCGCCCGACTATGCCGCTTCGGGGAGGGTCTCGAGGCCGCTCACGACGGCCCGCGCCTCGGCCACCGTGGCGGTCCTCTGGAGCGCCTCCTGAAGCCCCTTCCCGGCGCCGAGACGCTCGACGTACCAGGGGTAGAACTTGCGCAGGTAGCGGCCCGCGCGGTCGTCGCCGAGGTGCTCGACCGCGCGGTCCATGACCCAGTGCAGCTCGGCCAGGACCTCCGCGGCGACGGGGTCGGCGGCGCGCGTGCCGAGCACCTGCTCGAACAGCCACGGGTTGCCGAGCGCGCCGCGGGCGAGCATGACCGCGGCGGCGCCGGTGCGCTCGTAGGCGTCCCGCACCGCGGCCGGCGAGCTCAGGCCGCCGGTGAGGATCACCGGGGCGTCGAGCGACGCGACGAGCCTGGCGGCCAGGTCGTAGTCCGGCGTCCCCTTGTGGTGCACCGCCGCCGAGCGGGGGTGGAAGCCGATCGCGCTCACGCCCGCCTCGTGGACGAGCCGGTGCGCGAGCTCGTAGCCGTCGGTATCGCCCGGTCGCTGACCGGAGCGCAGCTTCACGGTGACCGGCAGGCCGCTGCCCTCCCGCGCCGCCTGCGCGACCGCGACGGCGGTGTCCGGGTCCTTGATCAGCGCCGCTCCCGCACCGGTCTTGCAGACCTTCGGCACGGGGCAGCCCATGTTCAGGTCGATCAGGTCGGCGCCGCGCTCGGCGACAGTCGCGGCGGCGGAGCGCATGACCTCCGGGTCCTGGCCGAAGAGCTGGATCGAGACCGGCCCGCGGCCGTCGCGGCGCTCGTCGGGGTGGATGCGCAGCATCTCGCCGACGGTCTTCTCGTTGCGGTAGTGGATGCCGAAGCTCGACACCATCTCGGAGACCGCCAGGCCGGCGCCGTAGCGCTTGGCCTGGAGGCGCACGAACCAGTTGCCGATGCCGGCCAGGGGCGCGAGCACGACCCGGTTGGGGATGCGGACGGGACCGATGTGGAAGGGGTCGCTGAGCCGCGGCGTCACGCGCCCCAGGGTAGCCGCGCCCGCTACCGGGCGCCGGCCTCGATCTCGACCCGCAGCGCTCCGGCCGCGGGCGTGTAGATCGTCTCGTGCCCGTCCTCCCAGCGGATGCGGTAGCGGGGGTGGGGGTCGCCGCGGACGACCTCGAGGATCTCGCCGCGCCGCGCGGGGCGCTCGGTCGACTCGCTCTCGGCCACGACCCGGTCGCCGACGGAAAATGTCATGGGAGCCTCCTTCGCGTCTGCTCCGAAGCTACCCGGCCGACGGCTCGCTGCCAAGCGGCAGGTTGGCTGCGAGCGCTACGGCACGTTGCGCTCGTACAGCAGCCGCAGGCCGGTCAGCGTCAGCAGGTCGTCGACCTCGTCGATCGACTCGGTGAACGGGACGATGTGGCCGGCCAGCCCGCCGGTGGCGATCGTCTCTGTCTCCTGGCCCATCTCGTCGCGCAGGCGGCGGACGATCGCGTCGACCTGCCCGGCGAACCCGTAGACGATGCCGCTTCGGATCGCGTCGACAGTCGACTTGCCGATGAGCGAGCGCGGCGGCGCGATGTCGATCCGCGGCAGCGCGGCGGCGCGGCTCGTCAGCGCCTCCATCGAGATTTCCACGCCGGGCGTGATGATGCCGCCGAGGTACTCGCCCTCGGCGGAGACGGGGTCGTACGTGATCGCGGTGCCGAAGTCGACGACGACGACCGGGCCGCGAACCTTCTCGTACGCGGCGACCGCGTTGACGAGGCGGTCGGCGCCGATCTCGCGCGGGTTGTCGTAGCGGATCGCCATGCCGGTCCGGATGCCGGGGCCGACGACGGTCATCGCGTGGCCGAGGTAGCGGCTCGCCATCGCCGTCCACTCCGGCCCGAGCTGCGGCACGGTCGAGGACACGATGGACGCGCTGAGGTCGCCGAGCGTGACGCCGCGCAGCTCGAGCAGGCTGCGCAGCGCCGCGCCGAGCTCGTCGGCGGTCGACTCCCGGACCGTCGCGAAGCGCCAGTGCTCCACGAGCTCCTCGCCGCGGTAGGTGCCGAAGTGCGTCTGGGTGTTGCCCACGTCGACGACGAGCAGCATGGCCGCGCAGTCTAGGGTTGCGCCCGTGGCGATCGACCTGTTCGTGGTGCACGGCTCGCGCCCCTGCGCCGCCGTGCAGCGCGCGCTCGAGTTGAAGGGCCTGCGCTTCCGCGTGATCGAGCTGCCGCCGCCGCTGCACGCGCCGATCCAGCGCGTGCGCTTCGGATCGAGCACGCTGCCGGCGATCGTCCTCGACGACGGCGAGAAGCTGTCGGGCTCCATGGCGATCCTGCGCCGCCTGGAGGAGCTGGCGCCCGAGCCGCCGCTGTTCCCGCCCGACGGCGACGCGCGCGCGCTCGTCGAGCGGGCCGAGGAGTGGGGCGACGAGGTCTATCAGCCGCTCGCGCGGCGGCTGCTGTGGGGCGCGTTGCGGCTGCGGCCCGATGCGCTCGCGTCGTACTCGGAGGGCTCGCGCATCCCGCTGCCCCCGGCGGCGCTCCGCGTCGCAGCGCGCGCGATCGTCCGCGCCGAGGTGGCGCTGAACCGGGCGACGGTGGGCGCCGTGCGCGCCGACCTGCGCAACCTCCCGCGCCACCTGGACCGGATCGACGGCTGGATCGCGGCCGGCGTGCTGGGTGGGCGTGACGTCAACGCCGCCGACCTGCAGGTCGCCACGACGTCGCGGCTGCTGCTCACGATCGCCGACGTCGCGGCGTTCTTCGCCGGCCGCCCGGCCGAGGCGCACGCGCGCGAGCTGTTCGGCTGGCAGCCGGGGGCGGTGCCGCGCGGGACGTTCCCGGCGGACTGGCTGGCGGGCTCGCCGCCTCCTCAGCCCTGACGGCCGACCGCGAGCGGCGGCCCCGCGCGGCGGACGCCCTCGTCGAGCGGGAGCGCGGCGAGGCAGTCCGACAGCCGCGTGCCGTCGGGCGTCGCCAGCTCGAAGTCGAGCTCGAGCAGCGGTATGAGCACGAACCGCCGCGCGGTCACCTGCTCGTGCGGCAGCCGCAGGCGCTCGGATTCGTATTCCGCGCCGCCGAGCAGCAGGAGGTCGACGTCGATGGGCCGTGGGCCGTGCCGGACGCCGCCCTCGAGGTCGCGGCCGAGCTCGCGCTCGACCGCCTTGCAGGCGTCGAGCAGCTCCTCGGGCCCGAGCTCGGTGTCGATCCGCACGCACGCGTTCAGGAACGGCGGCTGATCGAGCACGAGCCCGACCGGGTCGGTGTCGTACGTCGCCGACGACGCGAGCACCGTGACCCCCTTGGCCGGCAGCCGGTCGGCCGCCGCCTGCAGGTGCGCGCGGCGGTCGCCGACGTTCGAGCCGAGTCCGAGGTAGCCGGTGGTCATGCCGCGGCGCGCTCGAGCGGGGCGAGCAGCGCGAGCTGGCGGCTCTGGGCGAGCAGCACGCCGTCGCGGCTCCACACCTGGCCGTCCTCCTCGAAGAAGCCGCCCGTCGCGGTCGTGGAGCGGAACGCCGCGAGCACCGGCTCGCCCGGCGCGAGCGCGGCGGCGGCCGCGGGGGCGCGGAAATGGACGGTGAGGTCGATCGTCGGCGCCGGGACGGGCTCGCGCAGGCGCACCCACGGCGACGGGAACCACGCATCGGAGAACATGGCCAGCGCGACCGCGTCCGTCGCGCGCGGGTCGGCGAACCGCAGCCAGCCGCCGGCGAGCGCCTCGCCGGCGCCGGCGAGCATCCCGGCGCCGAGCGCCGGGCGCGCCTCGAAGCGCTCGACGATCGACAGGCCGGAGCCCGCGGGGCGGACGGGGCCGATGTCCTCGGGCGGGGGCACGGCCGGCGGCGCGGTCGCGAACTCGGCCGGCGCGGGAACGTCGATGCCGAAGGCGGCGAGCGCGAGGAGGCAGTCGCGGCCGTCCTGGCGCACGCGCGCGGTCAGCGTGGCCATCGCCCGGCCGGCCCGCTCGACGGTCACGTCGACGCGGACGGGCCCGTCGGCGGGCGGGCGCAGGTAGTGGCAGGTGAGCGCGCGCGGCTCGCGCGCGGGGTCGCAGAGCTCGGCGATCATGGCCCGCAGGACGATCGCGGCGAGGTAGCCGCCGTTCGGTCCGCGGCCGGCCCACCAGCCCGGGTCGCAGACGCCCCCCCAGGCGCCGTCGCCGAGCGGCGCGACCGCGGTCGCGCGGTCGAACTCCGTTGCCGCCTCTGTGCTCACTCGCCGGCCTGGCGCCAGACCTCGACCGACACCGACTCGACCGGCAGCGGGATCGGCGGCTCCGGCTTGGTCGCCTTGACCCACACCTCCTCGGCCTCGAAGTCGTCGAGCAGGCGGTCGGCGATTACGGAGCACAGGCGCTCGAGCGTCTTGTAGCTGCGCTGCTGGGCGACGAGCGCGACGCGCTCGCACACCACGCCGTAGTCGACGGTGTGGTCCACGACGTCGGTGACCGTCGCGTCGCACTCCCCGATCTCGAGGCGGAGGTCGAGGACGAGGCGCTGGCCGACCTCGCGCTCGGCCGCGCTGACGCCGTGGTGCGTGTACAGCGAGAGCCCGGTCACCTCGATCGTGACCTCGGTCTGCGGGCCCTCCCCGTCCGGCTCGTCCTCGTCGTCGTACGGGTCGTCGAGGTCGTCGAGCTCGTCGTCGCGGTCAGGCGCCATGCCGGCTCAACGTAGCAGCCGCGACCGTGAGCGCATCAGCCGTCGCGGCGACGTCATGGACGCGGAACACGGCGGCGCCGCGCTCCAGCCCGAGCACGTTCGTGGCGACGGTGGCGGCGACCCGCTCGTGCGGGTCCTCCCGGCCCACCAGGCGGCCGAGGAACGCCTTGCGCGACGTCCCGAGGAGCACCGGGAAGCCGAGCGCGACGATCTCGTCGAGGCGGTCCAGCAGCTCGAGGTTGTGCTCGACCGTCTTGCCGAAGCCGATCCCCGGGTCGAGCATGATGCGCTCCTCGGCGACCCCCTCGGCGACGGCGAACGCGGCGCGTTCCTCGAGGAACGCCTTGACCTCCGACACGACATCGTCGTAGCGCGGGTCGACCTGCATCGTGCGCGGCTCGCCGAGCATGTGCATGAGGCAGCAGTCGCAGCCCTGCTCGGCGACGAGCGCGGCGATCGCGGGGTCGTGGCGGAAGGCGGTGACGTCGTTGACGAACGTCGCCCCCGCGTCGATCGCAGCCCGGGCGACCTCCAGCTTCATCGTGTCGACGCTGAGCTGCGCGCCGGCATCCGCCAGGGCCTCGACCACGGGCACGACGCGGCGCAGCTCCTCCGCGGCCGGGACGGGCTCCGAGAACGGGCGCGTCGACTCCCCGCCGACGTCGAGGATCGCGGCGCCCTCCTCCACGAGGCGCCGGCCGTGCGCGATCGCCGCGTCGCGCTCGAACCACTCGCCGCCGTCGGAGAACGAGTCGGGCGTGACGTTGACGATGCCCATGATGCGGAAGGCGGCCGCCACGCCCGCATCCTAGGTCCGCGCGTGGCGGCTCAGCTCTCTGCCGCGGCGCCCGACAGCCATTCGACGAGCGCGGCGCGCGCGAAGCGCCACTCGTCGCCGATGCGGCGGCCGGGCAGGCGGCCCTCCTCGGCGAGCGCGAGCACGGCGTCCTCGTCGACCTGGAGCAGTTGCGCCGCCTGGGCCGGGGTGAGGACGTCGGGCAGGTCGGCGGGGCGGAACGAGTGGTGACCGACGACGAGCTGCGGCTCGTCCGCCTCGATCACCACGCGCCGGGGCTGCGCGCCGGGAGCCTCGGCGCCGAGGCGGCGCAGCGCGGCGAGGCCGTCGTCGGAGTCGGGGTCCACGTAGCGGGCGACGAGCCCGGCCACGAGGTCCTTCTTGGGCGCGCCGACGGCCTGCGCCGCGCGGTCGAGCTTGCGCGCCTCGTCGGCGGGAAGGCGCACGTAGAGCGCGGCGTGGTTGGAATCGGTGCTCCGGCGGGGTGACATATCCGCATGATATCAAGATATTTCGCCTGTCTGCGACGGTTGTCTCACAGCCCCGGGGCGTGGCGGGTTCAGTCGCGCCATGGCGATCCACGAGGGCAGACACCACGCGCGAATCGACGGCGACTTCGTCGTCTTCCTGATCGCATGCACATCAACAAACCATGGAAGCTGCGCGAGTGGGGCTTCGTCTTCCGGGCCATGCCCCGGATGATCAAGGAGCTCGAGGCCGACCCCGACTCCGGTTTCCTCGGGGCGACGCAGGCGAATCCGCCACTCGGGTCGCCGATACGGCAATCGCGGCGTTGGCGGCTACTCAGCATGGGGTGCTCGCCGCCCACGAGACCGCGCTCGCTCCTCGCGCGCACCGGCTGCACGACGGGCCCCACAACGACGAACGCCGGACCACAGGCCCGGCGTCCAGGACAGCCAGAGAGCGGTGAGCCGCTACGCCAGCTCGGGCTTCTCCGGCAGCTCGAGGCCGCGGGCCTCGACGCCGCCACCCGCGAGCCCGGGGCGCGGCAGCGGGCGCGGCGCCTCGCGGCCGGGGCGCTCGGCCGGGGCGGGCGTGCCGGGCACGTCGGGCGGCGAGGCGGACTGGTCGGGACCGAAGACCTCCTCCTCGGTCTTGCCGTCGAGCAGCGCGACGAACTCCTCCTTCTCGATCGTCTCGCGCTTGAGCAGGATCTCCGAGATCGTCCCGAGCGCCTCGCGGTGCTCGGTGAGGATGTCCTTGGCGCGCTGGTGGGCGGCCTCGACGATGCGGCGGATCTCGTCGTCGATCTCGCGCGCGATCTCGTCGGAGTAGTCGGGCTCGGCGGAGAACTCGCGGCCCAGGAACGGCTGGCCGTGATCGTGGCCGAACACGCGCGGGCCGAGGCGGTCGCTCATGCCGAAGCGCATGACCATCTGCTTGGCGGTCGCCGTGACCTTCTCGAGGTCGTTCGACGCCCCGGT